>CAURVX010000040.1:0-15400 GCA_963528605.1 uncultured Gemella sp.
TTTGTGTAATGTTCCCAATGATCGCTACAGTTCAAGAATTCAGAGATGCTAAAGCATTATTCTTAGAAGAAAAAGAAAAACTAGTAGCAGAAGGTGTTGCAGTAAGTAACGATATAGAATTAGGTATTATGGTTGAAATTCCATCAACTGCTGTTATCGCTGATATCTTTGCTAAAGAAGTAGACTTCTTCTCAATCGGTACTAACGACTTAGTTCAATACACTATGGCAGCAGACCGTATGAGTGAAAAAGTATCATACTTATATCAACCATATAACCCAGCAATCTTACGTCTTGTGAAAAATGTTATTGAAGCATCTCACAAAGAAGGTAAATGGACTGGAATGTGTGGAGAAATGGCTGGAGACAGCTTAGCTATTCCATTACTATTAGGTATGGGATTAGATGAGTTCTCTATGTCGGCTACTTCAATTCTTCAAGCACGTAGCCAAATCAAAAACTTATCATTAGATAAGATGAAAGAATTAGTTGATAAAGCTATTATGTGTTCAACTACTGAAGAAGTATTAGCATTAGTTGCAGAATATACTAAATAATTATTAAAAGACTTTTGATGAAAATCGGAAGTCTTTTTTATCTTGAGTAAAGTTCTTCAAATAATATAATTATAGTTTTGTAGAATGTAAAATACAAAAACAGGAAGTAATTTATTATTCAAATAGCCATATCTGTTGACATTCCTGAATATTTGTATTATCATTTTAAGTATAAATTTTTTAAAAAACGATGATTAAGACGGTATATTGGATGTTTTTAACAGGGAGCAACTTCGTGACTGAAAGAGTTGTATGAACTGAGAATATATTTTCAGCTTATGAGTAATTGTATAAGTAGACTATGAGTACGATCGGGTGGTACCCGTTATCAACTATATTAAGGAAGCAATTATGCTTTAAAATACGGGTGGTACCACGATATATTCGTCCCTTGAGACTAAGTCTTGAGGGGCTTTTTATTTTGGATAAATAATAGAACTTATAGCAATGTCTTTATATTAAATTTTTAAGGAGGAACTTATGACTTTAGAGAATATAAGAAAAGAATATTTAGAATTAGTTAAAACGATTAAAGATGAAAAAGAACTTTATGACCTAAGAGTTAAATTTTTAGGGAAAAAAGGTGCATTAACGGAAGTTATGAAAGGTGCACGTGATTTATCTCCAGAAGAAAGACCTACCTTTGGTAAACTTGTTAATGAGGTAAAAACATTCATCAATGATAGTTTAGAAGAGAAAAAAGCTGAATTAGCTAAGGTAGCATTAGAGTTGAAATTAGCTAGTGAGGATATTGATGTTACGCTACCTAGTAAAAAAGTTGAGTTAGGTGGATTAAACCCACTAAATAAAATTATTGAAGAAATAGAAGAAATATTTATTTCTATGGGATATTCAGTTGCAGAGGGTCCAGAGGTAGAAACTGACAAATTTAACTTTGAAATGTTAAATTTACCAAAAGATCACCCAGCTCGTGACATGCAAGATTCATTCTATATTACAAATGAATTATTAATGAGAACACAAACTTCACCAGTTCAAGCTCGTGAAATGTTAAAAGCTAATGGTGAGGGACCAATCAAGATTATTTGTCCTGGTAAAGTATTCCGTCGTGATAATGATGATGCTACTCACTCACACCAATTTACTCAAATTGAAGGATTAGTAGTAGATAAAAATATTACATTCAGTGATTTAAAAGGGACTTTAGAGCATTTTATTAAAGCTGTATTCGGTGAAAATAAAAAAATTCGCCTGCGTCCAAGTTTCTTCCCGTTTACTGAACCATCTGTTGAAGTTGATGTATCTTGGGGGAATGAAGATGATGAAGAAAACATTAAATGGCTTGAAATATTAGGAGCAGGTATGGTTCATCCTAATGTTCTTAAAATGGCTGGTTTTGATCCTGAAGTATATACTGGATTTGCCTTTGGTATGGGTCCTGAACGTGTTGCGATGTTAAAATATGGTATTAGCGATATTAGAAGCTTCTATACAAATGATGTAAGATTCTTACAACAATTCAATAGTGATAGAAACGATTAATAGGAGGTAGTAATGTTAGTAAGTTATAATTGGTTAAAACAATATACGAATGTTGAAGATAATGCAAATGCATTATCTGAAAAAATCACACGTGGTGGTATTGAAGTTGAAGGTGTTGAATATTTAGCAGAAGAAATATCTAACGTTGTAGTTGGGTATGTAGTATCTAAAGAAAAGCACCCTGATGCTGAAAAATTAAATGTATGTCAAGTAAACGTTGGTGAAGAAGAAAACCTACAAATTGTTTGTGGTGCACCAAATGTTGATGCTGGACAATATGTAATTGTTGCTAAAGTAGGAGCAAAATTACCAGGTATTAAAATTAAAAAAGCTAAACTTCGTGGTGTAGAATCACAAGGTATGATTTGTTCATTAGCTGAATTAGGATTAAGTAAGAGTGTGGTTCCTAAAAATTATCAAGAAGGTATCTACGTATTTGAGACTGAGCAAGAGTTAGGTTCTGATGTTGTTGAAGTACTTGGTTTAAATGATTATATCTTAGATTTATCAATTACACCTAACAGAGCGGATGCATTAAGTATGCGTGGTCTTACTTATGAATTAGGAGCTTTATACAATAACAAAGTTAGCTTTAATGATGTAGAAAAAGAAGAAAATTACGAAGATACATCATTACAAGTTGCTATTGAAAGTGATTCTTGTAGAAACTATGTAGGTCAAATAGTGAAAAATGTTGAAGTGAAATCTTCGCCACTATGGTTACAAACAAGACTTATGAATTCTGGAATTCGTCCTATTAACAACATTGTAGATATTACAAACTACGTATTGTTAGAATTTGGTCAACCAATGCATGCATTCGATAAAGATTTAGTTGGAGATAAAATCGTAGTTCGTGATGCTAAAGAAGGTGAAGTTTTAGAAACTCTTGATGGAGAAGAGAGAAAATTACAAACATCTGATTTAGTAATAACTGATGGAACGCGCGCTATTGCTCTTGGAGGAGTAATGGGTGGTAAAAACACAGAGGTAAGTGAAGAGACTAAAAATATTATTTTAGAATCTGCATATTTTAATCCGACATCAGTTCGTCGTACTTCAGCTGCTCATGGGTTAAGAAGTGATTCTTCTGCAAGATTTGAAAAAGGTATTGATCCTAATATGCAAAAAGTAGCCCTTGCTCGTGCAGTAGAATTAATCTTAGAATTATGTCCAAATGCCGTAGTTGAAAGTTCAGTTGGAGTAGTTAATAAAGAAGAAGAGAAAGTTGTAGAAATTACTACTTCATATATTAACAACTACCTTGGAATTACATTATCTACTGAAGAGATTGCAGCTATTTTAGAAGGATTAAGTTTTACAGTAGAAGTAACAGGAGAAAACTTAGTGGTTAAAGTACCTACTAGAAGACCCGATATCTCAATTAAACAAGACTTAGTTGAAGAAGTTATTAGAATTTATGGATATGATAATCTAGCTTCAACATTACCAAAGTTCTCTAAAACTACTAAAGGTGGTTTAACTTATTCACAAAGAATGGTACGTGATCTGCGCGCAGTATACGCTAGCTTAGGATTTAACGATACTATTAACTATTCATTAGTATCAGAAGAAGAAGCTACGGAGTATACTTTAGAAGATCACCACAAAGTTAGATTATTAATGCCTATGACTGAAACTCACTCGACATTACGTCAAAGTTTAGTTCCAGGATTATTAAACACTGTTCAATACAACGTAGCTAGAAAACAAAAAGATCTAAAACTTCTTGAAATTGGACGTGTCTTCTTCGGTAGTGGAGATGATAATATCCAACCTAAAGAAACACTATACTTAAGTGCTGTACTAACTGGAGAAGAAAGAGCGACTAAATGGCTTAAAGAAAGTAGCTCATTAGACTTCTTCGCGGCTAAAGGATACTTAGAAGTTATTTTTGATCGTTTAGGTTTAGATGAAAAAGTTACATATAAAAAATCTAAACTTGAAGGTATGCATCCGGGACGTTTCGCTGAGGTATATTTAGGTGAAAAACGTATTGGATTTATTGGAGAAGTTCACCCACAAGTTGCAGATAAGCTTGGATTAAATACTACATATGTATTTGAAATTAATTTAGATGAAGTTATTTCAGAAAGTAAAGTTAAACCTAAGTATGAAGAGGTAACTAAATATCCTGAAATTACAAGAGATATCGCTATGTTAGTTGATGTTAAAGATGAATATCAAAATATCTATAATGTAATTGAATCAGTAAATAGTAAATTAATTACTAAAGTGGAATTATTCGACTTATATATTGGTGCTGAGTTATTAGTTGGTAAGAAATCACTAGCTTTAACTATTACATATAGTGATAAACAAAAAACTTTAACAGATGAAGAAGTAACAGCGGTACATGATAAAGTACTTTCTGCACTTACAGAGTACGGAGCTATTATTAGGTAGGTAGTCTATGATTACACAGATAATATTATTTTGCGTTTTAGCATATGTAATTGGTTCGATACCTTTTGCATTAATAGTAGGGAAAGTATTTTACAATACTGATATTAGAACACTTGGAAGTGGAAATTTAGGTACAACGAATACTTTTAGATGTCTCGGAAAAAAGGCAGGTGTTACAGTATTTATATGTGATGTATCTAAAGGGATAATCGCTACATTTCTTCCAACATTGATGTTAGGAAGAGTAGACTTTTTATCAATATTTGGAGCATTTGCAATGGTAGGACATGTTTTTCCTATCTTTGCAAACTTCAAAGGTGGAAAAGCCGTAGCTACGGGTTCAGGAGTATTTATCTTCTTATATCCTATGTTAAGCTTGTTACTTTTAGCTATTTTCTTTTCAACACTATTTTTAACAGGATATGTTTCACTAGGTAGTATACTTATTAGTTTAACTGCTATTGGGTACCTTAGCTTTTTTGAAACTGGATTTGATAAGTGGATTATGATAGTGATGTGTATTTTTGTTATTTATATGCACAAAAAGAATATACAGAGATTAATGAGTGGGACAGAAAATCAATCAAAATTAAAAATTGGAAAGGGAAAAAAGAATGACGAAAATCATTAGTGGAACACAACTTGCGAAAGAGTTAAGAGAAAAAATTAAAAACGAAGCAACTGCTTTAAGAGAAAAAGGTGTTGAGCCTACACTTGCAGTTGTTTTAGTAGGAGATAATAAAGCATCAAGAAGTTATGTTAATTCTAAACATAAAGCGTGTATAGAGAATAATATAAATTCTATAAAAATCGAGTTACCAGAAGAAATCTCTACTGATGATTTATTAAATGAAATTGAAAAATTAAATAGTGATGATAAGGTTCATGGAATTTTAGTACAATTACCATTACCAAAACACATAGATGCAGAAAAAGTTCTAAATGCTGTAACTCCATCAAAAGATGTAGATGGTTTCCATCCTATAAATGTTGGAAAGTTAGTGATTGGAGAAGCCAAACTTATTCCTTGTACACCATTAGGTATTTTAGAAATGATTAAATCAACTGGTGAGGAAATTTCTGGAAAACTTGCTTTAGTAATAGGAAGAAGTAATATTGTAGGTAAACCTATTTCAACTTTATTACTTCAAAACAATGCAACTGTAATTACTGCTCATTCTAGAACTAAAGATTTAGAAGCACTTATAGAACAAGCTGATATTATCGTAAGCTGTGTAGGAGTTGCACATTTCTTAAGCGGTAAAGAAAAAGTAAAACCAACTTGTACAATCATCGATGTAGGTAATAACTACAAAGACGGTAAGTTAGTTGGAGACGTAAATCTAGATGAGTTTTTGGAGAAAGTTTCTTATATTTCTCCTGTACCTGGAGGAGTAGGGCCTTTAACAATCACAATGTTAATGAGAAATACATTAACGGCTACTTATGATTTATTAGAAAAATAATTTCAAGAAAACCTAGATGTTCTTTGAGACTTTATTTAATTGAAATGTTTTTGATTTAATGATACAATAGTATATTGTACAAGAATGCAATATATTTAAAGATATAGACTTATAAATTATACTATGATATAATTTATAAAATGCAGAGAGTAAAGAAATTTATGTGGAGGATTGTTAATAAATGATTAGATTCTTGAAAAAAGTTGCCACAGAAATGCGTAAAGTAAGTTGGCCAACTTTTAGTGAACTTGTTAGAAAAACACTAATTGTTATTGTTGTAGTTGGAATATTAATGTTATTTAGCTACGTAGTTGATTTAGGAATAACTGCTGGAATTAGACACTTCAGTAGATAAGAGAGGTTATTATGAGCGATACAGTAAGTAAAGAGTGGTATGTAATACATACGTATTCTGGATATGAAAACAAAGTAAAAGATAATATTGAAAAAAGAGTTGAGTCTCTTGGTATGGAAGACAAAATTTTCAGAATCGTTGTTCCAGAAGAAAAAGAGACAATCTTAACTCCAACAGGAAAGAAAAAAGAAGTTAATAGAAAAACATTCCCTGGATATGTACTTGTTGAGTTAGTAATGACAGATGATTCATGGTTTGTAGTTAGAAATACACCTGGTGTAACTGGATTTGTGGGATCACATGGCGGTGGTTCAAAACCTAGTCCATTATTACCAGAAGAAATTAACTTTATTTTACAACAAATGGGTCTATCGAATGTTGTAGATATTGATATTGAAGTTGGAGATTATGTTCGTGTTATCTCTGGTCCGTTCGTTGATATGGAAGGAAAAGTTGTAAACTTAGACTTACATAACTATAAAGCTGATGTTATGATCGAGCTTATGGGTAGAGAAACTAAAGTGGAGCTTGAACTTTATAATATCGAAAAATTCTAAGAAAGGAAAAGCTATCTTTATGATAGTAGGATAGAATGTGGAAAAGATTGCTATAATTATGGATTCAACTGCATATTTATCAGAAGATTTAAAGAAAGAACTAGATATTCGTACTGTTTATTTAAATCTAATTATTGATAATAATTCGTATAAAGAAGTTATCGATATGCCACTTGATAAATATCACGAATACCTAAGAGACCCAAACAATGCCTTCCCTACAACTTCTCAACCTGCTATAGGTGAGGTTGTATCTTGCTTAGAAAAACTAAAAGAAGAAGGGTATACTGATGTTATTGCCATTGCACTTTCTAGTGGAATTAGTGGTACATTCACATCTTACTCTGTAGCTGGTCTTATGGTTGATGGATTGAATGTTCATCCGTTTGATTCTGAAGTCTCTTGTAGACCTGAAGGATATTATGCTATAAAGGCTGCTAAGTTAATTAAAGAAGGAAAAACTTCTAGTGAAATAATTTCAACATTAAATGAAATGAAAAAAGTATCGGACGCATATTTTATGGCAGACGATTTATCTCACCTTCAACGAAGTGGACGTTTAAGTGGGGCTCAAGCAGTAGTAGGGAGTTTACTTCAAGTAAAACCGTTACTACATTTTGATGATAAGGTTATTGTACCGTTCCAAAAAATTCGTACTTATAAAAAAGTTGTATCAAGAATGTACGAATTGTTTGATGAGTACTATAGACAACATGAAGGAAAACATATTACAGTTTGTGTTTTACATGTTGATGCATTAGATAAAGCAGAAGAGATTAAAAAATACATTGAAGAAAATTATTCAAATGTAACTGTCGATATAGATGGTATAAGTCCAGTTATTTCTACACACCTTGGATTAGGTGCAGTTGCAATTGGATGGACAATATTATAATAAAAAATTATGAGGTAGAAATTATGGTACAAACAATGGCACACACTTGCTACCGTGTAGCAGATTTAAAAAAATCAGTTAAATTTTATACTGAAGCGTTTGACTTTGTAGTAAGTCGTGAAAGAGATTTTCCTGAGTACAAGTTTACATTAGTATACTTAACTTTACCAGGTTCAAACTATGAGTTAGAATTAACTTATAACTACGATCATGGCGCATATGAACTTGGTGATGGATATGGACACATAGCTATTTCTGTAGAAGATTTAGAAGGACTATATGAAAAACACAAAGCGGCAGGATATGATGTAACAGACCTTAAAGGTTTACCAGGATTCCCGCCAGGATACTACTTCATTAAAGATCCAGACGGATACAAAATCGAAGTAATTCGTACAAAAATGTAGTTATTATTTGATTTATTTATAATCATGTGTTATAATTTTTATACATTGAAATAAATTACCGAAAGGGTGGTGAATTTTGAAAGGTTCTCCGCTCTTTTATATTGCAATAAAAATTTAAGAAAGAGGTATGCTGTATGAGTATTGTAGAAAAAGTTAAAGTTATAGCAATGAAACAGACTGAAAATACGGAATTTTCTCTTTATGATGTGGAATATGTTAAGGAGGGTACAGAGTACTTTTTACGTATTTACTTCGATAAAGATGGTGGTCTTACGCTTGATGATTGTGTGTTATTAAGTGAAAAACTTGCTGAAGAACTTGATAAAGAAGATTTTATTAGTGATAAATATTATTTAGAAGTTTCTTCTCCGGGTATTGAGAGAGATTTAAGAAACTTAGAAGAAGTTACTAATTCTATTGGGAAGCATGTTTATATAAAAACATATGAAAAAATTGATGGTCAAAAAGAATTTTATGGTGATATATTAGCTGTTGAAGGTGAAGAAATCACGATAGAATATAAAGATAAAGCGAGAGTAAAAAAATCTACGATTAATTACACTAAAATCGCTAAAATTAGATTAGCTGTTAAATTTTAATTATTAAAGGAGAAAGAAAGATGAGCAAGGATTTGCTTAAAGCTATAAAATTAATTGAACAAGAAAAAGGGATTGCAGAAGATATTCTAGTAGAAGCTATTGAATTAGCTTTACTATCAGCTTATAAAAAGAATTTTAATGCTGCAAAAAACGTAAGAGTAGATTTTAATAGAACAACTGGTGATTACAAATTCATCATTAGAAAAGATGTCGTTGAAGAAGTTTATGATGATAGAATTGAATTTGCTCTTGAAGATGCATTAAAAATTAATCCAGCATATGAAGTTGGAGATATTTATGAAGTAGTTGATTTACCAAGTGACTTTGGACGTGTTGGAGCGCAAGCTGCTAAACAAGCTTTATTACAAAGACTTCGTGAAGCTGAAAAAGAAATCCTTTATAAAGAATATATCGAACACGAAGGTGAAATTCTTTCAGGTACAATAGATAGAATTGATTCTAGATATGTTTATGTTAAATTAGGAAAAATTGAAGCGATTTTAGGTGAAAACGAAAGAGTTAAAGGTGAAACTTACGTTCCACAAACTCCAATTAAAGTTTACATCGCGAAAGTTGATAATCCAACTCGTGGAAGTAAACCTCACGTATTAGCTTCAAGATCACACCCTGAATTTATCAGAAGATTATTTGAAATTGAAGTTCCAGAAATTTACAGTGGAACTGTAGAAATTAAGAGTGTATCACGTGAAGCTGGTGAGAGAACTAAATTAGCAGTGTTTGCTGAAGATAAAAACATTGATCCTGTAGGTGCTTGTGTTGGTAACAAAGGTGAACGTGTTAACCGTATTGTAGAAGAATTAAACGGTGAAAAAATTGATATCATTACTTGGGATGCTGATCCGGTTAAATTCATTACAAATGCATTAGCTCCTGCTAAAGTAGAAGAAATCAATATAGATGAAGAAGAAAAAATTGCAAATGTTAAAGTTAAAGATGACCAACTTTCTCTAGCAATTGGTAAAAAAGGACAAAACGTTCGTCTAGCTGCTAAATTAACAGGTTGGAAAATCGACATAAAAGCTGCAGAATAGTGAGGTGTTGTTTGTGAAAAAAAGAAAAATACCAACAAGAAAATGTATATTAACAAACGAAATGTTCGCTAAAAAAGATTTATTAAGAATCGTTAAGAACAAAGAAGGAGAAATTTCTGTAGATCCTACTGGTAAAAAAGCAGGACGTGGAGCTTATGTAGTATCAGATTTAGAAGTTATTAAAGCTGCACAAGAAAAGAAACAATTAGAGAAGTTTTTCTCTGCATCACCAGAAGTTATGGAGCCTATTTATAATGAGGTAATTAGATTAATCTATAGAAAGTCAATTCCACAAAAATAATGATAAAAGCATATAATTTATTAGGTTTAATGCAAAGAGCAGGTAAACTTATTACAGGTGAAGATTTAATCACAAAAAATTTAAAAAATAATAAAATCAAATTGTTAGTTATTGCAGAAGATTGTGGTATCAATACGAAAAAGAAATTAACAGACAAGGCTAATTTCTACAATGTAAAATGTATCGAATTTTCTACGATTGAAAATATTAGTATCGCGATTGGAAGAGATAATCGTGTTGCTGTAGGAATAACTGATGATGGATTTATAAAAAAATTCAAACAATTATTAGAAGAAGGAGGAAAACAGTAATGAAAAAAGTCAGAATTTATGAGTACGCTAAAGAAGTAGGAAAACAATCAAAAGACCTTATTACAATTTTAAAAGATGCTAATATTGAAGTATCTAATCACATGTCAATGTTAACAGAAGAGGGGTTAGCTAAGCTAGATAGTGTTTTCAAAAAACAAGAAAAAGCGGAGCAAAATGATCAATCTTCAAATAATGAAGGTAAGAAAAATAAAAAGAAAAAAATTAAAAAAGAGAAAAACAGAAAAACTCAAAAACAACAACCAGCAATTATTGAAGCTCCATCAGAAGAAACAATTTCAGAAGATACTATTTTAGTTAAAGATGGCATGACTGTAGGTGAGTTATCAGAAGTTCTAAATATAGGTTCGACTGAACTTATTAAAAAATTATTTATGGAACTTAAAATTATGGCGAATATTAACCAGTCTCTTACTTTAGAGCAAATCGAGTTAATCACTATGGATTACGGTAAAGAAATACAAGAAGAAGTTGAAATTAATAAAGAAGACTTAGATCTTTACTTCGAAGTTGAAGATGCTGAAAAAGATCTTAAAGAGCGTGCTCCAATCGTAACTATTATGGGACACGTTGACCACGGTAAAACTACATTACTAGATACTATTAGAAATTCACGAGTAACAGCTGGAGAAGCAGGTGGGATTACACAACATATTGGTGCTTACCAAGTGCGTGCAAAAGATAAAAAGATTACATTCTTAGATACTCCAGGACACGCAGCATTCACTACAATGCGTGCACGTGGAGCTAAAATCACTGACGTGACTATCTTAGTAGTTGCAGCTGATGATGGTGTAATGCCTCAAACAATAGAAGCTATTAACCACGCTAAAGCAGCTGAAGTACCAATTATCGTTGCGGTTAACAAAATGGATAAACCACAAGCTAACCCAGATAGAGTTATGAATGAGTTAGTAGAATACGGACTAATCTCAGAAGAATGGGGTGGAGATACAATCTTTGTACCAATCTCAGCTCTTAAAGGTGAAGGTATTGATGAGTTATTAGAAAATATCTTATTAGTAACTGAAATGCAAGAATTAAAAGCTAATCCAAATCGTCTTGCTTTAGGTACAGTTATCGAGGCTAAACTTGATAAAGGTCGTGGAGCAGTAGCAACATTATTAGTACAAAATGGTAGCTTGAATGTTGGAGATCCACTTGTGGTAGGTAACACATTTGGTCGTGTTCGTGCGATGATTAACGATCGTAGCAAAAATATCCAAACAGCTAAACCATCTACACCAGTTGAGATTACAGGTTTACAAGATGTTCCTAACGCTGGAGATCGTTTCGTAGTATTCGGTGATGAAAAAACAGCTCGTCAAATCGGGGAAAAACGTCAACAACAATATATTGAAACTACTCGTCAAGCAAATTCAGCTGTATCATTAGATACATTATTCGAACAAATGAAACAAGGTGAGATGAAAGACCTTAACATTATTATTAAAGCAGACGTTCAAGGTTCTGTTGAAGCATTAGCTATGTCATTAGCTAAAATCGATGTTGAAGGTGTTAACGTACGTATTATTCACACTGGTGTTGGTGCGATTAACGAATCTGATATTACACTAGCGGTAGCATCTAACGCTGTAGTAATTGGATTTAACGTACGTCCTGATAATAATGCTAAACAAATGGCTCAAACTGAGCAAGTAGATATCCGTCTACACAGCATTATTTATAAAGTTATAGAAGAAATCGAAGCAGCGATGACAGGATTATTAGATCCGGAATTTGTAGAAAAAGTTATCGGTCTTGCAGAAGTACGTCAAGTATATAAAGTATCTAAAATTGGCACAATCGCTGGTGCTTATGTAACTGAAGGTAAAGTATCGCGTGATGGTAAAGTACGTGTAATCCGTGATAGTGTAGTAATTTACGAAGGTGAAATTGATACATTAAGAAGATTTAAAGATGATGTAAAAGAAGTACAAAGTGGTTATGAATGTGGTATGACTGTAGAAAACTTCAATGATATTAAAGAAGGGGATGTCTTCGAAGTATACATCATGGAAGAAGTAAAAAAATAGGAGGCAAACTTTATGTCAGAACTTAGAGTTAATAGACTTGCAGAACAAATAAAAAAAGAAATTACTTATGTATTAGCTACAAAAGTTAAGAATTATGATTTAGGATTTGTTACTGTAACAGAAGTTGCTTTGACAGGAGATTATTCTCAAGCTAAAGTGTTCTATACTATTTTAGGTGGAGAACGTGAAAAAGAAAAAACAAAAGAAGCATTTAAGAAAATTAAAGGTTTCGTAAAAAGTGAAGTTGCTAAGAAAATCAAAATTAGAAAATTTCCGGAACTTATTTTTCAATATGACACTACAGCTGAATATGCTTTACACATTGAAAGTTTAATCGCTAGTGTTAGTAAAAAAGAAAAAGACGAAGAATAATTAGAATAGAGGAGCGACTTAATTACTGTGATTTCTTAATTTCACATTGATTAAGTCGCCTCAATGTGGTTAATTGAATTTTAAAATGTATTTAATGGGCTGACTCGACTATATTGATTTTTCCGAAATCACGATATTTGAATCATCCACGGTCATTAACTATATTAGCTAATTGTTTAAGTATAAAGCAATATAGAGAGTTTTATAGAATTATAGAATTAAAGGAGAAAACAATGTTACAAGTAACAAATTTAGGTTTACGTTTTGCAGATAGAAAGTTATTTGAAGACGTGAATATAAAATTTACAAATGGTAACTGCTACGGTTTAATCGGGGCTAATGGAGCAGGTAAAACAACATTTTTAAAATTATTATCTGGTGAAATTGATTCACAACAAGGTCACGTTTCTTTAGGAAAAGGTGAACGTCTTGCTGTACTTCGTCAAAACCACTTCGCATACGAAGAAAATAGAGTTATCGATGTCGTAATGATGGGACATGAACGTCTTTGGGATGTTATGAATCGTAAGAATGAAATTTACATGAAAGATCCATTTACTGAAGAAGATGGAATCATTGCTGCTGAACTTGAAGGTGAGTTTGCAGAGATGGATGGTTGGACAGCAGAAAGTGATGCGGCACAACTTCTTGAAGGTCTTGGTATAGCTGTAGAATTTCATGAAATGCTTATGGGAGAACTTGATAATGCTATTAAAGTTAAAGTTCTATTAGCTCAAGCATTATTCGGTAATCCAGATGTACTTCTTCTGGATGAGCCTACCAACGGTCTTGATATTAGTGCGATCAAGTGGTTAGAAGAGTTCTTAATTAACTTTGAGAACACTGTTATTGTAGTCAGCCATGACCGTCACTTCTTAAATAACATTTGTACTCACATTTGTGATCTAGACTTTGGAAAAATCCAACTTTACGTTGGTAACTATGACTTCTGGTATCAATCTAGTCAACTTGCTAGAAGAATGGCAGAAGATAATAATAAGAAAAAAGAAGAAAAAATTAAAGAATTACAAGAATTCATCGCACGTTTCTCAGCGAATGCTTCTAAATCTAAACAAGCAACAAGTAGAAAGAAAATGCTTGATAAAATTACTCTTGACGATATTAAACCAAGTAGTCGTCGTTATCCATACGTTCGTTTCACGCCAGATCGTGAGATTGGAAATGACCTACTAATCGTTGATGGAGTAAGCAAAACTGTAGAAGGTAAAGAAGTATTAAGTAATGTAAGCTTCACTGTAAATCCTAATGATAAAGTTATTTTACTAGGGGATGAAGTTGCAAAAACTACATTACTAAAAATTCTTGCTGGTGAAATGGAACCAGATAGTGGTACAGTTAAATGGGGTATTACAACTTCTAGAAGTTACATGCCAAAAGATAACTCTGAATACTTTGAAGGGTTAAAACTTTCATTAGTTGAATGGCTTCGTCAATATGCTTCTCCTGAAGAGGAAAGTGAAGCGTACTTACGATCATTCTTAGGAAGAATGTTATTCTCTGGTGAAGAAGCGCTTAAACGTGCTCACGTATTATCAGGGGGAGAAAAAATGCGTTGTATGTTATCTAAGATGATGCTATCTAAAGCTAACGTTATTCTTTTAGATGAGCCTACAAACCACCTTGACTTAGAATCTATTACAGCGGTCAATGAAGGTATTATTGCTTTCAAAGGTTCTGTATTCTTCACATCTCATGACTATGAGTTTATTCAAACAATAGCGAATAGAGTAGTTGAATTAACACCAGAAGGTGCAATCAACAAAGAGATGGATTACGAAAACTATCTAAGATTCAAAGGTATTATAGATTAATAATAGAAGGAGATATACTTTTTTGATATATCTCCTTTTAGTATTGTTATTAAAATATTACTTTTTCAAAAACTCGTTTTGTAACATCGCTAAATGCTGTAACTTCTTCTTGAGTGAATCTATTGAATTCAATAGAATCTATATCTAGTAATGCTACAACTTTATCATTTTGGATAATTGGAACTACTAGTTCACTATTAGTGGCACTATCGCATGCAATATGACCTGGAAACTTATGTACATCTTCAACATAGGTAGTTTCTCGCGTTGTGTAGCAGTGTCCACATACACCTTTATTAAATGGTATACGAGTACAAGCTACTTTCCCTTGAAATGGTCCTAAAACTAAGTTGTTGTTATCTTCATCTAATAAATAGAAACCAACCCAGTTTGTATTTGGTAAGTACTCCTTGTATAAAGCTGAAAGGTTTGATAAGTTAGTAACTAAATTATCTTCTCCTGATACTAAAGCAGTTGCTTGACTTATAAATAATTCTTTATTTTCTATTATGTTCATTTAAATACCTCTTTTAAAAAGACTTTATTATATTTTCGCATAATAGTAACAAAAAATAAAGTGATAAGAGTCATAGATATAAAGGAATATATTTTATAAAATTTAAAATTAAATATATTTATAATAAAATTTTATAATAACCTGTATTATAAATAATTAATAAAAAATATTTAGTTTTTTGTTTAATAAAAAAAATTGAAAAAAATTTAAAAAAAT
>CAURVX010000041.1:0-15242 GCA_963528605.1 uncultured Gemella sp.
TTAAAATCTGAGATGTATTACGGATTCGAAGATACTTTTAAGAATAAATATGAATGAAAAGAAGCTATTATAGATTATACAAAATATTATAATGAGGAAAGAATAAAGTTGAACTTAGGTGGATTAAGTCCCGTAAACTATAGAAAAATTAATAGAAACAAATATAAATAAAAAGAGACTTTCATTCCTTTTTACAGTTTAGATTTCTCTCCTATTTAGTCAAAGGGCTACGCCTTTTTAAAAATCCTTGACTAAATAGTTCGAAAAATCTAAAATAACTGTAAGGAATGAAAGTCACTAAAAGTAATAAAATTTACTGACTTTAAAGTTTAAAATACTAAACAAAAATAACTTAATATTTTGTCCAATTTTTTGGGTGCAGTACCCCTGCTAAAGTTAAAGATGGTTATTTTTCATTGTCTTTTTTTAATGCTACAATACATGCACTAACTACTGAAACAATCAATAGATTTATTCCAATAATCGTCTGTACAATTTCGTAAGCTGACAACTTGCTACTCCTTTCATCCAGATTTTAGTGTATGCGAGCATAGCACCATCCCCTTTCATATTGAAGTAGCCACCATCTTTATTGAAAACTAATATTCTCTAACTTCTCTCTCCAATTTCGATTATATCAAATTAAACTTTGATAATCAACTATTTGTGGATACGTTTTACAGCTAGTATTTTAAATGTTAATTCCAAAAGTAAATTCCAGTTCAAATAAAAAACTGAAATTTAACCTGAAACTATTTTTTTAACTGAAACTTAAGTTGAGAATTCAATGGTATCATTCCCAGTATCCTAAAAAGAGCTAGATAATAAAATACTAATAGATTTCTTTATTATTTACTACAATTTTTCTAAAAGTTCTTTGATTTCAAATGTTAATGATAATTCTTAATTTAAAATTGACCAATAACAACAGCAGTAGCTCTATCTAATGTAATTGAATCCACTGCATCTAATAATTCATTATAATAAAAACCATCCTCTAAACATGTTTTATCTGATAATGCGAAAACTTCAATTGTGTATCTATGATCCTTATCAGGTGGTGTTGGTCCAACAAAAATTGAATCAATTTCAGTAAAATCCATCCCCAATAGTGGACTAGAAAAACTATTTTTCCCCTGTTTAATAGAATTTTTATAGTCTAAACTATAGTTTTCAGGAATAACAACCTCATTATCCACTACCTCTATATCAGTGACAAGCCAATGAATCCATGGGAACGAACAAACTGGAATAGCATCATAGTCTATTAATGTAATAGCTACATACTTTGTTCCTTCTGGCAACTCTGTTATCTCAAACGGAAATGAACGTACTGGATTATTCTTAATAACATCACCAGGTTCTGCTTCTTTCCCAAATCGTTTAGGTAAAATATTTTCATTAAAAGGTAAGTTAATCTTCATTTTCAATCTCCTTTACAGATAAAATTAAATAATATATAAATTATATTATAAATTCAATAAACATGTCAAGGGTGAAGGAAATTCGCCAAAAAGCTAGACAAACTTATTAATTCCTCAAATAATAGAGTGATTCTAAAAAAGCTTTTATAAAGTTGTACTTACATATCGATAAACCACTGCGTCTATGAATTCTCATAAAAATTTTGAATCAAACACTTTGTTTTTCGCCTAAATATACCATAATTTTAGGCGATTATTAAGAATTTAGGCAATTATTTATTTCCTTCCTTCTGTGCATTATAAAAGAAAAAACGTACAAATACAAAGAGTTCCATATTCTAAATTTTCATTTACTCTTCTTCATCCTTTTCTTTTCATCTCGTACTAGTTACCGCAGCCGAGACAAAACCCAATATTAAGAATGCAGCTATAATAATTTTCATCATAATTTTTCTCCTATAACGTTCTGCTAACTTCTAATTTATTCGAATTTCAGTACTTCTTTATTCGTAATATTTATAACCTTAGTTGCAATATTATCGATAAACTCCATATCGTGACTCACCATAATAAGTATACCAGGATATTTCTTTAATATCTTCTCTACCGCTTCTATCGCAACAACATCTAAAAAGTTAGTTATCTCATCTAATAACAGTACATCTGTTTTTCTGAAAAGTAAACTTACGAAATAAAGTTTAACTTTCTCCCCTTTACTTAAAACTGATATCTTTTTATCGATATCATCACCTCTAAAATTTAGCAAAGCTAGTATATTTCTAAGTTCTATATCATCTAGTGTAGTGGATTCTTTCACAAATTCAAATAATGTTTTTTCCTCTTTAAAAATATCGAAGTTATTTTGTTCAAAATACGCTACTTGCAAAGAACAAGGAATAGACTTTTTCACATACTTTAAAAAAGTAGTTTTCCCAGAACCGTTTTTTCCTTTAATTAAAATCTTATCACCACTAGAAAAAGTAAAACCAGGTGATGACCAGAGAATTTTCCCATCTATTTCACAGCTTTTCGCGTCAATACAAAAACTCTTCTTATGAGTTTCCTTAAATATCTCTAAAAATTCAATATCATATTTATCTTTTAACGGCTTAGGTTTAATATTAGCCTGCAACTTATCTTCTTGTCTTGATATTTTTTTCTGCAATCTCTTTTGGTTTTGTGAAATTTTTGTTTTCACACCTATAATTCTATAATCTGATCCACTCATATTCTTTGGCTTGCCAGATTTTTTCCCCTGTTCTTCTTTCATCTCTTGGATACTTTTCTTTATCTTCTTAGCTTCTTTATTGTACTTTTGCAGTTCAGCTTTATACTCAGAAGTTTCTATTTCTTCTTGAAACTTGTACTCATGATAATTTCCATTAAATTCTCTCACGGTATTGTTTTCGATTATCCATAACTTAGTACAAACATTGTTTAGAAAGTTTCTGTCATGACTTGCTATACAAAAAGTCGCTGGAGTTCTTTTTATAAGATTAGCTATTTTGTTAGCATTATTATAATCTAAGTATGTTGATGGTTCATCTAGTAAATATAGCTCAACATTCGACAATAAACTACCTCTAATCTTGTTTACAACAACTTCCCCTCCACTTTTTTTAAGAAGAGAATTTTCTCCAAATTCTAAAAACTCTGATGAAATATTATTTCCATCTTTAAGAAATTTATCTATATATTTTAACAGAGTTGTCTTCCCTGAACCATTTTTACCTATTAAACCAATAATATCACCAGTGTTTATACTCAATTTTTCAATTTTGAATAATATCTTCCCTTGTTTTTCAAATTCTATGTTTTTAATATTTAATAGTTGCATACATTAACTCCTTTTTAATAAAATCTCTCTATTAATCTAATGTATCCATGCTCCCACCTCCGAATTGAGTTTTACTAGTGTCTATCTTACTCATATTATATCAAAAATAAAAATTAATTGAAAACATTTTCTTTAACAATTCTCTATTTATTAAAATATTTGTGCTATAATTGTATTTATAATTAATAAAAGTAATCTGGAGGTTTTTATGATTGAACAAATAATACAAGATGAACTTGATAAATTTTATCCAGAAATGATTGAACTTCGTCGCTATATGCATATGCATCCCGAAGTTTCATTTAACGAAAAAAATACAGCGAGATTCATTAAAGAATATTTAGAAAAAATTGGAATTACTAATATTAAAACAAACGTCGGCTTAAATGGTGTAGTTGCAAGAATAAAAGGACTAGATTCTTCAAAAACAATCGCTTTTCGAGCAGACTTCGATGCTCTACCCATAAATGATGCAAAAGATACTCCTTACAAATCTACAATTCCTAATGCAATGCATGCTTGTGGACATGATGGTCATACTACTGCTTTACTTGCAACGTGTAAAGTTTTAATGGATAATCAAAAAGAACTACCACATGATGTTGTAGCAGTTTTCCAATATGGAGAAGAACAAGCTCCAGGTGGAGCGAAACCAATGATAGATGCTGGTTGCTTACAAGGGGTCGATGCAATATTTGGTGCTCATCTTTGGACGCCACTTCCACTCGGAACACTAGGATATAGTTATAGTGAACTATGTGCGGCTGCTGATAGATTTGAAGTGAAAATCAACACTAAAGAAAATGCAAACATTATTGCTGCAGAATTTATTAGTATGACTCAACAAATAGTTTCACGATTTTCTAAACCGAGAGAGACGCTTGTCATCACCTTAGGAAAATTAGAAAGTTCCATTGAAAAAGCAAGTATCACTGGAACGATAAGACATTTCAATAAAGAACTTCATAAAATGGTACTAACTAAGCTTCAAAATTTATGCAAAGCTCTAGAAAATGAATATTCTGGTACTAATATAGAATTTATTTACTACGGAGGTTATCCACCTCTTATAAATCATAAAAAAGGAACAATAGAAATACAAAGAGCAACTTCTAAGATCCTTCCAGATATTAAACAATTAGAGATTGAACCGTTAATGATTGGGGAAGATTTTGCATATTATGTTGAAGAAGTACCCGGTGCATTCTTCTTAATTGGTGCCGGAAATTCTACATTCGCTAAGTATCCACACCACCACCCAAATTTTGATTTTGAAGAAGAAGTAATGAAACAAACAGCTTCAATTTTCTTAACACTAGCATTTGATTCTGCTAATGTAATAAATAATCTTAAGGGGGAACAATAGCTATGAATACATATTTAGTTACTATCAACGGTAAAGGCGGACATGGAGCTGAACCTCACGAAGCCATAGATGCAACAATTATTGCTAGTGAATTTGTAAGAAAAACCACAAAATATAAAAATATAGAGATAATCTCTGTAAAAAGTGGTGATGCTTTTAATGTGATTTCTGGAAAAGCAGAAATAATATTAAAAACTGATGATTTTGAACAATTAAAAACAATACTATCTTCACTACTTATATATTACGGTGAACAAACTAGATTTGAGATAATTTACATATAAAAAGAGAACTACACCGAGTTCTCTTTTTATATATTATTCAGCTTTTTTTCTTAATCTTATTGCAACTGCTGCACTAATTAATCCTATTATTGTAGTTGACTGTGAAGATGTACCTGTATTAGGTAATGTTTTAGTTTCTTTAGCAATAACTTTATTTTCTTTTGAATTTAATAATATCGGTGCTTTTTCATCTTGTTTTTCATTAGATTTAAAAGTTACCGTCTTTTCTTTAGGTGGCAGATTATCTTTATGTGTAGTTTCTTTAGTAGTTGTATCTACTTTAATTTTTTTATTTTCTACCGAAGGTGGTAAAATATATGTTGGTTTTTCTGGTTGAATTAATGGCTCACCTTTTTTACTTTCAGTAGGTTCAGATTTTGCTTCATTTTCTAATTCTTTTAATAAAATTTCCTTAACGTTAACTTTTCCTTTTTCTATCTCATCTTTAATAATTTCTTCTATCTTACTTCTATCTACTTCATACTTAATAACTTTATTATCTATATTAAAATATGCTTTCTTAGCTGCTTTTAATTTCTCAGAAGTACTAGTAATAACTTCAAAATTAAGTTTATCAGTTTCTTTAAAGTCTTTTCTGTTAAGTTCAATTAACCACTCAAATACAGCTCTACCTTTTTTAGATATTACACCTATTGTTTGAACTGAAGTTGGAGCAATAACCTTACCTTGATTCAATAATTTTAACTCTGTCTGAATATTTGTTAAGTTGCTTTCATTAGGATTAAGGACTGTTTCAGTAAGTTTATAAACCAACTTTTCTGGTGTCTTAGCTACTAATTTATGTCCTAATTCAAAATCAAATTTTTTAACTACATCTTTTGCTACATTCTCGAAAACTTTACTTAATTCCTCTAAATTATCTGGCATATAAACTTTTTTAGTTGCTAACTTCTCTAGAAGACGCTTGGCAAATTCTTTTTCTTTATTATGTTCTTCAGGAAAATTTATAAAACCAATTGGATATATATCATACTTGCCTTTAAAGCTTTCTTTCAAGTGCACCGCTGCATTAGCAAATCGTGCTGATTCTCCATGTTCTTTCTCGTTAAATAAATTATCATCATCTTCTTCTTTACCATCACCTGGAATTCCATCTGTCATGAATATTATTGATTTATTTGGTGCATTAGTTATAAAACTCTCATTAGCCACTTCTAACGCAGAATAGAAATTAGTACCAATAAATGGAATTAAGCTATCAATACCCTCAAATAACTTTTGTTTATCATTAGTTGATTCTACAACAAGACCCGCACCACTTGAAAAACCAACAAGATTAATCTTTGTATTTGAATTTTTCAATATGCTCTCTACAGTTTTCTTAGCCATCTCTTTTACTTGATCTAAGACATTAATCATACTTAAAGAAGTATCAATAACTAGACTCACTTCATTTTTAACTTCTGTATTTGTAATATCAGTTTTGTTGTTTTCTGTTAAATCTTTTAAATCTTGTACTATATATATTCCATCTTTTTCAGAGATTTTATTAGTATCACCTTTTCTCTTGATATCAAAAGTAGTAGTTACATAGTCATCTCCACCATTTTTCTTGAAGATTGCACCCAAAGTATATCTACCTTCATGTAATTTATCAAGGTATTCTGGTTTAAGATTTACAATTGTACTTCCCTTACTTAGATTATAATTAGATGAATCTAATGGAACTCCATTAACTTGAGCTTCTTTAAAATCACCCAGTTCTTTTTCAATTTCAAAAACTAGACCTTCCTTAGAACCATGCTCCCACCCTTTTATTGGTTTCTTAGAAAATACTTTATCATTTTCTTTTTCTAACTCAGATTTTTCTTGATCATCAGTTATTAAATCCCTATTATTATTTTGAGCTTCAATTCTTGATTTATTAATTAAATCAAACATGTAGTCAAATCCGCGATCAATAGCTGTAATCGCAGTTTTTCCTAAAGATACATTAATATCAGCATAAGCTTTCTGTGCACTTGCAGTAACTGGATTAATTTCTCCTAATCCTTTCGCATATTCAATACTTGAATTAATACCATCTCTTATACCATCTAGTGCTTCAAATTTTTTTTTATACTCTGGGATTTTATTTATTTCTTTTTCAGTTAAAAATATTTTTCTTCCATCAACATTTCCTATATCATCAAAATACTTCCAGACTTCATCTTTTAACACCTTAGAACTATTATTAATAACATTGGCTATAACAATATCCTTATTAATCTTTTTCCCTTCAGTAATCGCCTTTATGGCCATATCTCTTTCAAGGTCTACTACAACACCTTCTACAAACTTTTTCGCACTAGGATCTGAATCAGATATTATTTTCTCCTTTACTGCCTCAGTAGCAACAGTTATCGCTGCTCCAGTCCCTGCTTTTAAAGCAGAACCACCTACTTTTCTAGCCAATAGATTTTTCTTATCATCATCCTTAACCTTATCCTTACTCTCATTCCATAAGTTTTTCAATAAGTCTCCTGATCCATTATAAGCTTTATCTGTTACTATTTTTTTTGTTTTATCACTTATTAATGGCTGTTCATCTTCTTTTTCCTTGTGACTGACATGTGGATTTGTTGCTCCACTGCTTATATCAGCAGCTGAAGTATTACTATCAGCAGCACTAACTTCACTACCAGCTCCCACAACTGCAAATAAAGCTGTGAAAAGTAATACTGACACCGTTCCTTTTTTATGCTTTCTTATAGAATAATATTGTTTTTTCTCCATACATTTTCTCCTATTTAATAATAATATTTTTAAGATTATTATATAATAAAAAAAAATAATCATTTAGAAAGATTACAAAATTGTATTATTTTAAACTTATATCATTAAATATTTCCAAAAATGTTACATATTTGATACCTTAATTTTCCAATAACTAAAAAAACAACTCTCTTCAGAGTTGTCTTTCTAGTATTTCCTTCACCCTTTTTTGTAATTCTGGTACTACTTCTTCAATAAACCATGGATTTTTATTATGCCAACGAAAATTTAATGGTGAAGGATGGACAATTGGGAAATAACGTGGCAAGTACTGTTTACAATTATATACAGTTTCCGTTAAGTTCTGTTTTTTATCATTTCCCAAGTAATAATCTTGTGCATATTTTCCCACAAGAATAATAAGTTCAAGATTAGGCATAAGTTCTAAAACTTTTGAATGCCATTTATGAGCGAAGTTTTTTCTCGGTGGTAAATCCCCATTTTTTCCTTTACCAGGATAATAGAAATCCATTGGAACTACACCTATTAAACCAGATTTATAAAATATTTCATCATCTATTCCCATCCACTCACGAAGTTTAACACCACTTTTATCATTGAAGAAAATCTTACTTTCTTGAGCTTTAATACCAGGAGCTTGCCCTACGATTAATATTTTAGCTGTACTTGGGGCTGAAAATAACGGTTCTATTCCTTCATCAGTATATTTTTTATTATCATTATCTGCCATTATTTCTTTTTTCAATTGTTCAAAACTATTCATAATTTTCCCTCTAGAAATTATTTTCTAATTAATTCAACTACCGCTTCAACAGCTGCCGTCCCTGGGAACATGTCTACTGGTTGAATACGTCTAATTTTATATTTTCTTGTTAAGACTTTTAAATCACGTGCTAATGTAGATGGATTACAGCTCACATAAACAATTTTCTTAGCATCAACTGCTAATAAGTTTTTAGCTAATGGTCCAAGACCTACACGCGGTGGATCTACTATTGCAACATCAAAGTTAATTCCTTTTTTCTTCCAACGTAGAACTATTTTATTAGCATCCCCTGCAACATAAGTACAGTTTGTTAAGTTGTTTAATTTAATATTGTCATTAGCATCTTTTATCGCAGCAGGAATAATATCTACACCATATACTTCTTTACAGTTACGGCTAACATATTGACCAATTGTTCCAACTCCACAAAATGCATCTAATACAACATCTGTTTCTTTCAGTGCAGCAAACTCAACTACTTTATCATAAAGTTTTTTAGTTGCTGGTGGATTCAATTGGAAGAATGATTTAGCTGAAAGTTCATACTTAATATCTCCAATTCTTTCAACGATATAATCTGAACCATATAAAGTAACACTTTCAGTTCCCATTACCAGGTGATCTTTATCGTTAGTAATATTAAGTATTATACTTTTAACGATTCTTTCGCGCTTAAGTTCATTAACGACCTTATCCATGTTTTTAATTTTATCAGTATTTGCTACGAATGTTACTTGAACATCTCCATTATAGAATGATGTTCTAGTCGCAATATATTTCACACCGTAATTCTTTTTATTTGTAGAGATTTCTACTTTATATTTTCCTAGCAATTTCTTAGCTAAGTTTGTTATTTTATTACCATTCTCATGTAATGCTAAATCTTCATTAATTTCTACTAAATCATTAGAACCTTCTTTATATAACCCTGCAATAACTCGCCCATTTCTAACAGCTAGTGGAAATTGATTTTTATTACGATACCCTTCTGTTACAGGACTCGCTAATGTTTTTAGTACTAATTTATCAGATTTTGGTAGTCTATAATACTTATCAAATGCATCTAATAAAATTATACGTTTATATTCTAATTGTTTTTCATAGCTAACATGAGCTAAACCGTATGCTCCACTTTCTGCATACTCACGTTTAATATCTACTCTATGTGGGCTTGGTTCTTTTACTTTAACAAGTTTACCAATAATGTATTTTGGTGTTTCCTCAACTATTTCACAAACTATCACTTCGTCAGGTAGGGCACCTTTTACGAAAGTAATTTTCTTTTTATAATATCCTATCCCCTCACCATTAATTCCTATTTTCTTAATTGTAAGTAAGACGTTTAATCTTTTTCCGTTTTTATTTTTCATCGTATCCTCATTCATAAAGATAAGCTGAGTAAAAGCAAAACACTCCCACTTCAGCTTATCCAATTCTACTATTATTTTATAGTTTTAATTTCGTTATCTAATTCTTCTACTAATGCAATTAATCTGTCAATTTGAGTTAAATCAACTTTTTCAGGTTCAATATTTTCTAACTCGCTTGCAAAATCTTCAAATTTTGTTTTTAATTCTTCTAAAATATTATTAGGCATAACATTCTCCTTTTTTGTTCTCTATTCCATTATAATATAAATTCATAAAAATTCAACTCATAACACAAAAATTGATAAATTATTTTATCAGTATAATAATTAATATTTTTTCTAAAACACTCTATTTTTTTCATTTTAGTGTTAAATTGATTATTATCAGCTAAAAGAACATATTGTTTATGTAAATATTATCAATAGACATTTAAGGCGTTTTAAGGTACTATTAAGTTAGGAGTGTTATATTATGAATCATATAAATTTACAATTATCAAATATTAATATTTCTAGTATTTTTTATTATATTACTTCTATTTTTAATGATATAAATTTTGATATTGTGTTAACAATTTTCTTAATTATTAATACTATATTGGCATTTTCAATAGTATTTCTAGAGTATCAAACTACTACATCATCTTGGGCATGGATATTAGTATTATTTTTAATACCTTACTTAGGTTTTATCCTCTATTTAATATTTGGACGACCTATATATAGAGAAAAAATCTTTCCATGTTCAGATGAAGAAAAAATTAGGTATCAACAAAACTTATTAAAGAGAACTGTTCCTTATGAAATTACCAAAAACGAACAGGTAATTTATAAACACAGAAATCTTATAGAATTAAATTTTGAAACTGATAAATCATTCTTGTCTAAAAATAATAAAATACAGATTATTACAGATGGAAAAGAAAAATTCAGATTACTCTTTGAAGATATAAAAAATGCTAAAAACTATATACATATTCAATATTATATTTTAAAAAAGGATGGTATTGGAAAACAGCTCTTCAGTCTTCTAGAACAAAAACTCTTAGAAGGTGTCGACGTATACATTCTTTATGATGATATTGGTTCAAGAAAATTAAGTATTTCATCGTTAAAACAATTAACAAAAAACAACGCTAAAATAAAAAGATTCTTCAAATCTAAATTTCCACTTATCAATTTCCGTATGAATTACAGAAACCACCGAAAAATAGTTACAATCGATGGTAATATCGGTTATACGGGAGGATTCAATGTTGGTGATGAATACCTAGGATTAGATAAAAAATTTGGTTATTGGCGAGATACTCACCTTAGAATTGAAGGAGAAGCGGTAGGTTCTTTAGAATATCGTTTTATAGATGATTGGAATTCACAGACAACAAAAAAAACTGATCAACTTAAATTAACGGCTGAACACGTTGCTACAGCAGCAGATAATTATCTACCTATTCAGTTAGTTTCCAGTGGTCCAGATAATAAACTTCAAAAAATTAAATATAGTTATCTATATATGATTTCAAAAGCAAAAAAATATATCTACATCCAATCACCCTACTTTATTCCTGATGAAAGTGTTATGGATGCATTAAAGATGGCAATATTATCTGGAATTGATGTTAGAATTATGGTACCTAATAAACCTGACCACATTTTCGTTTATTGGGCTACATACTCATTTATTGGTGAGCTTGCAGAATTAGGTGCAAAAACTTATATCTACGAAAATGGATTCATTCATACTAAAATGATTATTATCGACGATGAAGTATCAAGTCTCGGCAGTGCAAACTTCGATTATAGAAGTTTCAAACTTAACTTTGAACTAAACGCATTTATGTATGATGATAAAACCACAAAAAAATTTAGAGATATATTCTTAAATGATATAGAAAAATCAACCCTAATATCATTCTCTAAGTATCAACAAAGAAGTTTACTAATAAAAATTAAAGAAGCGTTCGCAAGACTGATATCACCGATTCTTTAGTTGTTTTATATTGAAAAATATGATATATTAATACATATGTATAATACATAGGAGGACAAATTTTAATGAAGAAATTTAAAAAAGCTATTTTACCTATAGCATTAAGTATTTCTGTTATAGGATTAGCAGGATGCTCTGCTGGAGGAACAAAATATATCTCTAGTAAAGCGGGAGATGTTACAGAAAAAGATATCGTGGAAAGTATTGGTGCTAGCCAACTTTCTAAAACAGCTACAAGTATGATGATTCAAAAAGTACTTTTAGACAAATATAAAAATAAAATTGATCAAAAATCAATCGATGAGCAACTTCAAAAAGCTCAAGAACAATACGGTGGTAAAGATAAATTTGAACAACTTCTAAAACAACAAGGATTTACACTTGATAAATATAAAGATGGATTAAAAGTTAAAGCTGCTCAAACATTATTAATCAACGATTACGCTGGCACAAATGATGATAAACTAAAAGAAAGCTACGAAAAAAATAAACACCAATATCATCTAGCACACATTCTTATTAGTGTTAAAAGTGAATCAAATCCAAACGGATTAAGTGACGAAGAAGCTAAGAAAAAAGCAGAAGATGTTCTTAAAAAACTTAAAGATGGTGGAGATTTCGCTACTCTAGCTAAAGAAAACTCAAATGATACTGCAAATGCTTCAAACGGAGGAGATTTAGGATGGTCTTCTAAAGAAGATAACTCATTCGTTAAGGAATTCAAAGATGCCGCATACGCATTAAGTAAAGATAAAACATCAGATGTTGTAAAAACTTCATTCGGATATCACATTATTAAGGTATTAGATGAAAAAGATTCATCATTTGATGAATTAAAACCAGCATTAGCTGAAAAAGCCGCTGAAGAAGCAGTTAAGAAAGACAGTACAATCGTAAGTAAAGCTCTTAAAAAATTATTTGAAGAATATAACGTAAAATCAAGCAACAGTGATGTTGAAGCATATATTAAATCTATGCTAGAAGGTACTGCTGCAGCTCAATAATAACAACAATACAAATATGACTATAAGAACTTGTACTTATAGTCATATTTTTTATAAAAAAATGAGTAATTCAAAAGTCATTTTTAAATAAGAAGACTTTAAATTACCCACTTTTCGAAAATTTAAATATTTAAAATGAAAAATTCACTGTAACAACTATGAAAACTCGATATTTTAAGAATTTCTATTTTAAGGATATTTATCATTCATTATATAACTGTTATTTAACTAATTAAAAACGATGTAGCTGTTATCATTATAAATTTATCAAAAAAACTATTATTTTACGATAAAATAAATAGGTAATCGATATTTTCTATCAATTACCTACTTTAAAAATACTATTTGAATATACTTAACAACTCTGCATATCCTTCTTTTTCTAGATCTTCTTTCTTAATAAATCTTATAGATGCACTATTAATACAGTATCTAAGTCCACCCAACTCAGTAGGACCATCAGGAAATACATGACCTAAGTGTGCGTCTCCTACCCTACTTCTTACTTCTATTCTTTCTACAAAATGCGAATTATCTTTATAATATCTAGTAACTTCCTTTTCTATTGGTTTAGAAAAACTTGGCCATCCACACTGAGATCTAAATTTATCTTTCGAAGAAAATAATGGTTCACCTGTTGTTATATCTACATATATACCTTCTTCAAAACTATCCCAATATTGTCCAGTATACGGACTCTCTGTTGCACTTTCCATAGTAACCGCATATTCTAAATCAGATAATTTTTTTTTTAATTCATCTTTTGGTTTTTTTTCGAATTCTTCTGGATTAATTTTAATTTCTTCAGTCATTTTATTTCTCTCCTTTATAATTTATATATTCTTTTAAATTTTCTATAATATGTTTTCCGTCTTTTACTCCTAAATTGTAAACGTGGTTTAGTTTTTCGATATCTTTCTCAAGCCTTTTTACATTAATATCTTCACTGGGTCTTATAACAAATACTTTCCCTTGCTTTTCCAACTCAAGTATCCTTTCAACCGTCTCATTATAATTCTTATATCTATTCTCTAACTTTTCAATTAGATGCGGATACTTCTTGTAGAATAACTTAAACTGTATACTTGTTGATTTCTTCTTTCTATACGAGATAGGTCTTGTCAATATTACTATAATTTTATCATAATTTTTCTTCTCAAAAAAATCTATAGGTATACTATTTGCTATTCCTCCATCTAAATACTTTTTCCCATCTACTTCTATTATTTCTGAAATAAATGGTAATGCGGAAGTGGCTCTTAAAGTTTCCATCTGTTTATAAGGGTCAGTTATCTTTATAAACTCCGCTTCTCCGTTTTCTATATTTGTTACAGTAGCATAAAAACTAGTCTTTGATTCTTTAAACGTTTTATTATCAAATACATCGAGTTGAAAAGGAACTTTATAGTATGTAAAATCCTTATTAATCAAGTTTCCAGTTTTTATCCAACTTTTTAAACTCATATATCTCTTATCATTTATATAATTAACATTGTAACGAAGTGCTCTTTTAGGTTGCTTAGAAACATAATTCACTCCAAACAGCGTTCCTGCTGAAACACCTACGATATCTGTAACCTCTATATTATTTTCCAAGAACACGTCAAGGACACCAGCTGTAAATAGTCCTCTCATTGCTCCACCTTCTAATACTAAACCTACTTTCATTCAATCACACTCCTTTTTAAATTGATACTATTATATCATCTTTTATTCATTAGTTTAAATAAATTTACTTGCGAATCAAGTTATGTTAATATTTTAAACAAATAATATTTAAATATGAGGTACATATGAACATATTACTAATCGGTGGCAATGGCTTTGTAGGCCGAGCATTAATTAAAGAATTCACAGAAAACAAAGTAAAAGTTAGCTACTTATCTAGATCGCAAAACCACTCTATCTCTAAAGACGAAGCAACATGGATACAAGGAGATATTTTTGGTCTTGACAATATAATGATTAAAGAAAGCTACGATACAGTCATTCATCTAATTGGAACAATTAAAAATAAAAATCTATATTCTAAACTAAATACAGAAAGTGTGGCACAGACAATTAAATTATGTCAAAAACACAACATCAATAAACTCGTCTACTTTTCTGCAAACGGTGGCTTCAAACGATATTTAGAAAGCAAGGTTGCCGGAGAAAAATTAGTAGTAGATTCAAAACTAGATTATCTAATAGTACGCCCAGGTCTTATGTACGGCAAAGACAGACTTACTTCTTATTTCAATATATTACCGATTAAATTCTTTTCAAAATTAGGTATTACATTTTTCAAAAAAGTTTATCCTCTTCCAGTTGAAAAAGTAGCACAGTCAGTAGTTGAAACTATTCTTAACAATACTGATTCAACTATTATTGGAATAAAAGACATGAAATAACTATATACACCGACTTAAAGGGAGTGACTCAAAAATCGTGATTTCGAAGAAATCGATTTTGTCGAGTCACCCC
>CAURVX010000042.1:0-14656 GCA_963528605.1 uncultured Gemella sp.
TAAATTTAAATACGGCTGATATTTATTATCAACCGTATTTATTATAGACCCATTATTTAAAAAATAATTAGTAGAGTATTGTGAATAGTAAAAACAAAAAGTGGCCCGTAATGGACCGCTTTTCATTATATGAACACAAAATAAAAATTTAGGGTAAATTGTTATTTTGTAGTATTAATCGGAATTGCTTCCGACATTAAATTAAAAGTTTATTGTTAAATAAATTTAACAACCGAAAGGAAATATATGACTATAGTATTATAGTCGTTAAAATGGAAGTCGAAAGAGTCTTCCACAGTTTTAAGAACAATCAATTAGATTGCATGAGATATATAGATATATCTCCTTACCTATTAACTCATGTAACAATACCACATATTGCCTGGGAAAATGGTCAACTCTAAATATTTGCTAGTTTATTTAATTTGAATTATTCCCACAATATTGATATTTCAGTAATAATTAATATCAAATGCAACAAATAGTATAATTGAAAAGAAATAAAATAATATTAATTATACCAAAATATTTTAATGATAAAATTATCTTACTAACTGTTTACAATTTAATTTTAGCAAATTATAGCTATTTGTCAAATATAAGAAAACGTTTTAACCTTAATCGTAAAAATATTATCTTATGTTTATTTTTGTATATACAACTATGAAAGTTGAAATTAAAAGAATAAGTAAAAATATTTAGAATATGCAAACTTAGAGATAATGGTATTTATAAAATATAAGATTATAAAAAAGGAGCAACTGAAAAATTTGATTTTAGTTAATCAAATTCTCGAGTTGCTCAGTAGTTGGTAGATGATCTATTTTAATATCTACAAACTCTCCGGATTCATAATATAGAATCCGTATTGTGTGAAATGGTTAGTCTCTATTTTGTAAATGATGATATGAAATTATCTATTAACAATATTAGGAGAATCTCCAGTAGTTATTACTTCTACTGCAGCATTTAAAGCTCCTTCTACAAGGTTTTTAACTGCTGTTTCAGTGTAGAAGGCAGTGTGTGGTGTGTAGACGATATCGTCTCTGTCAATTAATTCTTGCATTAATTTGTCATCAAATTCTTTATTTGAGAAATCTTTAGGAACGTAATTCCCTTCGTTTTCATACACGTCAAGACTAGCTCCTAGTAGTTTGCCGCTGTCAAGTGCACGAATAACAGCTTTAGTATCAACAAGAACACCACGAGCTGCATTAGCGAAGATAGATCCGTCTTTCATCTTGCTAAAGAATTCATCGTTTACCATGTGAGTATATTCTTTTGTAGCAGGAACATGAAGTGTAACTACATCAGATTGAGCTAATAATTCATCGATACTGTCAACATACGTTAATACTTCACGAGCTGCATCAGAAGGGTATAAGTCATAACCAATAACTTTACAACCTAATCCTTTAAATAAAGTTGCTGCTTGACGGCCGATATTTCCTGTACCTAAAACTCCTACAGTAAGTGTTCTAAGTTCGCGAGAAATAATGTTTTTATTCCACGTGAAATCATGTTTCTCAACGTTATTTAAAATTTTTCTAATATTTCTGCTTATGTATAAAACAGTTGTAACAACGTGTTCAGCAATTGCGTTAGGAGAGTAACGTGGAACGTTTGTCATGCTAATTCCTAATTCACGCATGTATTTTATATCGTAAATATCGAATCCAGCCATTCTGTTTGCGATAACTTTTACACCTTGCTCTTTTGCATAGTCGTAAACTTCTTTAGCAAAAGGTCTATTTTGGAACATTACTGCTCCTAGTTTTCCTTCTAATAGGTGTTTTGTTTCTGCTTGAAGCTCCCCTTCGTGTAGATCAACTTCCACCTCTGGATGTTCTTTTAACCATGCATCAACAAATGGTCTTTCGTCTTCTCTCAAGTTAAATAGTGCTAATTTCATAATAAATCTCCTTTTAATTTTTTTATATTTTAGCTGAATATTAGATTAGGATATTGTATTAAATATATAGGTAGTCATATCTAATATTTAGCTAAAACATAATATTGCTAAAAGTAGTAATACTTTTTAGATAACGCTTACAAGCTATATTTTAACAGAAAAATAAAGTATGTCAACATGTTATAAAAAATAATACAGGAAATATATTCAAGAAAAATAATACGCTTACATCTCTTTTGTAGTAATAGTTATTTTGAGATATCATGTAAAATAAGGAATGATGAAGCTAATGAGTTTAAAAATAGGTATTAACACAATAATAATAGAGATAAATATTATTATATTTATTAAAAATATGATTATAAAATTTTTTTAATTTATAGTACAGTTAATAGGGTGTGTTAAACAAATTCTAAGAACTATTTAGAAATTTTTCTAAATAGTTCTTGACTTTAATATAAAGTAGAGTTACAATCTATTTAGAAAGATATCTAAATAGAATTGCAGTTCGTAATAAAAAGAGGTGATATACATGGGATGAGTGAAACTTTAAAAGCTATATCTGATCCAGTAAGAAGAAATATATTAGAAATATTGAAGGAAGAGAAGAAAAGTGCAGGGGAATTAGCCTCGGAATTTAATCTATCTGGAGCTACTGTTTCTTATCATCTAACTCAATTAAAAAAAGCAGGTTTAATATTAGAATCTAGACATAAGAATTTTATATACTATGAATTAAATGCCAGTGTATTCGAAGAAGTGTTGGTCTGGATCTATGGTTTAGGAGGAAAAAAAGATGAGAGTAGATAAAAAGAGTTTGTTTTTAAGTGTCGGTATCTGTTTATTGCCGATATTGATTGGAGTTTATTATTATGATGTACTACCTGAACAAATAGTCGTGCATTTCAATTTTAATGGAGAGCCTGATAATTTTGTGAGTAAAACTCGTGCGATTATCGGTGTTCCGATATTTTTAGCGATACTTCAGGTCATAATTTCGCTAGTAGTTGATTTTGATAAAACTCCGAAAAAAGGTGCGCTAATAATTAAGGGGCTTATCCCTATACTAAGTGTCCTAGTTCAAGGTGGATTGATAGTGTATGCCTTAGATAATGATTTTAATGTACCGCAATTAACAGTATTTGTTATCGGGACAGTGGTTATTATACTTGGTAACTATCTGCCTAAAAAAGAGTTTTGGGGAAAATACAATTTTAATCTTTTTGGTTTAGAAAAAGGTGTTAATGAACAAAAAGTAGTTAGAGCTTACGCACTGCATATGACTTTTAGTGGAGTTGCTATATTCATTAGTGGATTCTTTAGTTCAACAGTAGCGTTAGTTTTAATAGTTATTTTTGCAATTTTTTCTACGGTTTTACCTTTCTATTTGGTTAAAAAGTATAAAGATTAGTAGTTTATTCTATTTTAAACTCTTAAAGTAGATTATAGCTGAAAATTATTCTTAGGTTATTGGGATAGAATTAAAAGTTCTAAATTTCAAAAGAAATTTGCATGAGAACTTGTAGACGTAGTCGTTTATTGATACTTAAATTCGCTTTATAAAAGTTTTTTAAATATTTAACAAGCTTTGCGGGGTGACTCGTTAAAATCGATTTTTGAGAAATTACGATTTTTGAGTCACTCCTTTTATTTTAGGAATTATCTTAAAATTTATTTTATGTTTGGTCACTTAGGATATTACTTTTAGGGATTAGAAGTTTGTGTTATAATGGAAATTATAGAAATGATTTATGTAAACTAATTATCATTTTCAATGAAATTAGATTAGGAGGGTATAGAGTGTTAGAACTTAAAAATATAGTTAAGAAGTATAATACTGGTGGTAGTGAAGTAGTAGTACTAAAATCTGTAAATATTCATTTTAGAGAAAATGAGTTTGTATCGATTTTAGGTGCGAGTGGAAGTGGAAAAACGACGCTATTAAACATTATAGGTGGTTTAGATAAATATACATCTGGTGATATGGCTCTTATGGGGCGTTCTACTAAAGAGTTTAAAGATAGAGATTGGGATAGTTATAGAAATGGGACTATAGGTTTTGTATTTCAAAGTTATAATTTAATATCTCATTTAAGTGTTATTGAAAATGTAAAATTAGCTTTGTCTATCTCAGGGCATTCTAATTCAGAAAATCATGAAAAAGCTAAGAAAGTATTAGAAGATGTTGGTTTAGCGGAGCATCTTTATAAAAAACCTAACCAACTTTCTGGAGGTCAGATGCAAAGGGTGGCAATCGCTCGTGCATTAGTAACTGATCCAAAGATTATTCTTGCTGATGAGCCTACAGGAGCGTTAGATAGCAAGACTAGTGTTCAAATTATGGAACTTATTAAAGAAATAAGTAAGACGAAGTTGGTTATAATGGTAACGCACAATCCAGAAATAGCGAAAAATTATAGTGATAGAATAGTACGAGTTAAGGATGGAGAGATTCAAGAGGATACAAATCCGTATGAGGATAACGAGATTACTGACAATGGATTTTCTTTGAAGAAAACTGCGATGGCATTTGGTAGTGCGATTAAATCAAGTTTTAAAAACCTTCTTACGAAGAAATTCCGTACGTTTATGACAGTTGCTGCTAGCAGTATAGGGATTATTAGTATAGGTCTAGTATTGTCTATTTCATCAGGAATGGATAAATATATTCAAACGATGCAAAACGAAAATTTATCATCAATGCCGATTATGATTAGTGCAAATCAGGTAAACTTCGGGCTTAGTGTTGATGATGATAATTCAGAAAAAGATTCTAATGGTTCAGAATTAGTACCGAAGTCTAGCCGTGATATACATAGAAACTTGTATTCGGTGGATGCGTTAGGGAATGGAGAAACGTTTATAAACTATATTCAAAATAATGCGAAGGATTATTATTCTGCGATTGAATTTACTCAAGGATATACAATACAGGCATTGACTAAAAATGCAAAAGGTGATGTAATTGATGTAAAACAAGATCAAGATGCATTAGGTGAGAGTATTTTTGGAGTACTACCAGAAGATAAGAATATGATTATGAATCAATACGAAGTGGTAAAATCATCTAAAGATAATTTTGAATATCCTAGTGATAATGAAGTTGTATTATTTACTGCGAAAAATAACGAAATCGACAAAGCTACGTTGAAAGCGTTAGGTTTTGATGAAAATTCAAAAGTTAAGTATGAAGATATTATTGGAAAAGAATTTAGCGTTATAGATAATAATAACTATTATAGAAAAATCGGTGATGGTTTTGTTCCACGTGATGTTGATACTAAGATGTATGATTCGGGAACTAAGGTTAAAGTAGTGGCTATATTAAAAGCTAAAGATAGTTTTACTAGACCTCAGATGACAATCGGATATACAAAATCATTACAAAATAAGATGTTGGAAAAAGAGGCTAAATCTGATATTGTAGTTGCACAAGAAAAGGATAAAACTGTAAATGTGGCGACGCGTCAGAAGATTGATGCGGATATGGCAGATCAGATTCTTGCCACAATAGGTGGAAAATCTACACCAAGCGCAATTATGCTTTATCCAAAATCTTTCAATGATCGTGATAAAATAGCAGAAGTTATTAATAATTTCAATAAGAAAGTGGCTGACAAATATGGTTCAGACAGCTCAGATTATCATAAATATAGTATCACATATGCGGATATGGCGAAGCAGATGACGACAATTATGTCGCAGATGATTAATACAATTTCGTTAATCTTATCAGCATTTGCGGGAATTTCATTGATTGTATCATCTATTATGATTGGGATACTAACGTACGTATCTGTAGTAGAAAGAACGAAGGAAATTGGTATTCTCCGTGCAATTGGTGCTCGTAAAAAAGACATTACAAGAATCTTCATCGCAGAAGCAGGATTAATCGGATTTATTTCTGGAACTGTAGGTGTAGTGGTGACTATGCTTCTATCTATTCCTATTAGTAAAGCTGCTGCTAAGGGCTTAGAAGTGGAGAGTTTTACAGCGTCATTAAATGCTAAAGCCTCAATAGGATTAATAGCTCTTAGTTTAGTACTAACACTTATAGCTAGTATCATTCCATCGAGAATAGCTGCGAAGAAAGATCCAGTAGAAGCGCTGAGAACTGAATAATAAGTAATATGAGGAATAGTAGATTGTGTTATAATCGAGAGGTTACTAAAAATGTAATATTCGGAGGTTAAATCGGATCTAATATTCCTCGTTTTTTATATTTATTGCGATTGCGAGTTAAACAGAAGAGAAAACTGTAGTTGTAATTGACACGTATCTAGGCTTACAATATAATTTATACTATACATATATTAGGTTAGGAGGTTTTTATGGTAATAGGTTCGTTTATAGTTTTTGCGATATTTCTTTTTTTATTTTTATCTGTTCTATATTTCGACAGAAGAAATTTATTTCTAGGGATATTTTTTATAGCCACAGGTTTTAGTTTTATTTTTTATGTAATGGCACTTATCACTAATAATGCAGCAGGTAATAAGTTTATTTATAATTTGGGTGTAGTATTACTTGTTATAGCGGTGGTAATATTCACTTTACTGCCAATTGTAGTAGTAATTATGTTTTTATACAATTCATTTATGCTTATTAGAAGAGAAGGATTAAGGATTGGGAATCTACTGAGTCTAGCTACGTTCTTCTTTCTGGTAGGTTATTTTATATATTGGCCACGCGTTGCTGATTATACTTATGGTAATCTAACATTGAGTGCACTTTATTCTTATGTAGGATTAGTAGTATTGTATTTCTTGTGTATAGCAATGTCTTACTTAGTATCTAGTGTTCTAAATATCATTAATATTTTACCGAGAAGGATTGATTATGTGGTAGTCTTGGGTGCAGGATTGATTGGTGAGAGGGTTACACCACTTCTTGCTAGTAGAATTAGAAGAGGGATAAATGTTTATAAAGCTAATCCTGGAAGTAAACTAATCATGTCGGGAGGACAAGGTCCTGATGAAGTAGTTTCTGAAGCTTTTGCGATGAAAAACTATGCCCTTGAGCAAGGAATTGATGAAAAAGATATAATCTTAGAAGATAAATCAACTTCTACTGAAGAAAATATTATTTTTTCAAAGAAATTTATTCCAGCTGATAAAAGTTTCGCTGTGGTGACGAATTATTATCATGTATACCGAGCATTAGTCCAAGCAAGAACTTTAGGTTTTAGATGTATTGGGTATGGAGCACCGACAAAGTTCTATTTTACACTAAATGCCTTCATTAGAGAATTTATTGGATATTTATATTTCAAAAGAAAAATACATGCTATAGTTCTAGGAATGCTGACATTCTTGTTTATAGCCATAATTATATTTTTAAATGTATATTATTGGCTTAATAATCACTAGAATTTAAGAGAATCGACTTAACAAAATTAGTTTTGAAATTAATTTTGCTAAGTTTTTTTATTTAGTTGTTATATACAATTTTATAACTTATCACCCCTAATGATTTCTAAATATGATATAATTAATTGAAAATAGTATTTGTGGAAGGATGTAGTGGTGTGAAAGATCATTCTTATTATATGGAATTGGCATTAGAAGAGGCGCGGAGAGCTTACGCTAAAGGTGAAGTACCTATTGGAGCTGTGCTAGTTATTGATGATAAGGTTGTTGCGAAGGCTCATAATACTCGTGAAGAAAATCAACAGGCGTTGGATCACGCAGAGATGTTAGTTATTAAAGAAAGTTGCGAGAAGCAAGGTTTTTGGAGACTTGATAATAGTTTTTTATATACTACTGTAGAGCCGTGTGTTATGTGCAGTGGTGCTATTGTTCAAGCTAGAGTTGAAAATGTTATTTATGGTGCTAGTGACCCTAAATATGGTTGCTGTGGTAGTTGTATTGATTTGGTTGGTGAGAATAAATTCAATCATCAGGCTAAGGTTATCTCTGGGGTGCTTGAAGAAGAGTGCTCTATGCTGATGAAGGATTTTTTTAAAGAGTTAAGAGAGCGAAAAAAGAAATAGCGTTTTAATATATTAGGGCTAATACAAAGATCTTAAATTTTTTGAAAGTTTATATACGAAGAAGTGGTTTATTGATATCTAAATTCGCTTTATAATAGCCTTTTAGATATCTAATAAACTGTGCGGAGCTGACTTACCGAAATCAATTTCTCAGAAATCACAATTTTTAACTCATCCTCTTATAAAATAATAAAAAATATTAATATATAAATATAATGACGATAAAAATATTCTAAAGGATTGTGTCGTCATTTTTTGTTTTAAAATAGTGGAATGAAATCGGTAATTAGCTAATAAAAATAAAGTTTTGAAGAAAACTGAAAAAGATGAAATTTTCTAATATTTTAGCTGTTTTTCGCTATCAATATTGAAAGAAATTTGATACAATAAACTTAGAAAGTATAGAGGCGTTTTAATGAAAATAGAGAATGTAATAAAGAAGTTTAATCAAGAAAAAATATACCTTTGTCCAAAGTGTTTATCAGAGTCTTGTATAGAGAATATTAGCTTGGTTTGTAGTAATAATCATCGTTATGATTTTTCTAAAAAAGGATATATCCATTTAATAAATAATTATAGACCTACAAAATATAGTGAAGAGCTGTTTAAAGCTCGTAGCGAAGTTTTTGGTAATGATTTTTATGCGAATGTTTTAAATAATATCCAAAGTTTAGTTGAAAAGTATACTAAAGGTATTGTACTGGATATCGGGTGTGGAGAAGGTTATTATATCAAGAAGTTAAAGACGGTATTTCCTGAGAAATATTTTTATGGTCTAGATAATAGTAAGGATGCGATAGAGCTAGCTGTTAAAGAGGATAAGTTAAATCCGTATATGGTTGCTAATCTAGCTAATCTTCCGTTTAAAGATGGTAGTGTTTCGTGTATCTTGAATATCTTAACACCAGCGAATTACGAAGAGTTTTTCAGAGTTCTCGGAGACGAAGGGTATTTGATTAAGGTTATCCCGAATGCTAACTATCTAAAGGAGATTAGAGAGCTGATTGGTGGTAAGGAATATACGAATAATGATACAGTAAGTTTAATCGAGGAGAATTGTACTATCGTAGAGAGGATTACGGTAAGTGATACATTTGGATTAACAAAGATGCAGGCAGCAAGTTTTCTAAAGATGACACCTTTAACATTTTCTAAAGTTATCACAGATGTTGATATTGAAAAACTAAAAGAAATTACGATAGATTTGGAGCTTTTAGTTTGTAAAAGGTAATATAAGTTTAATAAAGGGGAAAAAATTATGAAGGAGGAGATATTATGAACGCAAGTAAATACGATCATGTAGTAGAGGTAAAAAAACATGCAAAGGTACCTTGGTATAAAAGATGTCTTGACTTTTCTTTAGAAGAGGATATGGACTTTATGCAAGGGATGTATGATAGACAGAAAAACTTTTATCTATGTGAGAAGGGTAGTAAGATTTACTTAGTAGACAGTGATAATCATGAGAATGAGATTATGTGGATGGATCTTACGAATTTTATAGAAGTAGAAGTTGATGATTCTGTTTATAGAAAATATAGGTATTTAAAATAAATTGACAATTGAATAAGAGGCGTTAGAAGTAGTTTGTAAATGTAGTACAGAAAAAAGAGGAGAAACATTATGTACGTGGCATACGATAGTAAAGACGAAGTTTTTAATGCGTTGGATAAGGATATAGAAAAGAATAAAGAGTATCACTGCCCAATATGTGGGGGAAAAGTAATTTTCAAAAAGGGAGTGAAGATACAATCGCATTTTGCTCATGCTAAAAATTGCTCTTGTGAGTTTGAAACTTATAAGAAGGAGAGTAGTGAGCATCTAGAAGCGAAGAAAGATCTTTATGAACATTTTAGAAAAAAATATCGTAATGTGGAAGTCGAACATATTTTTAAAACAGGGGAAAATAATGATATTCAAATAGCGGATGTGTTTATTAAAGATAATAGCATTGCTTTTGAGTATCAAAGATCAGTTATTCCTTTTGATCTTATTAAAGCTAGAACAAGAGGGTACATGAAAGCCGGATTGAAGTTAATCTGGTTAATTGACACAAACAAATTTATAAAAGAATTAAAAAGTTATGATGGTATAAGTTACATTAGATATGCACCATTTGTGGATAATTTTTTGAATTATTATCAAGGGAAAGTGTTCTTTTACGGTTGGGATAATATAAATAAAAAATTTGAATTCTATCAAATCTGGGCTCATAATCTAAAAAAAAGAAATGCTGTTTGTATAAAAACTTCGTTAAGTATTGATGAGTTTGATGTACCGCTTGATTTAAAACTACTGGACAAAGATTTAACGTCGAAATTATATCCATCGGATGTTGAAAATTATGTCTACGAACAAATTAAATTTGATAAGACTGTGAAAAATAAAGTTTTAAGCATGTTTTATAACCAACATATAGAGTTGAATAATATTCCTGAAGTAATTGGTGTTAACATGTTAGAACAGGTGCTTATTAGAACACCACTTGTCTATTGGCAAGGATTAATGTATAGATTCTATAAAGAAGGTAAAAGTTATTCTGAACTTATAAGAATAATGAGTAATATTATAGAATTTAAAGATAGTATTTATATTAACAATATTCAACAAGGGGAAATTTTCTTAAAAGTATTTAAAGCATATTATGCTTTGTTAGTAGAAAATGACAAGTAAGAGGATAAAGCTATGTGGGAGTATAGTGGGAATTTTACAGAAGAACAGAAAAGAGTACTACTTTCATTAGTAGCAATTGAGAAGGTTACTACGCTTAAATTACATAGGGTATTTAATGATTTAAATAGTATAGAGAAGATTCTGGATTTATCTATACCAGAGTTAGCTGTATATTTTGGAAGTAATGCTGAGGAAATCTATACCAAACTTCATAATAATATGGAGTTTGATTTCGAGAGTTATTTTGGATTTTATAATGTGAGATATATGTTCTGTGATGATGTTTATTATCCTAAGGAACTTTTTAGGCTGTATGATTATCCGTATGTTATCTTTTATAGAGGTAATAAGAATCTGCTATTGTTTAGGAGAAAAATTTCTATAGTAGGTAGTAGAAACAATACCTCGTATTCGAAAGATGCTCTCGATTGTATAGTGCCGTATTTATCGATGAATAATTTTGTGGTAGTAAGTGGTCTTGCTACAGGTGTCGATAGCCTTGCTCATGAGGAGGCTTTAAAAAGTAAAGGATACACTATAGGTGTAATAGCTCATGGGCACAACATTATTTATCCGGAACAAAGTTACAAGCTCTATAAGGAGCTAGAACGAAACCATCTTATTATATCTGAGTATTTTCCAACTTCGCCTATAAGGAAATATAAGTTTTTAGAACGAAATAGGCTCGTTGCTGGTCTTTCTAGTGCTCTTTTGGTAACTGAGGCAGCAAAAAGGAGTGGTACACAGAGAACGGTGGATTTCGCCTTAGATGTAGGTTCTGATGTATTCTGCCTACCGGGAAAATTTGGCGATAAGATGAGTTATGCAATGAACGAATACATTAAAGAGGGGGCGATACTTGTAAATAAATTAGAGGATTTTGGTGACGAATTAGGATTTTAGTATAGATATTTGAAAGGATGATTACTATGACAGATATCTTGTTTATTAATCCACTAGGTTGGGATAGATATATTTGGGCGAGAGTCTTAGAAAATATGCCAGACCAAACCTTTGATTTTATTGAATTTACCGAAGAGAGTTTTAAATCTATATCAAAAAAAGAAATTGAGCAGGTGCTATTAAATAAAATGACACAAGTAAAAAGAGGAGGTTACATCGTAACTGCTTCTTATGGTACGGTCGTTTTACTTAACGGTTTAGAGATTTTTAGTGAATACCTTGATGGAGTTAATTTAATCATCATCGAGGGCTTAGAACCTATACCTCCTGAATCGGTGTTAAAAACATATTTTGAACCAGAGATAAAGTTCACTAGTAAAGAAGAATATCTATCAAAGACACTTAGTGTAGAAGAGATGAGGGATGAGTTTCTAGTGGAGTTAATTCTTAAGAAACTCATAAAAGAAGGTAGTGAATATATGGTAAGGCCGAACTCGCAAACAGAGTATGATTATTTATCTTTGTATGCGGGAGTAGATAATTTAGAACTATTAAAAAGAAGTAGAAATGTATTTAATAAACTTACGGTATTTTCTTACTTTAAGCTAATAGGGATGAATTATACGCAAATAGAGGAATCGGATCATCTTCTTATGGTAACTAAACCAAAGATGATCTTGGATATATTATTAGGGAAATAGAAAATTATGATAAATTTTATAGTGGAAAATTTGATAATGTGTAAAAGGAACATGTTATCATTACGATATAAAATTATTGTTTAAAGCAAGTAGCTAATTGAGATATTATTGGCTACTTGTTTAATTTTTATATTATAAGCTGTATTAGTTGATAGAAATTATCAAGTATAGTATAATTTACAAGTTGTTTAAGATCAGAAGGTGATTTTACGGAGAGAATATATAAAATAGATTTATAGAAGGAGAAGATAAGTGAGAAACTTTTTTAATGCACTATTAGGTAAGAAAAGTCCAGAGTTTTTTGAAGTGATAAAAGGAAGAAAATCAGTTAAGTATTTTGATACTGATGTTAAAATTAAACGTGAAGAAATTATAGAGATGTTAGATGAAGCAAATATTGCTCCTTCATCTTGTAACCTGCAACCTTGGAGATATATTGTTGTAGATACTCCGGAAGGGAAAGAGAAGTTAGGTAGTGCAAACTACAATAAAATTCAAAATGATACTTCTGCTGCGATGATTATCGTGCTAGGTGATTTAAACTACTATAATAAGTTTGATGAAATATATGGTGAGGCTGTAGAAAAAGGCTATATGACTCAAGAAGTTAAAGATGGTTTTGAAAAAGGTATGGTTCCTCAATTAGAAAAAATTCCAGTTGATAAAAATAGAGAAGGTGTTTACTTTGACTGTGGATTATGGACGATGCAATTTACTAATATAGCTTATGCTAAAGGATATGACACTAATATTATTGGTGGATTTATGAGAGATAAAGTAGCTGAATTATTTGAGTTAGAGGAAAACTTAGTGCCTGTGATGTTAATTGCACTAGGTAAAAAAGAAAAAGATGGAAGACCATCTGTAAGAGTTAAAGCTGAAAAATTAGTAAGATTTGAATAATATAATAGTATTTTTGCTATAATATTAAAAATATAAAAAGGAGCAACTAGGTGGAATTGAAGTTTCAATTTCAAAGTTGCTCTTTATTTCGTCCAAATAATTTTGAATTTTAGTAAATACATTATAAAATAGTAAATATATGTTTAAATAGAAAAAAAGGAGAAATAAAGTGGAAAAATTAGAGGCGGTAATATTTGATTTTGATGGAACGATAGTAGATACAGAAAAAGTATACTATGAAAACATGCGTGACTTAACTGAAGAGGTATTAGGTCAAAAATTAGATAAGATGGACTACATAAAAAATGTTTCAGGAACGAATGAAGAAACAAGTAAGAGATACTATAATGAAAGATATGGAATGTCTAGTGAGGATTATGATAAATTTGAAGCGGAGATTACTAAGCGTATTCTAGATAATTATCATAATGCGCCTGTATTGCCAGGTATTGCGGAACTTATGGAGTATCTGTATACTCATGGGATAAAAATGGCAGTAGCTTCAAATGGAAAAAGAGAACATATTGAAACTGGACTTCAAAGAAAAGGTTTTGAAAAATATATATCGGTTATAGCCACAAAAGAAGACAAGGTTACTCCTAAACCTGCTCCGGATATTTATCTGTTGGCAGCTGAAAAGTTAGATGTTAATATAAATAATGTTATAGCTATAGAAGATTCGCGACCAGGGGCATTGGCTGCAGCTACCTCGGGAGCAATGCTAATTTTACAAACAAATGATATCACGAAACATATGGATTTTACTGGTGTAAACTATAGATTTAAAGATGTAGATTTAGTTGAAACAGTTAAAGAAATTGTCGAGAATAAATAGTGTACAAAAATTATTCAGAAGAGTATAATAAACTTATTAAGAGAAATCTTAAAATTAAATATACAGAGGGAGACTGTTATGTATACATCTAATTTAAAAATTAAAGAAGGTTTTACTTCATATGCAACAACACCGCTTGGCGGAGAATATAAAATGTTTATAGAAGAAAGTAAAGATGGTCCAATGGATCTATTTGCTACAGCATACAATGGATGTGTGAGTATGTGTGCAAAAGGATATTTCTTCAGAGAATACGAATTAGTAGACTTAGTAATTGAAACTGAATTGGTGGTAGATTATGATAATAGGAAAATTGTAGCTAATGTTCACGTGGATAGAACGGAAGAGCAATTAGCGGCGGGAGATAGACAAGGTGTACTAGATAATATTAAACAACGTTGTAAAGTATCTCATTTATTATCATCTGATTTAGAAATCCAGTACAATATTTTACCGTTAAAATAAACCAAGAATTTTAAAGAACTTAGGGTGTAAAAACTCTGAGTTTTTTATTTTTTTAGGAGAAAAATAAATTTTTTCTTCTATATAATATGGTCTATAATAGATATGGTCTATAATAGCTAAAGAAAAAAATACAAAAAAATAGAAAACATATTCATAAAATTTTTTAAAATTTTTTTAACAAAACACTTGCAATATATGCTTTTACCATGTATAATAGTTAATGTTGGTCTTGAAAAAGACTTGCGTTGAAGCGAAAGGTTACTGACACGCCC
>CAURVX010000043.1:0-14387 GCA_963528605.1 uncultured Gemella sp.
CTATGAGTTCTCATATACACTTTGTTAAAATTTAGGACTTTTGGGTCAGCCCCTAACAATAAGAAAGCACTGAACGATTTTGTTCAGTGCTTTTTGATGTTTTAAATTTTTAATTATTTATGTGCTAATTCTTTAGCTCCGCGGTGACTTAATACTGCGAATACGATACAAAGAATTGCAGATGATAGAAGTACGTAGAGTCCTCCAGACCATCCTACACGGTCAACAACGAATCCGATGAACCAAGTACCGAATGAAGCACCCACGATGTAACTCATGAATCCTCTTAGACCAACTGCGTTACCAACAGCAAATGATGGAACAACTTCCATAGTTTGAACTGATGCTAAGAATTGTGGTACATAGATTAGACATCCAGAAAGGCTGGCAAATACGATTACCCATACTAGAGAAGTACTTTCCCAATATCCGATTAAACAGAAGAAAATGATAACCATTGCACCGATTGCTGGAGGCATACGGTAACCTTTGAATACTTTATCAGATAAGTATCCAGCAAGAAGTGTTGATGGAATAGCAGCCCATTCGAATAATGTGAAGGCGATACCCATTTGTCCTTTTGTGAATCCTTTAGTTTCTAATAAGTAGATTGGAAGCCAAGAGATTAATCCGAAACGGATTAAGTATACGAATGTATCAACTAGAGATACATACCAAGCGTGTTTATTTTTTAATACGTAGTTTACGAAGATTTGTCCTGCGTTTAAGTTTGCAGCTTCTTCTGGTACGTGTTTAACTTCTACTTTGTGTGTTTCACCAGTGATTTTTTCCATTGTTGGTAGACCTTCGTTTTCTGGTTTCCCTTTAACTAAAACAAGGATAATAACAACGAATATAATAGCGATAATCGCTGGGAATACGTAGTATGCTAATTTCCAGTGTTCTCTACCAAAGATGAAGAATCCTAATGTAACAACACTTGCTACGATTCCTCCACCGACGTTGTGAGAAATGTTCCAAAGAGCAGTCATACGGCCACGTTCTTTTTTCGGATACCAGCTTGCAAGTGTGATGAATGCTGGTCCAACCCCCATACCTTGGAAAAGTCCCAGTAAGATTACTAAGATTGATACTAAGAATACAGTGTGACTAACTCCAAGTGCTAAGTTTACAGATGCACAAAGGAAAAGTCCAAGAGCCATATATTTCTTTGGATCGGCTTTATCTGCTAAACTACTCATGAATCCTTTACTTAATCCATATGCAAGTAACATGTAACTCATGATTGCACCCATTTGAGTTTTAGAAATTCCTAAAGATGCTTTAAGGTCACTACTCGATAAACTGATGTTATTTCTAACAATGTAGAATGCCATATATCCAAGGAATACTCCAAGGAAAGAAATAAATCTTAATTTTTTATAAGTTGGCATAACTTTATCGGCAGGAACTGTATGTGATTTAGCTTTAGGTTTTAAAAATGATAACATAAAAATATTCCTCCTAAATATAATATATAAATTTTAATAACTGAAAACTATGTGTTATATCAGTATGTAAAATTATATACTACAGAGTGGATGTTGTCAATAGTTTTTAAAATATTAGATAATATTATTTTTTTATAGTCTTATTTTTAGAAAAAGCTACTATGTTCTTTAAATAAAACTTATATGTAAATAAATTTTATAAATATTTTGCATAATTATAGCTAAAAAACAACTACAAATGTAAGCTAATTTGTAAGAAAAATCCTTACAAGTAAGGTAAGATTTTTTCTTTTATTTAATAAAAAATAACCCTTTTTGAAAACGATATATATAGTTATATTTTTATAGTTTATATTAAATTAATGTGTTAATAAGAATTAAATCTATCTAAACAAATAAGATTTAATATGATTGAGCTCTCTATGTCTAATAATAATATTTAACTACTTAATAATGAAAGGTAAAAATTATTCTAATTTACATAGTATAGTATATTATATTTTTCTGTGCTATAATAAAATATGAAATAATAATATGGATAGGTGAAGAATTATGATTAGAAATTCTAAAATAATAGCTACTATAGGTGATGCTACAGATAAAGTATTACGAAAAATAGTGGAAGGTGCAGCAGATGCTGTATTGATAGATTCTTACTACGGGAGTAATGAGCAAAATGTTGAAAGAATAGAAAAGGTTAAAGCTTTAAGAGAAGAAGTGGGGAGAGACTTAGCTATAATATATGATGTGGATCATATTTATGCGGAAAATAAATATAAACTTATAAGAATAGATGAGGAGAATGTAGACTTTGCCTGCGGAAATGATGTAGATTTCGTTGTGTGTCCTTTTGTTGGGAACTTAGAAGAAATTACGAAGGTGAAAGAGCTTATTAAGTCACATGGAAAAAATATAGGAATTATTGTTAAGATAGATTGTAAAGATGGTTATGACAATCTTGATGATATACTGGAAATTGCAGATGCGATTATGATTAATCGTGATGAACTTGGGATAGATATTTCGTATGAAGATTTACCTGGAATTCAAAAGGAAATAGTAAGAAGAGCTAACGAAGCTGAAAAAGTAGTAATTTTAACTACTCAAATGTTGTATTCTATGGTTTACAATCCAAGACCGACTAGAGCCGAGGTATCTGATGTTGCGAATGCAATTTTTGATGGTGTTGATGCGATAATGTTAACGGAGGAGACTGCGATTGGTAATTATCCATGTGAAGCGCTAGAAACAGTAGATAGAATCATAAAAACTGTTGAAAGAAATAATGCTGTTGATGCAGAAAGATTTGAAGTGGCTGAATACAAAATGAGTATCTCTCATGCTGTTTCTATGACGACAAAACATCTTTTAGAAGCAGTTGATGTAAAAAATATTGTAACTTATACGAAATCAGGAACAACAGCTCGTTTCATCGCGAGGTATCGTCCAAATATACCTGTGCTAGCTGTTTTACCTGATAGAGAAAGTGCTAGAAAGTTGATTATTACTAGAGGAATAGTACCGTATATTGAACCTAAAATGTTGAGTATGGAAGAGATGCTAAGTAATGCTTCAGCATATTCTAAAGAAGTTGGACTAGCTGAAGTTGGAGATTCTATCCTAATAACTGCGGGTCAACCAGATACTGGAAAAGGTACAGTGCCACCTACAGATTTTGTATACATAAGTAAGATTGATTAGTGAACTAATAATAGTATATATAGAGAGAATCCAGCACTACTAGGATTATAAGTTACTATTTAGTGAACTATAACTAAAAGCTAAAATTATAAAAAGTATATTGAAGATATTTTGCATATGTTATTTGTAAAATATCTTCTTTTTTCTTCTATAAAAAATAGCACAACGCTTGCATTTTATGATATAATTGAAAGTGGACTGCTATATGCATAAGAATAAGGGTTATATGCGTAGTGAGATATTATTAATTAAAGGAAGGAGATTATTTATGATAGCTGAATACTTATCAGGAGTAAGTACGCTAACACTAATTATTCATCTATTGGATATATTATTAGTTTGGTTTTTAGTTTATAAACTATTGAGTTTATTAAAAGGTACTCGTGGTATGCAACTTGTTAAAGGTATTTTAATAGTTATTGGACTAAAAATATTCTTTAACTTTATCGGATTTAGGACGATGACATACATTTTTGAACAAGTAGTAACTTGGGGAGTATTAGGTATAATGATTATATTCCAACCGGAATTACGACGAGCTCTTGAATACATTGGAAGGGTACAGCTGTCTAATATCTTCAATATTAACTATAAAGATGTTCAGAAAAATTCTACTGAACAGATTATAAAGGCTGTTGTTGATTCATCTAGACATATGGCACGTCGAAGAATAGGTGCATTAATCGTACTAGAAAATAATACGGGTCTTGATGAATACGTTGAAAGTGGTATTACGGTCAATGCCGAGGTGACAAATGAACTTATAATTAATATTTTTATTCCGAATACACCTTTGCATGACGGTGCTATGATAATCGATGAGAATAAGATTCGTGCGGCAAGCTGTGTACTTCCTTTATCGGATAATAGATCGATAGCTAGTAGCTATGGTACAAGACACCGTGCTGCATTAGGATTATCTGAAGTTACAGATGCTATAATAATCGCTGTATCTGAAGAAACAGGGAAGATTAGTGTTTGTCAAAATGGAATTTTAACATCAGATTACTCAACAGACGATTTAGCTGATTACTTGGCGAAAAATTGGAAACAGCAAGAAAAAATAATTAAATAAGAGGTGATATTATGCAACTAAAAGAAAATAATAAGTTAAAGTTAATATCATTTTTAATAGCGATACTATTGTTCCTATCGGTTAATGAGAATTTTAAAAACTTTTCGGTTCTAGGAGATAGTAGTAGTGATAATGCAACAGCTTGGGTAAGTGATGTGCCACTGGATGTTGATTATGACAGAGATAAGCTTTATGTAGTAGGTATTCCTAATACAGTATCTGTGAAATTATCTGGAACGAAAACAAAAGTTCAAAAAGAAAGTGTTGCTAAAAACTTCAAGGCGAAGTTAAATCTTAGAAACGCTCAAATAGGTGATGATCAAAAGGTTAGAATTGAGATTGATGGTTTAGAAAAAGGTGTTGATGGTACCGCAGAACCCTCTGTTATAACGATATCTATTAGAGAAAAAGCAACAAAAGAGTTTAGAGTTACACCGGTAGTTAAGAAGGAACGTTTACTGATTGGATATGAAGTAGATAATCTTAGTGTGACAAATAAAACAGTTAAGATTTCTGGAGCGATAGAAAGTCTTAATAGAATAAATGAGGTTCGTGCTGAGAGTGATACTCGTACGAAGCTTAATAGAAATACTAGAGAAGAAGCTAAGTTAGTAGCTTACGATAGTGATTATAATAAAATTGAGGATATTCAAATAGAACCTAGTTCAACAGTTATGAATATAGAGTTGAAGAATATCGAAAAAGAAGTTCCACTAGAAGTAAATACTATAGGTAGTCTTCCTTCAGAATTCGAGCTTATTAGTGCGACTGCTGATGTTTCTAAAGTAGCTGTTAGGGCGGAAGATGAAGCTACATTGGCTAAAGTATCAGAGATGTTCGTTGACGTCGATTTAAGTGATGTTAAAGAAGAAACAGAAGAACGAAGTAATTTGAAAATTTATCCTAAAGAAAATATTCGAATTGCGACGGATACCCCGATTGTTAAAGTAACAATCAAGATAAGGAAAAAATAATTATGGCGGATAAAAAATTAATATTTATGGCTGTTAATATGCTTATTACAGTTTTTAGTTTAGCTATAATAATCGCGACGATGTTCATAGAAAATCAAAGAATTAAGACTACTGCGATTTTCGTAGCTATAACTATATTAATAGTTCAAAAAATAGTAGAGATAAAAGTAATCAAGGAGACTAGAAAGATCAGCATTGTGATATTATGTATTATTATTGCTGCGACATGTTACTTTGGTTATAGATTGTTTTAAAATGTGTAGAAGAGCTGAGGGAGCGGGGGTGACTCGACAAAATCGATTTCTTCGAAATCACGATTTTTGAGTCACTCCCTGTTCCCAAATAGTTTATTGTTTGTCACAAGAATCTTTATTCGATATTTAGATATAGATAAACTATTGTGATAACTTAGAATTTGGGTTTAGTTAGCCTCTAAGCTCTTTGGTAAATTTGTAGGAGATGTTATGGATAGACTATTTTCATCAAAAATATATATAAATCATAGATTTAAACTCATTATGTTACTGGATTTATTGACGGTTGCATTAGGTGTAGTAGCATCGATATTTTTAGGTAAAGCATCTGATCCATTTGCGATGCTAAATGGTCATTATGTTGAGATATTAGAATTTCTAGTGATTTCACTTGTTATATATGCAATTAGTTTTTATTTATTTGGTACTAATAAATCATTATGGTCATACTTAGGTGTTAATGAGATAGTAAATATTTGTATTTCAGTAGTTCTAGGGGACTTGATTACGAGTATCCTTTATCAGTATATGTTACCTGATACATTCTCAAATGTTAGATTTGCTATCTTTTCACCTTTATTAATAATAGCGGGTATGATGTTTACAAGAATGTTATATCGTGCCTTACGTGAGAGAGAAGCTGGTAAGTATGGATCTAGTACTTATAAAAACACATTTATAATCGGTGCAGGAGATGCTGGATACATATTATTAAAAGAGTTATCTAAAAATAATATTTTCCGTGCTAATGTAGTTGGACTTATAGATGATAACCGAAAAAACTCTGTAATTAGTGGTGTTACAGTAGTTGGTACAACTTATGAAATACTAAAACTTATTCCAAAATACGAAGTAGAACAAGTATTCTTAGCTATTCCTTCGATTAGTGCTTATAATAAAAATAGAATATTAAATGTTCTGAAAGAAGCCAATGTTAGTGTTAAGGTAATGAGTTCTGGTGTTGCTGTAGAAGACGGAGAGAGTATTTCTAAACACTTAAAAGATGTATCTATCGAGGACTTATTAGGACGTGGAGAAGTGAAGCTTTCTCAAGGAGAGATTCGTTCTTATATTAAAGGAAAGAGTATCCTTGTTACAGGTGCTGGTGGTTCGATTGGAAGCCAGATTGTAAGAGAAATATTCAAATTCAAACCTAGTCAACTTGTTTTAGTTGATGTTAACGAGAATGCATTATACATGCTAGAGCGTGATCTAGATTTTGAAAAATCGCATAGTAAAGAATATGAGGATATAAATTATATTTCAGAAATAGTAAGTATTCGTGAAAAAGATGCGTTAGCTGAGGTATTCGATAAGTATAAACCGAGCGTAGTGTTCCATGCAGCAGCGCATAAACACGTACCTTTAATGGAACGCCGTCCGCAAGAAGCTATAAAAAATAATGTCTTTGGAACAAAAAATGTTATGGATGTAGCGATTGAAAAAGAAGTAGAAAGATTTATCATGATTTCTACTGACAAGGCGGTAAATCCTACGAATGCTATGGGTGCTTCAAAACGTTTAACAGAGATTATTTTACAATCAAAAGGTAATAAGTACAAAACGAAATTTGCTGCGGTTAGATTCGGTAATGTATTAGGTTCAAATGGTTCGGTTATTCCTATCTTTAAAGAACAGATTAAAAAAGGTGGACCTATCACTATTACACATAGAAATATTATTCGTTATTTCATGACGATTCCAGAAGCGGCACAATTAGTACTACAAGCTGGATATTACGCAAGTGAAGGGGAAATCTTCCTATTAGACATGGGAGAACCTGTAAAAATTATAGATCTTGCAACAAACTTAATTAAATTATCAGGATTAGAACCGTATAAAGATATAGATATCGAAGAAATCGGACTAAGACCTGGTGAGAAAATGTATGAAGAGTTATCACTTGATTACGAAAGTAGCGAAAAGACTGACAACAAAATGATCTATAAAAATACAACCTTAGACATTGATGTTGAGGAACTAGATAAAAAACTAGTAGAGTTAAAATCAATGCTAGGACATTCAACAAACGAAGAAATTCGTAGCAAGTTATTTGAAATAATAAACTGTTACAACGGATAAATAAAGAAGAACGATTCAAAAGTAATTTTGAGTCGCTCTTTTAGCTATGGGAATGATGCGAAAATCTTGATTTGAAGAAACAAGATTTTGTCGAGTCACTTACTAGCTAGTTTTAGAGAGTGTCATTTTTTATTTTTCTACGTTTTTAGTTTTTTTAGCTATATAGTTATTTATAACCAAAGCTAACAGCATAGGTAAATTCATAAAAAATACTTCAATCACAAATAATATGATTTTGTATTTTTGTTTAAAATCCGAACTAAGTTCTCTATCTAATATTGATTTTAGTGCGATACCAAATAAAACATAGAATACTAGAAATATGTAAAATCTTTTTTTTATTTTTTCTGCATTTAACATAGTAACCTCCCTGAAATGCATATAGCGTATTTACTATGAATAGGGAGTGTCTCAAAAATTATAATCTCTTAAGAAACAAGATTTTGTCGAGTCAACCCTTTTAGTACCTTTAACATAGCACAAAAAGTTTAAAAATTAAAGACTGATAAAATCTTTATTTTTATGGTATAATAAAGATTAGTGATGTTTTTAACTAGAGATAGTTAACATAACATTATTTAGAAGAAGATTTAATAATTGAGCGCTGATTTCAGAAGAATAACTTTTTTGAAGTTGGTGTTTTTTAGTTGTGAAGAAATAAAGTATAACGGGTTATATTACTCTCCCGGATTATCTTTGATATTTCAATAGATGAATATAGTGTGGTATAATATTTAAGTGATATAAATGGGAATGATTTAAGAGGTTAAAACTATAAAAAATATGTAGTTTATACGAGCGGATAGTGAGGTGATTAAATGAGTAAAGTTGCAGGTAAGGTAACGAAAGTTGAAAGCAAAGGATTATATATAAAACTAGAAAATGGCAAAGATGCATTTTTACCAAAGGAAAACATGTTTATTGGTAAAAAGAAGAAGCTAGAGGAGATTTTTTCTGTTGGTTTTGTTATTAAAACTGAGGAGAAAAGTACAAAGGATTCTTTAGTGATTTTAACACAAAAAGAGTTGAAACAAGCTGAAGGTGACAAGAAAAAAGTAGAGAAAAACTCTAAAGAAAAACAGAATAAAAAGAAAAATAAACCGAAGTCACCAATAAAAAAAGAAGCTAAAGAGCAGCCTGAAGTTCAGAAAAAACAAGAAGTAAAGGAAGAAAATCAGGATCCTAAACAAGAGACGAAAACTCTAAAAGACTTGAAAAAACTTCGATTTATAGGGAATATGAAAATTTCTGTAGGGAAAGGTGAGAAGAGTAATATTACTGAGCTGTCTGAGGAGAAAGAAGAGAAAAAAGAAATTCCTCCAGCACCAGAAGGACTATTAGAAGATATTATTGCGACGACAAAGCAAGTTAAAGGTAAGTTTGAAAAAATTAAGAAAGAACTTCAAGAAAGAGGTTATCTAGATGGATATTAATATTTTATGGCAAAAAACTGATAAAATAGCACTAGGTCTGTCAGGAGGAGTGGATTCTATAGCTTTATTTCATCTGCTTGTTACAGAGTACAAAGAGAGTTATAAAGAATTAGTGGCGTTCCATATCAACCATGGTCTAAGAGAACAATCCTATGAAGAAGCAGAGTTCGTAGAGAATTTTGTCAAAAACTACAATGTTAAGTTCTACAAAAAAGAGCTAAATATGAAAGATTTAGTAAGAGATAGTCACATATCAGAGGAAATGCTCGCAAGAAAACTACGTTATGAAGCCTTTGAGGAGATGTCTTCACTAGAAGGTGGTGTGAAGTTAATAACTGCTCATCACAAAAATGATCAGGTAGAAAATATCCTTATGAGACTACTTAGTGGACGAAGTATGGACTATAACCTGATGATAGAAGAGAAGACAACCATTGGTAAGCTAGAAGTTTATCGTCCATTATTAAATGAATTAAAAGCAGACCTTGAGCAGTATGCCGATAAAAATGACTTGAAATACTATGTAGATTCAACAAACTTCGATACTGATTATACAAGGAATAATATAAGGCATAATATTGTACCGTTGTTAAACAATGTGAATGCTGCAAGTTTTGATAATTTAATTAATTTTTCTAGTTATTATCAAAATATTAATACTGAGTTGAAAAATAACGTATTAGAAGTAAAAGATGATTATGTTATTTCTAAAGAAGAAGATAAAGTCGAGCTAGATAAAGAAAAATTATTAAAAAATACCAAAGAAGGAATTTATTTCTTGCTAAGAGATATATTAGCAAATAATTTTGGTATTTTTGATGTAAAACAAAAGGCACTTTTTACAATAATAGAAGACTTAAAAAATAGAAATAACAATAAAAGTTATGATTTGAAAAATAATTTAAAAATTATTAGCGAATATAATAGTATTTATATTCATAAAATCGAAAAAAAATGTTATAATGATAAGATAGAATTAATAATAGATGAAGTGGATATTAATAAAGTTTATACATTTCATCAGAGTAATTTTCTAATAACAACAACTAACAACTCATCTGAGGTTGGATTTAATAAAGAAGATTTGCCTTTAATAGTTACGACTAAGAGGGATGGCGATAGGATTCAAAGAGGTAAGGTTAGCAAAAAACTTTCACGTCTTTTTATTGATGAAAAGATTCCCAAAGAACTTAGAGACAAACTTCCAGTAATTCGCAACAAAGATGGGGTTTTAGGAGTTTTAGGAATAAATACTAAAGTTAACAAAAACAAAAAATATGATTATTATATAAACACGAAAGGATAAAACAGTGGAAAATTTATTAAAAGATATCGAGAAAGTTCTATTTACACACGAGGACATCGTTGTTGCTAGTAAAAGAATTGCTAAACAAATTGAAGAGGATTATGCAGATAAATGCCCTGTTCTAATTTGTACATTAAAAGGAGCACTACCTTTTATGGCAGAACTTTTAAAACATATTGACATTCATGTAGTTATTGACTTTATGGACGTATCTAGTTATCACGGAGGAACTGAATCTTCTGGTGTAATCAAAATCAAAAAAGATTGTGGAATGGATATTGAAGGACGTCACGTAATTATCGTTGAAGATATCGTAGATACAGGAAGAACTCTTAAAGCTCTTATTGAAAACTTAAAAGAAAGAAAAGTCGCTTCTGTAGCGTGTGCTTCACTAGTAGATAAACCAGAAACTCGTGTAGTTGATGTTGAAGCTGATTACATCGGTATAGTTTCACCAAATGAATTCTTAGTAGGATTTGGTTTAGATTATGATGAAAGATATAGAAACTTACCTTATATCGGGGTTCTAAAAGAAGAAATTTACTCATAATAATATTTTAATCAAAAAGGTCAGAATATTAGTCAAACTTTAGTTACATATGGTAAAATAAATTATGTTTAGAAAAATGATAGGAGGAAGATTGTCTATATGAATAATAAAAAAAGACAAAACCCTATCCTTGGTATGCTTGCATTAATCGTAATCGCAATTGGATTATTTGCATATTGGCAGCAAGACTTACCTGGGACAACTGAAAAAATAGACTATGCTAAACTTGTTCAGATTATTAAGGACGACAAGGTTAAAGAAATAAGTCTACAAAGAAAAGATGAGAACTACAATGTTAAAGGTACTTACACAGATGGTAATAAGAACTTCGAGAGTGTAGTTGCAGCATCTGATTCTGAAGTACAAAAACAAATTAATGAAAAAGCTAAAGATGGAAAATTAAGTGTAGTAGAATATAAACCAGCTGAAAAAACTGGAGCAATTCTATCATTCTTAGGTAACATTATTCCGCTTATCTTGTTTATGGGTGTTTTAGTATTCTTTATGACACAAATGCAAGGTGGCGGTGGAGGCAAAGTAATGAGCTTCCAAAAATCTAAAGCTAAAAAAATCGATGGTGGAGAAGCGAAAGTTACATTCAAAGATGTAGCTGGAGCTGATGAAGAAAAACAAGAACTTGCAGAAATGGTTGAGTTCTTAAAAGATCACCGTAAATTCACTAAGATGGGTGCTAGAATCCCTAAAGGTGTCCTACTTGAGGGGCCTCCAGGGACTGGTAAAACTTTACTAGCTCGTGCTGTAGCGGGAGAGGCGAAAGTGCCATTCTTCTCAATCTCAGGATCTGACTTCGTTGAGATGTTCGTAGGGGTTGGGGCTAGTCGTGTTCGTGACCTATTCAAAGAAGCTGAAAAGAATGCGCCATGTATCATTTTCATTGATGAGATTGATGCTGTAGGACGTAAACGTGGAAGTGGAGTAGGTGGAGGAAATGACGAACGTGAACAAACTCTTAACCAACTTCTTGTTGAAATGGATGGATTCGATGGTGAAAAAGGTATTATCGTAATTGCAGCTACTAACCGTGCTGACGTATTAGATAACGCCCTTAGAAGACCAGGTCGTTTCGACAGACAAATTAAAGTTTCTACACCTGATGTAAAAGGTCGTGAAGCTATTCTTAAAGTACATGCTAAAAACAAACCGCTTGCTAAAGGTGTTGACCTTCGTTCATTAGCAGAAAAAACTCCAGGATTCTCTGGTGCGGATCTTGCTAACATCCTTAACGAAGCGGCGTTATTAGCAGCTCGTGAAAATAAGTCTAATATTGAAAAAGAAGACTTAGATGAAGCAATGGACAGAGTAATCGGTGGTCCAGCTAAACGTAGTAGAGTATATACTCCAAAAGAAAAACGCTTAGTAGCTTACCACGAAGCAGGTCACGCAATTGTAGGTATGGTACTTGATAGTGCTGATAAAGTACAAAAAGTTACTATTATCCCACGTGGTGATGCTGGTGGATATAACCTTATGATTCCGGAAGAAGAAAAATACTTCCAAACTCGTACAGATTTAATCGACAAAATTTGTGGATTACTTGGAGGGCGCGCTGCAGAGCAAATCTTCTTTAACGAAGTATCTACAGGAGCTCATAATGACTTCGAACGAGTAACAGCTATTGCTCGTGCGATGGTTACAGAATACGGTATGAGTGATGTTGTAGGACCAATGCAAGCTCCATTCCACGATCCATATGGTGGACGTCAACTTTCAAGTATCGGTAACTATTCAGAAGAAATGCTGAAAGAAATAGATAAAGAAGTTCGTAAAATTATTAACGAATGTTATGCTAAAGTTCTTCACATTATTGAAACTCACAGAGAACAATTAGAACTTATTGCACAAACACTTATCGAAGTTGAAACGATCGATAGAAAAGAAATCGTTGCTCTTTACCAATTTGGAAAAATGCCAAAAGACTTAGACGAAAGAGAAGCAGAACAACTTGATAAAGTAGTTAATAAGAAATATTACGAAGAACAAGCTCGTAAAGCCAAAGAAGAAGCTGAGAAAAAAGCTCAAGAAGAGGCTAAAAACGAAGAAGATAAAGTTGAAAAGGTTGAAGAAAAAGACCTAGAAGACGAATCAAAAGAAAAACCTTCTGACGAAGAATAAGAAAATAAACCCTAGATTTGGAACTAACCAAGTCTAGGGTTTTGTTATAATCTTTTGGAGTACTATTATTATAGTAACGTTCAGTGAATGCTCATGCTCAAAAATGAGCGATAAACGAGCGATAAATGAGCGATAAATTCTATTTTCTCACTTTTCTTCTCGTAAAGAAGTGGACTGTCGAGATTACTAATCCAAGAATAATTATATAAATCACTTGAGAAAATACTAATGGAGTAAAGTGATTTTTCAGGATAAATATATTAACTCCCATACCTATAATTGCAGCTATACTTAACATAGAAAGTAGTGCGACTTTATATCTGTTAAGGGGTAGGCTGACTTTGGCAACCATACATAATCCATTTATTAACGCAAGAAGGAAACAGATGAATTTTGCTTGTGAATTATCTGTGATAGTGAAGTTTGTCAGTAGTACTGTAGCTACTAAAATACCACCACCAATCGCAGCGTTTGTCAGTATGTCTTTCATGAAGTTATTACTAACTTTTTCCTTATTCGCTTCAAAAGTTAGGAAGAATGATGGAATACCGATTGTTATCGCTGAAATTATCGTAAATTGAATCGGTATAAAAGCAAACTCCAAGGCGAAGATTACACTAAGTATTGAGAAAACAATCGAGAAGAATGTCTTTGTTAGGAATAGTGAAGCTACCTTTTGAATGTTATTAATAACACGACGACCTTCCATAAGTATATCGTAGAATACTCCGAAGTCATCTGTTAAAAATACGATATTCGATACGCTTTTTGCTGCGCTAGTAGCACCATTCATAGCAAAACTAATATCAGCTTTTTTAAGGGCAAGAACATCGTTAACACCGTCACCGCTCATAGCGACAGTCTTTCCAGCTTTTTGTAATACGGCTACCATTTTCTGTTTTTGTTCAGGGGTAACACGTCCGAAAATATCATTCTCAAGAACAGTTTTTTCAAACTCCTCTTCAGTCACTTTAGTCATCTCAATAGCCTTAGCATCTTCTTTGAAACCAGCTTTCTTAGCGACACCGTATACGGCTATATGATTATCTCCACTGATTATTTTTACTTCGACACCTTGTGATTCGAAGTATTTGAATGTTTCCTTTGTGTTTTCTTTTATTTCATCCGATAGAACTACATGTCCTACAAGTTTCATATTAGTAGGGATGTTTGTACTGTCTTCAGTATAGGCTAATGATAAAATTCGGTAACCTTCTTTTTTCAGATTCTCATAATATTCGTCCATTTCATCTGGGAATCCTAAAAATTCGTATGCTCCGAAGAAATACGTTCCACCGTTTTTTAGTTTTATAAATGAATATTTATTTTTACTAGAAAAAGCTCCTAATTCTTCTGTATCCCATTGTTTTTTACACGTTAGATGATTCTTTAAAGCTCTAGATGTTGCATTTTCATCATCAAAATATG
>CAURVX010000044.1:0-13385 GCA_963528605.1 uncultured Gemella sp.
TACAATAAATTCTTTTTTTATCGTTATTGATAAATATTTAGTCATTACAATAAATTCTTTTTTTTATCGTTATTGATAAATATTTAGTCATTACAATAAATTCTTTTTTTATCGTTATTGATAAATATTTAGTCATTACAATAAATTCTTTTTTTTATCGTTATTGATAAATATTTAGTCATTACAATAAATTCTTTTTTTATCGTTATTGATAAATATTTAGTCATTACAATAAATCACAATAGAAAACCTCATAGATTTATCTACAAGGTTTATTTTCTATTTTCCACATTTTAATTATATCAGAAAAGTATACTCTCATTCACTATCATTTCCTATCATCTTTTAAAATTTCTTCAATTTTTTTCAACGCCTCCGTTCTTTTTCTATACACCTGCTGTATACTATACTTCATTTCAACGGCAATTTTCTCCCAAGACAAAAATGATAAATATCGATTTTCTAAAAGTGTACGATATTCGGAGTTCTCAACTTTTTTTATTATTGTCATTATCTCTTTTTTTAAATCTACAAGTACATCAATATCACTATTAATTTCTTCTTGTAGTGTTATAATTTTTAAAATCGTATCCTCCATTTTTGATGTTCCATTATTTTTATTACCAGGCATATCAGTTAAGGTTGCAGTACATTTTGTAGCCAACGCACTCAATGATTCTATTTGACTAAGCTTTGAATTAATCTGTGTATCTAAATGTCTAGCTTGATTTAGATATTCTTCCGTTCTCATACTTTATCCTCCTATTCTTGCTTTTACTGCTTTCATCAATGATTCTTGGGTTTTATCTTTTCTTTTTAAACTTTTCATAATATCTTCGTCAATAGTATTTTTTGTAATTAAATGATGAATCACTACCGTGTCTTTTTGTCCTTGTCTATAAAGTCTAGCATTAGTTTGTTGATATAATTCAAGAGACCATGTAAGACTAAACCATACTAGTGTGGAGCCTCCACTTTGTAAATTCAATCCATGTCCTGCACTTGCTGGGTGTATTAATGCTAGATTAATCATTCCCGTATTCCATTGTTTTATATCATCTGCAGTTTTAATCTCTTTTACTTTAAATCGTTTTTCAATTCTTTCTTTATCTGCCTTAAACCAATAAGCAACAAGTACAGGTTTCCCATTTGCACTCTCAATTATTTCTTCAAGTTTATCTAACTTTTTATTATGAACTTCATAGAATTTTTTATCTTCATCGTAGATTGAACCATTAGCTAATTGAATAAGTTTATTTGAAAGGCTTGCTGCATTTATAGCATCTATTTCTTTTTCTTGAATTGTCATTACCATTTCTTTTTTAAACTTTTTATATTTAATCTGATCTTCTTCATCAAGATTTATTTCAAGTTCATTTAGTATTAACTCTGGCATTTTCAAATACTCTGTAGATTTCATTGAAATTGTTATATCTGCCAGCCTACGATATATTCTTTCCTCAGCGTTTGGCTGTGGTTTATAAGAAAATATTACCGCGCCATTCCTTTTATCTGGTAGAAAGTACTCGTTCCTATAATGCGTTATATAGCGACCAAGCCTTTCTCCTAAATCTAGCACTCTAAACTCTGCCCATAAATCCATTAATCCATTACTACTTGGTGTCCCAGTAAGACCTACCACTCTTTCAAAGTAAGGTCTTATTTTTAATAAACTTTTAAATCGTTTTGAAGTATGCGATTTAAATGAACTGAGTTCATCAATGATTAGCATATTAAAGTTAAAGTCTATTCCACTTTTAGTTACTAACCAATCTACATTTTCACGATTAATGATATAAATGTCTGAGTTTTGTTTCAAAGCTTTTAGTCTTTCTTTTTCATCTCCAACAGCAATTGAATATCTTAAGAGGTTAAGATGATCCCATTTTTCTATTTCATCTTTCCACGTTGATTGTGCTACTCTTAATGGGGCTATAATTAGTACTTTACTAATTTCAAAACTATCATACATGAGTTCATTTATAGCTGTAAGTGTTGTTATAGTTTTACCTAAACCACAGTCAAGGAACAAAGCAGATACCTTATGTGCTAAAATAAAATTTTTGGCATAATTTTGATAATTATGTGCTACATATCTCATCTAAGATTTCTCCTATCTTCTCTTTTTCATCAAGTGTGTATACTTTAAATCCTAACCTCCTTAATTGTTTCATTCTTAATTCTTGAAGTGGTCTTGGTTTCTTACCTTTTTGCTTAACCTCAACGAAACCAACAGTACCATTTTTCATCAATATTATTCTGTCTGGAATTCCTGTCATACTTTGACTATTAAATTTCAAACATAAACCATCTCTTCTATTAACTTCTTTTACTAAATGTTGTTCTATTAGGCTTTCTAGCATATTTACCTCCTAATATGACACCCTTTGATAGTCATTTTCCTATATTATATATATACTATATTTTTTTTTATTATAGAAAGGTTATATATATGACTATCATAGGGTGTCATAACGTTGATATAGTAGGTTTTTCATAATTTTTATGACAGTCATTTTTATATCTTTTTTCTTTTTATTAAATTCACACATTTTGCAATAAGTATTGAAATTGACCGTCATCGACCGTTATCAAATAATAAAATCAGATTTTAATTTTAAACCATATATGAAAGAACCACTCATATTTTTTTTCTTTTTATAACCTTCACTTAAAAGTGCATTATAAAAATCAGTCGTACTTCTTATAAACGCACCTGTACGCATACAAAACGCTCGGTATTCAGAATATAATTGTCCACTTTTTTCAGTATAACTAATGTCAATTTCACAACAATCTTCTAAAAATTCTCCTAGCCAGTTATTATCCTCTTTGTATTTTTTAATAGCATCTTTTACTACTTTTGGTTTTTCTAACTTAAAATTAGCTTCTATCACTTCTTTTGATCCAGTGAGTATCCATTCTAAAATTGCACCTCCAGCATTTTCATAAAGGTAATCAGCATAGTTTTTGATATCACCTTTACCTTTAATCTGTGCGTTAAAAGGAATTACAATAAGTCTTCTCCACGTTCCATTATCTATCGCACCTACTTTTGGCAAATGATTAGTATAAAGAACCAGAGTATGTGAAGGAACATAACTAAATGGTGATTTGAATTTTTTCTCAGCAAAAATTTCATCTGTCGAGCAAAGTTGTTTTACGTTTGATGTATTCATTCTCATTCCCTCTTCAAGTTCAGCTGCAATAAGAAGTCGTTTCCCTTTTGCCTCTGCTAGTTCAGGTTTTACATTTCTTCTACATCCCACAGTTAGCATATCTGCAGATATATTCCCACTATAACTACCAAGAACCCTCGCTACTACATTCCAAAATGTACTTTTACCATTACTTCCCTCACCATAAGCAATAATTAACGCTTCGACATAAACCTTTCCAACAATAGCTAAACCTACTATTTTTTGAACATATTTTATGAGCTCCTCATCACTTAAAAAGAATGTCCTTAGTGCCTCTTCCCATAATTTTTCACCTTTATTTGATGGATCAATACTTGTTTGTTTGCTTATGAAGTCATTGTAGTCATGCTCTTTTGAAAGACCAGTTTTTAGATTATAAGTTTTACTTGGGGTATTTAATAAAAACTCATCCCTATCAAGTGAAGTAGGTTCTATTTGAATTAAAGGACGCACTTCTTTTAATGTAGACCAGATATTTTTACTATCACGTCTTTTAATAGCATACTTCTCATAAGATAAAGCTTGTTCATATTTTTCAACTATTCTTCTTTGGTTATCATCTAAGTTTTCTTTAACTTTCTTCATCCCTAAACTTGTTATCATCGGCATAACTCCTGCGTCAGTTAATTGTTTTAGACATAAATTTATTTCATCATGTGCTTCTTTTAATTGAAGTTCAGTTAGTTCATGTGCCACAGCTTGTGCATTCGGTACAGACTCCTCCCAGTAACTTCCGTTATAAACTAAATAATCGGTTGCTGGAGAGTATTTTATTTTGTCTTGAAACTCTCTAGAAAGAACTATAGCTTGACCTACATCTGAATAATCTGTAGGTTTAAATTTAAATTCCTGATTGTAATCTTCGGGTTTAATATACCCTTCTTGACTTGCAATTTTCTTTCCGAACTTAGTCGCACTATACCAGATGGAGTTAAGTTCGCTGTCATCTAAAGGTGGTGTGCATTTAGATGCTTGTTCTAAATACATCAAATAACTTTCTTCAGTTGCTCCGTATCGTTTTATAATTTTTCCAGCCAAATGACTCATAGTAGAATTACGACTACCTTGTTCGATTACTGGTGTATAATCCTTTAATTCCAATAGCGTAAAAGCATCTGCAACTCCAAGTATTTCATCTAGATTCTTTTCACCATCAAACCAAATAACTTCATCAGTAATATTCCCAAAAATAAATCTTGAACAGTCTAATGCATTTTTATCAAAAAAGTTATATTTCTCATACACTTGTTTCTTAAAAATTTCACATTCATCTGATGTCAAAAATAACCTATGTGGGATATAAACATGATGTCTAGGTCGAGCTACTTTCCCATTCTTCTCTTTATTATCATTTCGACTAGGAACTACAACGTGACTCGCTCCTTCAAGCAAATACTCATAATCTTCTGGATAAATCCAATCATTTGGATTATCACTATGTTCATTATCACAATCAAAAACATCACAATCACACCCCAAGAAATTATCTTTATTTCGATAATTATTTTTAAAATTAGCACATACGTGATCAAAACGCACTACCTCTTTTAATTGTTCCATATCTTCTATTAAACACTTAATACCATAAATGCAATTCTTAGCGTTACCTTGAAAGTTTGATCTATGAATAGTTAATCTCATATTACTTTACCTCCGTAAAATACTTTATAGTTTTGTGATGTTTTTTCGCTACATCAATTTCTACTTTCATACCTTCTGTGATATTGTCACCTAAAACCCAGATTTCACTGCATTTTCCAAGTAGAATGATATCCGCAAACATAGCATTTTTCCTATCTACTTCATTTGAGTCATCCATAAATGGAAATAACACATGAGGTATTATTGGAATATTACCTTCCATATAAGCAAGTTTCCCTAGCTTTATAGCCTTTTTAATATTCGCTTCTATATCTCCTCTGTATGGAGCGCAAATATAGACCAAAGGTTTATAAGCGTCTTTCTTTTCTAATTTGATTTTCCTTTGACTCTTACTCATTGATTTTTTCCTCCTGTTAAAATGATGGGAATACTAATTTAATCCCTCATATCATAGGCAATAAAAAAGAGTGAGAATTTAACCTCTCACTCAAATTTTTAATCTTTCATATAAAACTCACACGTATATCCATCTGCAGTAAGTATCAATCCCTTTGCCCAATAGGGTACTTGACTCATAGTTTCACATATATCTTCTAGCTTTGTATTCTCAAACGCCTCTATAATTATTTCATCATGAACATGGGCTACTATATTATAAACACTTAAATTTTGTAAAGAAAACATCAGTATATCTCTTGAAATAGCTTGTACTATATTCTCTACAAACTTAGGTCCGTAACTCTCTATTCTCTCCCACTTTTTAGCTACACCTACTCCTTCATAAGTAACTGATTCACCTCCAAATTTATTAATTTCAATTTTGGGTTTAACGTATGATAGTTTTCTTCCACTTGGTAACGTTATTCTAAGTAATCCACTCCTACATTCAAATTCTATTCCGTGTGTTTTAGTCACACCTTTCATAACTATCGCATCTTTTATAGCTTTATCTACCGCCCACCAAAGTGCTACTATATTCTGATTTGCTTCTCGCCATGATAAAACAAGTGGTTTTAATTCATCTTCTTTAAGTCCCATCTCAAGAGCACCCATTGCAGTTAGTGCTCCTACTGATCCGCCGTAGCCACATGCTAACTCTGCTATCTTACCTTTTTGTCTTAAGTCACCATTTATGCCATGTTTAACAACAGGAACACCAAACATCTGTGAAGCTGACATACAATAAATATCTCCACCTTTTTTAAACAGTTCCTCTCGCCAAGTTTCTCCCGCAAGCCATGCAATTACTCTTGCTTCTATCGATGAAAAATCAGCTACATAAAACTTCATATTTTCTTTTGGAATAAAAGCTGTTCTTATAAGTTGCGAAAGAATATCTGGTACATTATCGTATAATAATTCAAGAATATCTCCATCTCTATTTTTTATTATTGATCTAACCTCAAAGAGTTCTTTCATAGTATTCCTTGGTAGATTTTGCAATTGTACATTACGCCCAGAAAATCTCCCAGTTCTATTAGCACCTAAAAATTGAAACATTCCTCTACATCTATTATCTTCACAAGCTACATCTTTCATAGCTTGATATTTCTTTATAGATGATTTTGATAACTTCATTCTCAAAGCTAACACTTTTGATACTTCTCCTTTGGTAACCTTAACAAGTTCTTTAACTGATTTTTTATCTAAACTTTCAGTTTCAACACCTTGTTCACTCAACCAACCTTTTAGCTGAACTACTGAGTTTGGATTTTCTAACTCAGTCAAAATTTGTAATTCACTCATTAACTTCGTTCTTACTTTGTCATCTAAAGCTATCACTCTGTCTACAAAATCTAAGTCTACTTTAATTCCTCTATCATTAATTTCTTGATCTAAATGGTACTCTTCCCATATAAAATCGGGTACTGGAAACTTCATAAGTTTACATTGTATTTCTTTTTCTGTATCAACATCACGAATATTATAGGTTTTAAAAGCCTCCCATTTTATTTTATCGTGATATGAAAAGTTTCTATTTCTAAATCCATTTGATTTCGTTGGTGTACAAGGTACACAAAAATATTTTATCAGATCTTTACCTTCAATTAATTTTTGCTTTTCAAGTCCTAATACTTTCCCTACACCTTCAAGAGAAAATGGCAACCCCATATATGCACTCCATATCATTGTACATCTCCAGCTTTTTGGATTTAAATATGTTCCTTTAGTGAGTTTTAAAAATCTCGATAAACATATTCGTTCAAACTGTGCATTAAATGCCCACTTAATGACATTATCATCTAATAACGCTTGTATTATCTCTTCAGATAATTCTTCTCCATTTGCTATATCAACTATCTCAGTTTTACCTCCATCTATAGAATATGCAAAGAGGAGGACTTCAAAGTCCTCACTCTCTACATATTTATATATCCCAGACTTTGATATATTGATACTAGAGAATGTTTCAATATCAATATTTATAGTCTTCATTTTCTTAGTTTCTCCCTTATATTTACATACAAGTCTACTAACTCTGTTATTATAAACTCACCAACATAGGTCGCAGCAAGTAAAACAATTAATAGATTAAGTATCTCTGAAATATTCATTCTTTCATCCTCCTAAGCTAAGAATTCTTCATCTTCTTCAGTTGTAAAGTCATCACTTGCACTACTACGTCCACCTAGAGGTTCACCATCACGAAGTTTTTGAATATTTCCTAACCCACAAGCAATTCCTTTATTTCCATTAGAATTAAATGCATAAAAGTTAAGTGATACTCTACCATAACAACCACTATAAACTTCTGAGCGATCTAATATTGGTTGCACATTATTATCTACAATTTGAGGTGCTGTAGTTGAATTAGCATTAATAAAATAATGTCCTTTGTATGCTTCATCTTCTCTTTCGACATCTCCATCACGTAGTGGTAATTTAAGTGTAGCTTTATTAGGTTTTTTTCCTCCAAACTTCGCTAATCCGTCTTCAATTGCTGCATCCACTGCTTTATGCACAGCATTAATAGTTTTAGTATCAGATTTGGGAATCAATACTGATACACTGTATCTTTCCTTGCTACCATTGATTGAAACTGGCTCCCATCCGTTAAAATATGAAAATCTTGTGTTTACTCCTGTTACTACTTTTGTATCTTTTATTGCCATGATTATTTTTCCTCCGTTACTTTAAATTCTTTATTTACATCATGTTTTACTATTTCTTTTCTTTTATCACTTTTTAAAACAAGCGTTGGTTTACCTTCAGGTTTTATTATATAATCTCCTAGAAGTTCATTAAATTTATCTTTTCCTAATAGTTTTTGAAGTTCAGTTAATGTTAGTAAACTTGTTTTATAGATATCGTTATATCCATTTTCTTTTAATATCTCTGCGACTCTTTCTTCATCTTTAATTTTTCTAATAGAGCGACCTTCTACTAATTTATAATTCGACCATTCTTTATCATTCTCTAAGGTTATTTTAGTTGCATATTCTTTTATTTCACTAGCCCATCTCACAAGATCATCAATATGTTCTAGTACCTCTTCTATCTCAGAATCATTTAATAGATGTGGTGAGCAAAGTTGAAACCTCATAAGTTTGTCGTGATAATCTTTTCGAGCACGTAGTACAACATTACAATTAGAAAACTGACACCAAGGTCCATAAGTTACAACCCCAAGTCCATTAAAAGCTAACTCTGCTTTTTCTTTGAGAACAGTATCCGCCCAATTTTTAAGTTCTTCTACTGATTTTTTGCTAGATGAAATATTATACTTTCTCGGTTGGAAAATAGTCATAACAACTTCATCAATATCATATAAAGCATCATAAATATTTAATGCACCAAGTGCATATAGCATCATCTGTGGATTTTCCTCTGCACTTACTTCTACCCCACGTCCATATTTTAAGTCAATAATATGAAGTATTTTATCCGCAATTATTATGCAATCTCCTGTCCCAAATCCATCTGGAACATAATTTGAAAAGTCCAAACGTTGTTCAACTAAAATTATCGGATCTTTAGTAGATTGTTTAATACTTTCTATTGTTTCTACAATATAATTCACGTAATCATCAGTATAATTATCCATATCCTTATCAAAATATTTTAACTTAGGTTTTCTAACTTTTTCACCTAATACTTTTCTTAGCTTATATTCAGATAGTCTATGAGCATCAGTACCTTCATTTGCTACTTCTGATACTTCTTTTTCAAAGAAGTTTTCTAATCTTGGTAGCGGTGGACAAGTAAGCCATCTATGAGCACTTGATGCATTCAACAAAGCATGTTTTCCCATATTAAAGTTCCTCAGCTTTCTTCATTAGTTCAACGTAGTGTTTAGCTTCAACTTCTGATAGCTTCCTTACACCATAAGTTTTAATTAACTCTCTTACCTCCGCTTGCTTACCTTCTTGGGCTTTTTTAGCTAGTACTCCACGTACTTCTTCAAGAGTAATAGTTTGATCTTCTTTAGTAGAGTTAGTTAATAATTCAGTACTCTCATCTTCAACTACTTTTGATTTTTTATCAACAGAAGTTTGTTCTGATTTTTCCTCAGCTATTACTTCACAAAGACTTTGAAGACTATCTGCTAATCTTCTTATATCCTCTATAACACTAAGCAATTGTTTTGTTTGACTCATACAGGTTTACTCCTTTCTTAATTTCTTTAACATCTACAGAATGAATTGTCTGACCAGGTTTTAGTAAGTATACTTGAGTATATTCTCCAAATAACCACTGAACAATTTTTCTAGGTATCGTTATTCGAGATGCTTTTAAGATTTGAATCTCTTTATGATTTGAATCCGATACATTGATTATAACTTTATGTTTCATCAGTATTCCTCCTATTTATAATTTGTAAGTTAACCCCTACATATCTTAGTCAAAAAAAGAAGGAGTATTTTTAACCCCTTCTTATTTTTTTATTAAATTTTCATTCTTAGTTTTTCTAATGCTTTTTTATGATACTTTGTTACCATAGCATTAGATATCCCCATCTCAGCTGCAATATCTATTTTCTTCATGTTTTCTAAATAGATTTTTTCAATAACTAGTTTCTCATTATTAGTCAGTATTTCAAATGCCGTTAGCATTTTATCTGTCCATTCGAAATCTGTATTTTTTACAACCATATTCTCTATAGCTGATTTATCAGAATTAACTAAATCTGCATCTAATGATAAATTATAATTTCTTGGAAATTCCTCATTTTCATAATAATCTACATCTGATTTTTGAGGATCATATCCATAATTTTTTCTAAAATCTTCTATAAAATTTTCTCTCCAAGCTTTTATTATATCTTTTTCTTCTTTTGTTCTTCCTGGTCTGACATTTTTACAATTATTGTAGACCTCATTATCGTCTATCGAATGAAGTAATTTTATATCCGCTTCTGTGATTCCATCTTTATCAATTTCCAAAGTATACTTATCTCCATTTGCAAATTCATAACTATAAGTCATTCTATCATCTTGATAAGTTTTTCTCATGCGTAGTGGAATAAATCTTCTATTTGTTTTTTTAATAATCACCATAGTGACCTCTTTTCCACTCAGGTGAGATCACAAATGAAGTTTTATTACTATGAGACTTCTCCAGTGTAAAAAATGGCACACTAAAATTACGGAAAGCACATAGAATTTTAAATAAGTTAGCAAAATAACCTTTATCGTTATCTCGGACTTATCTATTTAATTCATTTGTATCTCACCGTCTTAGTGGCCACTATGACTTTTTGAGTAATTATATTTAAATAATAAATTCTGTATATTTTACAGATTATTTGAAATTTAATCTTTATACGGTTTTCCGAATATGATATAATATATATATATAAACAACCGTTTTCTAAAATATAGAATTTTTATTATCTATACTATATATCTTAACGTTACTTTGGTTACTTGCAATAGTTACCAAGCGTTACTACGGTTACTAACGTTACTATTTTTATATAAAAAAGGGGGGCATGAAGATGTCTAATGAACACTATCCATATTTGTGTGGAGGAATATTATTAAATTTATTAATTGAATCTAAAAAAACATCAATAACTTCTAAGGAAAATCTAAACGGAAAAAAATTTTCTATAACTGATCCCGCTATGTTAAAAGGATTACTAAAACTTGTTACAGGCGAAAATCTTGTAGAACAAGGAGGCACTTTCAAAAAGGAAACATCTCTTTATAAAAATTGTAAATCTAATGGTAAATCTGTAATACCATTTTCAGATTATAGTACGATTGATATATTCAAAAATAGAGTTAAATATGATTGTTGGCAACTCATGGATGATTGTATTTATTTTATAGATACTTATTTATCAGAAAAAAAACTAGAATGGTTAACAAAAGCTCTTTTTGAAATAATAATAAATGATACATTTATTTCAGAAAATACAATTTTTAAAGTAACAAAAACAAAAAAAGTAAATAAAAGGGATTTGAAAGATATTTCAAGTGTTGACATTGAGATTTTTTTGATTAGTGTGCTTATGCATATTATATATGAGAAACAAGACAATACATTAGGTCGAGAAACACTGAATAAATATTTCACTCAAAATGGATCACATACAAAATGGGAGTTAGCTCATAATATTGGAAAGACTATTGAAAAAAAACTTGAAATTAAAAGATTTAAGAAAGAAAACATTGAAAATAAGAATACTATTATTATAGAAAATAAACTGTCTCCAAGCCAACCTGTAAATATTATAAAAGAAAACTATCCACGTAAAATAAACATTAATCTCACTGAATCTCCAGTAAATTATAAAGATACTAGTTTTAATTATTTTTATAAAAAGTATTTCTATAATTTGATTGTTGGCGGTATAGAAAAAGCTACATATAAAGACGAAACTAAAACCTATGGATATTTCGTCATGAAAAAGGATCGTATTCTGAATCTTTGGTGCGATGATTTAGTTAAACCTCTTTCTAGACTTTCTTCTGAAGAAAGAGATATTTTAGTATCATTCCCTACAATTTTCGCAATTGATCAAGGACCTAACGGTCATAAAAATGGAGACTTAGCATATTATGGCTTTATTAGAAAAATAACTGTACTTGGAGATAGCGTTAAAATTTTTTTTGAGATTATCTCATCATTTAGCCAAAAAGAGTTATACAAAAATAGTTTTGCATTCGGAATAGAAGATTTTGAACTTTATAACACGCACTGGAGTGTTAAAGAGGTTCATCTAGAAGTCGAATTGAATCGCTCTAATATTGAATTTTTCTGAAAAAAATGATAAAAAATAAGACTCAGAGCTTTTTTTACTCTGAGTCTATTAGATACATTTCATTAAAGATAATAAACTAAATAATTCTAAAATCTTTCTAAACTTTTAATTCTACACATTCCGTAAGTTGTTTTTTGATTTCTTCTTGTATATGGTGAGAAATCATTATTAAAGTTAATTTTTCGTCAGCTAAGATATTATTTTCTATCTGTACTGCTGTTTTTTCATCTAATGCTGAGGTTGCTTCATCAAGAATTAAAATTGGATAATTTCTAATTAAAACTCTCGCAAGAACTAACCTTTGCTTTTCTCCTCCTGATAGGATTTCTCCCATATTAGATAAGTTGTGATCTAAGCCATCAGGTAAATCTTTAACTCTATCAGCTAAACAAACTTTTTCCAGTGTGTTCCATATTTCTTCATCTGAATAGCTATCCTCTAAAGTGATGTTGTATCGAATTGAACCGGTAAAGATAGATGTTTGTTGACTTACATATCCAATCTCTTTTGAGAAGTTGATATCATCCTGTATTTCAAGAGGATTTCCATCGATTAAAACTTTATCGTTATTGGATTGTAATTTTCCTAGTAGCAACTTGATTATAGTAGATTTTCCTGAACCACTTTTACCGATTACAGCGTATTTTCCACCTTTATTTATATTAAAGTTAAAGTTTTTAATAACATGATTATCTCCAAAACTATAATTAAAGTTTTTAAATTCAATATTTTCTTCAACGTGTGGATAAAGTGTTTCTTTAGCAGTTGATTTAGTTATAACACTATTTAATATTTCTTTTGTACCGATTACCTTAATATACAGATCAACCAATTGATTGATAGAAGTAAGGTAAATTCCTAGTATAGTAGATACAGAAGCTATTGTTCCGATAGTTAATTCATTTTTTAAAACTAAGTAAATCGCAAAGATAAAAATTAATAATTCAAGTAACTTCTCGATACTTTGTAAAGTTAACTCACCAAATGCCATTAATTTAGAGATACTATATTGCTGATCTTCTTTTTGAATTTGACTAGCTTTAATATTTTTTGAGAATAAATTTATCTTACCGATATTTTTCAAATCTTCATAACCTGTTAAATATTCCTTTAAAACTCCAGAAAACTTCCCTGATAAAATTGATAAATTTGTATATCCTACACTAATTTTATTACCGAACTTACCGCTTATTAAAAACATAGCGATTGATGATAATAGGGCGAATACAACGAATTTCCAATTAATAAGCCATAAAAATACTACTGATGAGATAAATAATACAATAGCACTTAGTAAACCAGTTAATGGTGAGAATAAATACGCAGATAATAATTCAAGTTGATAAGTGTATTTAGTCATATGCTCACCAGAA
>CAURVX010000045.1:0-12130 GCA_963528605.1 uncultured Gemella sp.
GGCCCTTTAATATTTCCTGCTGGTTCCCAAGTGTCACCTTTCTTAACGAATACATCTCCTGTTGCTGTATTTACGAATGTATCTCCGTCTTTTCCTTGATTCGCTTCTGGATTTACTTTTCCGTTTAATACTTCTTTACCATCACGTCCAGCTGCTCCTGCAGCTCCGTCTTGTCCGTCTTTAACTACTGTTGTTTGAACTACTGTGTCTGTTCCTTCTGTGTAGTTTCCGTCTCCGTCTTTGTCAATGTAGAATGTTAATGTTGTTTGCTTATTCGCTTCATCTCGTTCTGCTTTGACTTTTGGTGTTTTTCCATCTTCACCGTTTGTACCTTTATCACCTTTGTCACCTGCTACACCTTGAGGTCCACGGATATTACCAATCTTGTTCCAAGAACCATTTTCTTTCTTGTAAACATCACCTGTGCTAGCGTCGATAAATGTGTCACCATCTTTACCATCATTAGCAGTTGGCGCAGTAGTTCCACTTAGTAATTCAGCACCATTACGTCCGTCACGTCCATCTTGTCCAGAAGATCCGTTTAAACCATTACGTCCATTTGTACCATTTAAGATATCACTTGTACCAATTAATTCATCAACTCCTGGATCGTATTTTCCATTACCATTGTTATCATAGTATGCTGTAATACGAGTGCCCTCTACTGGTTGTGAATCTGTTGAATCTGTAGTTGCTGGTTGTGAACCTGTTGAACCTGTGGTTGCTGGTTGTGAACCTGTTGAACCTGTGGTTGCTGGTTGTGAACCTGTTGAATCTGTAGTTGCTGGTTGTGAACCTGTTGAATCTGTGGTTGCTGGTTGTGAACCTGTTGAATCTGTAGTTGATGGCTGTGAACCTGTTGAATCTGTAGTTGCTGGCTGTGAACCTGTTAAACCTGCGGTTGCTGGTTGTGAACCTGTTGAATCTGTATCTGGATTATCCCCTACACTTCTTGCTCTTCTTACTCTTCTTGCTGTTGTAGTAGCTTCTCTTGTTTCAGCTTTCGGTTCTGTTGCTACTGTTTCTTTAGGCGTAGTTTGAGCCTCTATAGCCTTAGGTGCTACAGTTTCAACTGGTTTATTTTCTGTACCAGTAGCTGCTACATTAGTACTTTTCTCTTTTTCTACAACTGTTGTTATAGCCTTTTCCCATGTATTAGCCGTAGTATTACTTCCACTCTCCGTTGCGACAGCTTGTGCAGCTGTTTGAGATGAACCAGTTTCAGCTGCTTGAGCGTCAACTCCTCCTAAAAAGAAAAGCCCTGATAATATCGCAACACTTGCGGCTCCTACGTTATACTTACGAATACCGTAACGATTAAACTTCTCGGTAGTATTTTCATCTATCTTCCAATTAGTTTTTGATTTATTCTTCATTGTTAAACTCCTTTTCCCTGCAATAAATGTGTTTTTAGGTCCATTTATTAAAAACCTGTTATACTTTGTCACAAAATGGTCACCTAAAAACCGGCAGCATTTATGGTAATAATATACAATTATTATCTAAAAATATACATCCGAATCTGCTATATGTCAATACTTTTTTAAATCGTTTCAAATTACCTTGTAAAACATATTAATATAGATATTTTAGGAAAACGTTATATATATCTAGAAATAGCAAGCTTAAATAACCTGTATATCTAGCTCTCTCAAACATTAAATTTGTTATTTTTTTTTTTTTATTTTTTTATATCCGAATAATAGTTTTATTGCTATAAATCAACTAAAATCGCCTTGTTTTTTGTCAGATTTTATCACACAGAAAATATCTGTCTTTATAACTATTTATCTAAATGAACCTCTTCTACTATATCAGTAAAAATAATACCAGTGTTATATTTATTTCACTATTTTATTAATTAATTTTATCATTGATATTTTTTTATTTTTTCCACTATTCATTAGTATTTTTATAATATTCCTTATTATTAAAGATTAACAATCCGTCTAAATATATATTAAATTCTTTCATTTGAAATTTTAAAAAATCCTGTAATATCACAAACAATAATTCTAACTTTTTTTTAAAGATAATATAAATCTATTTACTCTTTATAACAAATTTCTTTGTTTTATCTAGCAAATTTCATAAAAAAACTCCACCTCATTTAACTTTTTATAATTAACATTTTAGAAATTTAAGATTATATAACTATTTTTCATTTATTTTCGAGAAAAACCATGTTTATAATTGACAAAATAGGCTATTCAACTTATGATATTTAATAAGAGTTATACTTTATCTCGTATTTATTGTATTAATTTTTATTAAATACATTTACTATATTAAGTGAAAGGCATATTTTTTATGAAGAAATATATTATTACTATTGCTACTGTTACTTTAGTAGTATTAATTTTAGCATTAGGTGGTTATTATTATCTAACTAAAGATGATAAATCTACTATACCTAGTCAAACTACTCAAAAAGATAATACAAAATCTTCTACTACTAAAGAAAACAATAAGACAAATAAAAACAGCGAAGATACTCCGTCAACTAACGGAAAAACTCCAGAAACTGTTACTCAACCGACTGTTATCAACGGCATTGTGCTAGCTAACAAAAAGCACCCACTACCAGCTAACTATAACCCTGGAGAAAATCCTACAGCACGACAAAAAGTCAATAAACTAATTAGTGATGCTCAAGCATTAGGATTAAACGTCTCTAATCAAGTTTCTGGTTTTAGAGCTTACGATACACAAGCCGGACTTTATAACAATTATGTTGCTTCGCATGGTAAACAAGAAGCTGACAGGTTCTCAGCGCGACCTGGATATAGTGAGCACCAAACTGGATTAGTTTTTGACCTTATTGATAATCAAGGACAACTTTTAGGAGCTGAAGGAAGTAGCGAAAGCAGTAAGAAAGCAGCAGAATGGTTAGATAAAAACGCTCATAAATACGGCTTTATCGTTAGATATAAACCTCAGTTCGTTGAAAAAACTGGTTACGTGGAAGAAAGCTGGCACATTCGCTATGTAGGAGAAGACGTAGCTAAAACAATTTATGAAAGAAATATTTCACTAGAAGAGTACCTTAACGCTTCTGGTGGAGACTATGCAAACTAAAAGTTTATTAACAAAAGGAGAAATTAATGAATAGAAATAATCAAGGGCCAAATAACCAAAATTATAATAATCAAAACTACAACAATCAAAATTTTGATAACACTCATTACAACAATCAAGGATATGATCAACAGTATCAAAATACCCAATATCAAAACTTTGATCAACAACAAAACTACAATAATCAACAGCAGAATTACAACAATCAACCTAACTACAACGTTCCCCCTATGTACATGGAAGAACCTAAAGAAAAGAAAAAAAGTATCCTTCCAGTCATCTTAACAGCAATTATTACTTTCGTTGTTTTAGTAGTAGCCCTATACTTTGGATATAACAAATTCCTGAAAAAAGAAAATGTTATCGACTTAGCTACATATGAAGTTAATTTCGTTACATACGGTGCAGAGGGAGAAGGAAAACCTGAAGTTGATATTAAGAAAGTTCCTGAAGTTGCAAATTCTAATGCAGAAATTTCTAATTTATTATCAAATCCAGACATTTCATACAATAAACAAAGCAACTTAAAAAATGGTGACAAAGTTGAAGTTACTATTACCCTAAATAAAAATACTGTAAATAAATTAAAACTGAAAACAACAGGAGAATTTAAACGTACATTTACTGTTAATGGATTAAACGAAAAAGCAAAAGAAAAAGAAACTATTATCGTAAAAGAAGGTTCTTCTAACTCTTCTAGTTCCTCAAACGAAGTAAGACATAGTATTAGTGGACGTACAGCTTATGTAAAACCAGACGTTGGTGTTAACTTAAGAAGCGATAAAGATGATACTAGCAGAATTATAACTTCAATTAGAGGTGGAGCATCTGTTACAATAAGAACACTTGAAACTAACTCAGTTGGGGAAAGTTGGGCATATGTTTACTACGGAAGTTACACTGGGTATATTCGTGCAGATTTACTAGGTGGATTCTAATAAATATTTTTCAAAAAAAGTTGACTCACAGCACTGTGAATCAACTTTTTTTAATTATCTCTAACTTTTAATTTAACCATAAGCATACTTATTAAAGTTATCCCTATAACAATTAGGAAAATAGATTTACTTTGTGTGAAACCAAGTAAGCCATTTTTAATATGTTTACCTATCCAAACATACACATAATCTCCGTAATAGATACCTAATGCGAAGAATGCTTGATAGATTCCCATACTAACATTACGATATTCTCTATCAAAATATTGCATAGCAAGAGAAATAAGTGCATTATAAGCACCTCCATATCCTAATCCATTTAAGATATAACTAAAATAAATAACATACGGGTTATTAACATATAACGCTATAATATAGAACGCTAATGAACATCCTAATAAGAATAATAGAGTTTTTTGAATACCCCATTTTCTCGTAAAGTACACTCCAACAAGAACTCCAGCAATAAGCTGAGGTACTGCAAAGACTGCATCCATATAAGCTAGCATTAGCGGCGTCATATTCAGTTCTGTTTTACCATAAGTAATCATGTTAGCTCCACTTGTAGCAAACTTAATAAATGAAAGTAATAACGCTATTAAACAAATATAGATAAAACTCTTATGTTTAATTACTACCTTCACCTTATCAAATGAAAAATCACTATCGACAGGGCGATAATCTTTCATCATAAATGATAATATAAACGTAATTACCGCTATAATACCCGCTACTATCCACATATAGTCAAAATGTTTATAGTTATTCATAGTAAAGACATATTGTATTGGCGCTGCAATAAATTCAGCTAATAACGGTGCAACAGATAGTATCGATACCGATACCGCTGCCTTATCTCTAGAAAAAGTTTCTGAGAAAATAACGTTGAACAAAGCAAGCATTGTAGCACTTATCCCTAATGATAATGAAGATAAGTACAGAGTAATATAGCTACCGTTGAAAGCTACTAAAAATGACGTTACTATTAATAAGAATAGTGAAATTTGAACAAATATTTTACGTCTTTTGAAAATATCGCTCGCCAAAAACATCGGCAACCTTACTATTAAACTCATAAGTCCATATCCGGCTGCTATTTGAGCTGCGAGTACCGGCGTTAAAGAGAGTCCACCTTGCTCTATCGACGTAACCGCGTATAACTTTCTATAAGCACGTATAATACTTATCGCAGACCAGAATAAAACTAATATCCAAAATATAATAATTTGATCCTTATTCAATTCAAATTTCTTAGATAAAAAGATTACCAAAATTAGAATTAATGCGATCATTATAAATGAAAATAAAATTTTTGTTTTAATCATCTCCTAACTATGTAATTTTTATAAATTTTTTATAAAATGTCGAATCTGAAGTAGTATAACCATGTTTAAAATTCAACTTAAACATTATACCACAAAATCATATGTTGTTAAGAAAAATATACTCAAATTATTTGTTAGATTACTTTCGATAACGTTAAAAAGCTTATTTTTATTTTTGGATAGGCTTCTTTTATAGTTTTAGCACATCCTAATAAAGTATTTCCACTTGTATATATATCATCTATTATCAAAACAGATTCAATACTTCCTAGGATAATTTCATCGCATAAAAGATGATACCTATTCTCCTTTCTTTCTTTATGAAGTTTAGACTGTTTCTTTCTATAATCACAACTAAGAATTTTCTTGTAGTTCACATCACATAACTTACAAACTTGTTCAATATGATCAAACCCGCGAATAATCTCACGAATCTCGTTTGCTGGAACAATCGTCACTAAATCAAAATTATTTAAAGAAAAGAACTTATCTAGAAGGTTTTTAAATTTTACTGCACAAGCCACATCTCCGAAATACTTTAAAGAATAGATTTCATCTTTTAAAAACTCGTAATCAGCAAAATAATACAAAGTATATTCTCCTACTTCCAGAACATTTATATTAATATGTTCCCTACAGTTAGTACACAGATAAAAATCCTCTTTTTTTGCAAATAATGTATCAAATCCTAACTTTTTCTTTGTTTCCAAACTACAAAAACTACACTTCATACTCTTACCTCCTATTCAACTTTCTATATTTCGCAAGATTATTCATATACTCAATCTCTTTAATAGCAGCTTTCATATTCCTACTTATATTATCCGCTAAAAATATAACATCACCAGAATTATCATAGTCCTTCCTACCTACCCTGCCCGATATCTGAATTAATGCAGACTTCGTGAAATTTATATGCTTGGCATCGAAAACCACTACATCTAAATAATCAAAAGTTACACCACGTTCTAATATTGTTGTCGTAATAAGAATATCTAGTTCTCTATTATAAAACTTCTGAATCTTCTCACTTCTATTTTCATCTTCACTATAGACAAAATCTATCATTATTTCCCCGGAAATATATTTTTTAAAATACGACACCGCAGTCTCACACATATCTATTTCTGGAACAAATATCAATATTCGTCTATTTATTTTCAATTTTTCTTTAATAAACTTAGCTATAAAGTACGATTTTTTAGAAAAATCGAATACGTCAGGCTTGTCAATTTTTATTTTCGGAACAGGTAACAAATATCTGTGATACCTTATAGGGATTTTTATAACTTCATCAACACTGGATTTCACTAATTCAGAAGGTGTCGCTGAAAGAAATACAAGCACACCATCATCTTTCAAACTTGTTTTAGCACCATTTTCTAAACATTCATCACCAGAATACGGGAAAGCATCGACCTCATCAATAATAACAATATCAAAGTAATTGTAATACTTAACAAGTTGATGAGTAGTCATAATATAGAAATTAGAATCTTCAAAAGTCTTTTCTTCCCCATGCAAAACACTCATTGGATAGCCACTAAAATCACGAGCAAAACGTTTGGATAATTCTTTGACTACATCTCTTCTTGGAATTGCTAAGCATATATTCTTATTATCGAGGATTGTACGATATATAGCATCATAAACTATTTCTGTCTTACCCGCCCCGCAAACAGCCCAGATTAAAGTACTCTTCGCACTTTCTATGTTCTCCACTAAAGTCTTACTTGCCATTTCCTGAACATCACTTAACTCAACACTTGGTTCTTCCGGTACTTTTAAATCTAATATTGGTATATTTATATGAAACTTTATAAAATAATCATCACTTCTACCAAAATTTATACATCTTCTACAATATGTAACTTTCTGGTTTTTATTAATAAATGTGAAAAATTGTTGCTGATCTTTATTATTACATTGCAAGCAATGAAACTTACCTTTATCTTCATTTACTGAGTACAATTTACTTATATATTGACAATTATCTAAACAATGAAGTTTAATATTCATTTTTAGTAATTTGGATATAGATAAAAGCAGTCCATTATACCTCCTTAAAAAAGTTAAATCACTCTCTTTTAGTGTATAGACTGCCCCCGTAGTTATTTCATTATATATTTCATCAAAATCTGAATTGATTTCTCCAAAATCATCATAGCTCTTTTTAATTTTTCTATAATTTATATTCTTGTCATTATTACTCATTTTTGAGTAATAAACTATATAAATTGCTTCTATAAATTCACAGTATTCCCTAAAAAACATTTTCTATTACCCCTTATCTGTAAATTCTTATAAAAATTATTTTCAGTAAATTTCCTCATTTAGTTAACATTTTAAGCTTCTAATATTCCTGGTTAACTACATTACATCTATATTTAATTTTATTTTAACAAAAATATATTTATAAAGCAAAATAAATGTATATTTTATAAAAGTGATATTTTTATGCAAACTATGTTGCTAACGTTATCAAAAAGTGGTATAATAAAACTATAAAAAAAGGGGGAACCCCCTATAAAGTAGCTAAGCTGCTTTATGAAAGGAGTGCTTTAAAATGTTAAGATATCAAGTACGAGGAGAAAATTTAGAAATTACTCAAGCAATTAGAGAATATGTTGAAAATAAAGTTTCTAAATTAGAAAAATACTTTGCTGACAGTTTAGAAGCAAACGTTTACGCTAATGCTAAAGTATACAAAAATAATAAGAAAAAAATCGAAATCACTGTACCTCTTAGGGGCGTTACACTTCGAGCTGAAGAAACTAACGAAGATTTATACGCTGCTGTTGATTTAGTTGTTGACAAACTTGAACGTCAAATGAGAAAACACAAAACTAAAATCAATAGAAAAGGTCGTGAAAAAGGATTTGCTGAAGAAAATATTCTTACTAGCGAGTTAGAAGAAGCTGAAGAAACTACTTTAGATCTTGGCAAAGTTAAACAACTTAAAGTTGAAGCAATGACAAGAGAAGAAGCTGTATTCCAAATGGAGCTTCTAGGACACGATTTCTTCGCATTCTTAGATAACACTACAAATGAAATTTCTGTTGTATATAAACGCCGTGATACTGGATATGGAGTATTAGAAATTTCTAAATAATTAATATTGAGTTTAAACACAATCAACCATCTTACGTAGGTGGTTGATTTTTCTTTGCAAATACAATAAAATTAAAATAAAGAGAAATTATAAGTAAACAAAATGATTTTATATTTGAATTTCTTTGAATAATTAAATTTATACATAATTATGTATTTCATGTTCTCTATCGTGGTGGCGACAAAGTTAAATTCAATTTTGTTAGGAGAAAATGAGACCTTCGGCTCATTTTCTAGCTGTAGAATCCACTTTTCATGTGTAATCAAATGAAAAGTTAGTCGGAAGCGTCCTTCACCACAATAAGAGAACATGAGAAATATTTTATTCTATACACATTATACAAAAATATTAGGAGGATTTTTTATGACTAAAAAAGTTGCTTTATTCGTTGAAAATGGAAGTGAAGAATTAGAACTAATTGCACCTTTAGATATATTACGTCGCGCTAATATTCACGTTGATTTAATCTCTGCAAACAACGAAGACTATATAACAAGCTCACATGACGTAAAAATAATAGTAGATAAAAAAATTGATAATATCGACAATATACTTGATTATGATGCAATAGTAACTCCAGGTGGTATACCAGGAAGTACCTTACTTCGTGATAATGAGAAAATAATTAAATTTTACCAAGAAATGTATAATGCTAATAAATTGGTTGCTGCTATCTGCGCGGCACCTATCGTACTAAGCAAAGCAGGGATTTTAGAAGATAAAGAAGTAACTTCTTATCCAGGATTCGACAAAGAAATAAACTGCAAAACATACAATAACGAGAAAGCGGTAATCGTTGATAAAAATATAATCACTGCTCAAGGCCCAGCCGTAGCTATTCTATTTGGATATGAAATAGTTAATTACTTATTACAAGATGATACTGCACAAAACATTAGCAATGGCATGCTAGTTCCAGTATTAAAGAATAACTTATAAAACACATCAAATAAAGACCTCAGATTTATATCAGAGGTCTTAAATATTATCACTATTTTGTTAATTCTTCTAACTCTTTCATCGCAGCTACCACAACTTCTGGGGTACAAACATCAACTGCAAGTTTAAATGTTTCTTTTTCACTAGCTGCAAATTCAGCAATTTTTTGCATTTTTTCTTCTACATCTTCTGTTACATTAACACAGGCTAAGTTATAAGCTAAATCATTAGCTTTATAGAACGGAACAAGTTTCTCAACTTCTTCTCTCTTACCTTCAGCAAGTAATTGAACTAAGATACCATAAGATACTTTTGTTCCGTGCAACACAGAGTGTGTTTCTTTAACTAAACTCATACCATTGTGCACTGCGTGAGCTCCTGCCATACGTCCATAATGAACACCGAAACATCCAACACATCCTGAGATAGCAAATACTGTATCTACAGCATTTTTAAAGCTTTCAGTTACTTCACCTTTTTCCATAGCTTCCAATGCACCATTAGCATCACGAAGAAGAACATCTCGAGTGATTTTAGCAGCTTCTAATCCCATTCTTACAAAAGGATCATTAAACTTGTTATTTCTCTCTACTAATACTACTGCTTCATACCATTTAGCTAAAGTATCTCCAATTCCCGCTACAAAGTATTCTTTTGGTGATTCTAATAATAAATCTAAGTCTGCTACACAAGCATAAGCTGTACGTTTAAAATATGCAACCTCTCTAAATGTGTGATCTGGATGATAAACTGCCGCTACTGGCGCATATGGTGCACAAGTTGCGATTACAGTTGGTACTGTCATATACTCAACATTTAAGTTTTGCGCTACTCCCTTAGCAGTATCGATAACACGTCCTCCACCTACTCCAAGGACGACATCAACACCTTCTCCATATTCATCAGCAATACGTTTCATGTCCTCATAAGATGCCGAACCATCATATTTAGCTACCCTAAATTCTCTATTACCTTTATAAAACTTCGTAAACGCAGCATAAGATTTTTCCCCAGTAACAATCAAAGGAGTCTTAAACCCTTCTAATCTACTATCAAGTGCAGACAATGCCCCACTTCCTGAAATATATTCACTTACCCCTGGTCTTGCTACATTTGCTAATTCAAACATTTTACATCTCTCCTTTGTTGTTAAGTTTATAATTTTATTGTTTAAATAAGATTATACCATTTCAGAAAATTAAAATCAATAGTAAATTAAAATCTTTTTATTTTCTGAAAATTTAAAAAGAAACTATTCAGGAGTAATTTATATACATCTAAAATTGAAAAATCAAGGTAATCGATGAAGAAAATTCTTATCATCTTAATTACCTTGATCTTATATTATTTCGGGAAAAATATAGTCCCCTCTTTCTTAGTCTGACCTTTAGTTATAGATTCTACTATAGTACTAGCTTTTTCTAAGGCCACTATGTCACCATTTAATTTTTCAATTAATATCTTTCTACCTTTATATGGACTATAAACACTCGCTTCTATATTCTCAATCCTTAAATAATAACGCTCATCTAAACCATTTCCCTTAAGCATATTTTTTATCTGAGCTAGATTTTCTTCATTATAATCTACATACTCAAATAATTTTCTGTTTTGTAATCTTTTTGCTAAATCAGCAGCAATTTTATCTTCTTTATCTTGAATAAGAGCACAACAATATAATAGTGAATTTTCATCCAGTTTAAAATATTCGCCTACACTAACTTCAGATTTCTCTAAAAACGGAATTAACACCTTCATATCTTCAAAATAATCTTTATCACCTTTAAAAATATCCTTTAATCTATTAAATAGTTGAATAAATACTGCCTCATAACTTCTAGCTACAGGATGATAATAAACTTGCCAGTACATTTGGTATCTTGCCATAATATAGTCTTCTACACTATGAATACCAGTATATTTAACGACAATTACCTTTCTTCCCTCAGGTGTTTTTCTTACGCGCATTGTACGTAGTATTCTTTCAAGATCAAACTGTCCATAACTAGTGGCTGTAAAATAAGAATCACGTAATAAATAATCCATTCTATCAGCATCTAGTTGACCTGAAACAATCTGGTTTAGTATATCATTTTCATGAGTATGTTGAATAATAGAGACTATATCTTGTGGCAATTTTTCTGAAACAGCTCTTAAAATAGCATTAAGTTCTGTATTACCTAATATTATTTTTGCTGTATATTCCTCGTGACTATGATTAGTTACATGTTCAAAAGCATGAGAAAACGGACCATGACCTACATCATGTAACAATCCGGCAAGCATCACACAAACTTTTTCGTATTCTGTTAGCTCAACACAAAGTGACTTAATCTCTGTAACCATTCTTCTAACAATCTCATAAACACCTAGCGAATGAGAAAACCTAGAATGTTCAGCCGTTGGATAAACTTGAAAATCTCCCCCTAATTGTCTTATACGGCGTAATCTTTGAAACTCCTTACTATCAAGACAATTCCAAATTACTTCATAATGAATATGAATATAGCTATGTACTGGATCTTTTAATACTTTAGTCTCATCTAATCTCTTTAATTCCATCACTTTTCCCCCTATTACAATCTAAAATTTTTACTATATTTCTCTTTTATTATATCAAAGCACAAAAAAAAGACAAGCCTAAGCTTATCTTTTTCACTTTTATTCTTATTTTTCGTCTACTACGTATGGTAAAAGTGCCATGTGTCTAGCTCTTTTAATTGCTGTAGTTAACATTC
>CAURVX010000046.1:0-11352 GCA_963528605.1 uncultured Gemella sp.
TTATTATATTTTTCCCCTAAATATTTTCTCAACTTTATATCCTTCTTTCATATATAATACTAAGATTAATTTCGTTTATAATTAATACATTAATTGTAAGCTTTTTCTATGCTAAATGCAAGAAAACTGATATAAGTTTTATACTTTGATTTATTAATATTTATTTTTTACATAAAATTTTACACATTATAATTAACACTTTAAATTTATGTTAACTAACACTATGTATAAATTTATTTTTTCTATAAAAAAACTAGAAGCTACTTTATTCACTTCTAGTTTAAAATCTATTTATTTAACATACCTGCTTGAAGTTGGTACATTTTGTAATAATTACCTTTTAACGCTATCAACTCATCGTGTGTTCCAGATTCAATAATCTCACCTTTATCTAATACGTAAATACAGTTGGAATCTTGAATCGTAGATAATCTATGAGCAATTGCTATAGTCGTTCTACCTTTTCTCATTTTTTCAAGAGAATTTTGAATCAACTCTTCTGTTTCAGAGTCAATATTTGCAGTAGCCTCATCAAGAATAAGAATTTTCGGCTTACTTGCTATAGTTCTAGCAAATGTTAGAAGTTGTCTTTCACCAGATGAGAAAGTTGAACCTCTTTCTGTAACTAAGCTATCATACTTATCTTCTAATTTATCGATAAAGTTATGTGCATCAACAAACTTCGCCGCTTCAATAACATCTTCTCTTGTTAGACTTTCATTATACATCTTAATATTAGACTCTACTGTTCCGTGATATAAAAACGGATCTTGAAGTACTAATCCAACACTGTTTCTTAATTCTTTAGAACTATAATCTTTAATATTAACTCCATCAATTAAGATTTCTCCTCTATCATAATCATAAAATCTTAAGAATAGGTTCATTATAGAAGATTTACCAGATCCAGTTGCTCCTACAAACGCTATACTCTCTCCATTTTTAACACTAAACGAAATATTTTTAAGAACATCACGTTTACCATCGTAAGAAAAGCTAACATTTTTGAACTCAATATCTCCACGTGAAATTTTATGATCACTATCTTTTTGCTTCGGCTCATATTCTTCATTGTCTATTAGTGTGAAAACACGACCTGCAGAGATTATAGAAGTTTGAAGAATTGAGAAGTTTTGCATAAGTTCAATTAATGGATTGAATAGCTGATTCGTATATTGAATAAACGCATAGATTATTCCTGCTGTAAAACCAGCACTTTCAAAACTTAAACCAAAATACATTACGATAACACCATATGCTAATACTTTAAATAAAGCCATAGCTGGTCTTAATAATAAACTATCGACCTTTAATGATTTAGTGTAATAACGAAGATGTTCATTATTAACCTCTCCAAATTCATCAATTAGGCGTTGTTCCTGATTAAAGGCTTGGATAATCTTCATACCCTCTATAGATTCAGATAATTTAGTATTCATTTCACTAATTTTCGCACGAGAAATTTCTACTAATCTACTAGAAAGTTTCTGGTATAAGTATACCGAACCAACCATTACTGGAATAAATAGTATCATGTAGATTGTTAACTGCCAACTTAAAGCAATCATCGCAGAAAGTGTTACTACAAACATAAGGATAGTATTTAGAAAACTTGAGAAAATTGTTCCAAACATATCCGCAACAGCTTGTGTATCATTAGTTAATCTCGATACGACAGAACCAACAGGAGTTTTATCGAAGTAAGACATACCTAATTTTTGTAAGTTAGCAAAACTATCATTACGAAGATCTCTAACTATACTGTGAGCCACTTTTGCGAAGTAATATTCTCCTAAAAATGTAAACACAACTCTTAGGATAAATAATCCAAAGTAAATTATTAATATATATAATCCAGCTTTAGCAATATTTTTTGTAATATAATTATCAATATAATATTGAGCTAAAAGAGGAATTGCTGTTGCGACTATCGAAGTCATTAATATAAATAATAGTGCTAATATCGATAATCCTTTATAGCGCAACATATAGCGCATTAATCTAAAAAACGTCTTACTTTTCGACATCTTCATTTCCTCCTTTCAAGCTTTCTTCCATTTGTTGACTTTCATATGTCTCTTTATACCAACCGTTATTGGCGATAAGTTCGTCATGAGTTCCTTTTTCAATAATCGTGTTATCACCTAAAACAATTATTAAATCAGCTTCTACTACTGCAGAAAGTCTATGTGCTGTAATGATATTAGTTTGACCACTACGTTGTTCTTTTAAGTTCTCTAAAATAACATGTTCAGTCTTAGCATCAACCGCAGATAATGAATCATCAAGGATTAAAATTTCAGGATTAATAATCAAAGCACGACTCATTGCTAAACGTTGTTTTTGACCACCTGAAAGGCTAACACCTTTTTCTCCAACAATCGTATCAAACTTCTCAGGCATAGCCATAATATCATCATACAGACCACAAATTTTTGTAATTTCTTCTACTTGTTTATCATCAATTAAAGGATTTGCAAAACGGATATTTTCTTTAATCGACATTGCAAATAGTACTTGATCTTGTGGTACATATCCGATAAGTCTTCTAAGGTCGTTAATACTATATTTAGCAATGTCTCTATTATTAAGCATGATATTACCAGACTTAATATTAAACTCTCTTAATAAAAGCCTTAATAATGTAGTTTTACCTGCCCCAGTAACACCTACGATACCCAGTGTTTGACCTTTTTCAATAGCAAACTTAATATCTCTTAGGATACTCTTACCTTCTTCAAATTCGAAGTTGTTGATATTATATTCAAGTCGACCATTTTCAGCTTTAATATTACTATCTAAGTTAGTATTTACCTCATTAGCTTCCGCTAATAAACTCTCAATACGTTTATAAGATACTTCGCCACGTTGTGATATATTGTATAACCAACCAATGGCTTGAAGCGGCCAGACTAACATATCAAGATAAGTCACGAAAGTAACTAACTCCCCAACAGATAAATCACCATTTGAGATAAAAATACCACCGAAAACAAGAGTAAGTGTGTAAGATAATCCAACGAAGATTAATACCATTGGATCGAATAATGAGTTATACTTAGCAGCAATAACATTCTTACCGAATACTTTGTTATTAACTTCTCTAAAACTCTTAATCTCATCATTACCATAACCAAATGATTTTGTAACCTTTATCCCAGAGGCACTTTCTTGAACCTTGTTATTTAAATCAGAAAAAGATTCTTGAGCTGCTTCAAAACTCTCATAGTTTTTATCACCAATATAATTAGTAGCATAAGCTAAAAATGGTAAAGGAATAATAGCTATTAGAGTTAACTTGAAATCAATTAAAAATATCATCGTAAATAATGTCACTAAAGCAGTAATACTTGCATCAACCGCTGACATTACTCCACCACCAGCAACCATTGCTACTGAGTTTATATCATTCGTAGCATGGGCCATTAAGTCACCCGTACGATATTTTTGGAAGAACGATGGCGACATCTTAGTAAAATGTTCAAATAATCTTGATCTTAAGATTCTCCCTAAGTTGTATGCTGCTCCAAAAATATAAACACGCCAGACATAACGAAGTACGTACATCGCAAGTGCAGCTAATACAAGATAACCAACATTTAAGAATAACTCTCCATTAGTTAAATTTCCAGCCTCAATTTTATCAATAACAGTCCCGATAACTTTCGGTGGAATTAAGTTAAAAATACTTACCAAAACAAGGGCTATTATTCCAATAAGATAACGTCTTTTTTCTAGCTTCATGAACCAAGCTAATTTTCTAAATAAATACATCTACACATCACCTAGCCTTTCTCCTAATTTTGAAAATACTTCTCCGATTTTACCATTAATTACAAGGTCAGCTGTACTATCCTGCGGAGTAGACGATTTATTAATAACAACCAAATGTTTCCCTCTAAAATAATGTAGTAGGTTTGCCGCCGGATAAACACTTAATGAAGTACCACCGATAATCAGTACATCAGCTCTTTCGATAAAGTTAATCGCAGCATTAAATACTGTCATATCTAATTCCTCTTCATATAAAGTAACATATGGTTTTATTACTCCACCGCATTTATCACAGCTCGGTATTTCTTCATTTTTAGCTAAGAACTCTTCTAAGTTGTAAAAGCTTTTACACTTAGTACAATAATTTGCATCTACACTTCCATGAAGTTTAAGGACATTTTTACTACCCGCTTGTTCATGTAAAGTGTCAATATTTTGTGTAATTACCGCTTTAAGTTTCCCTTGTTTTTCCAAATCAGCTAAATAAAAATGAGCTCTATTCGGTTTAGCATCAGGATAAACTAAATGCTTCTTGTAAAAATCAAAGAAATCTACAGGATACTTCACAAACATAGTTCTAGAAACGAGTTGTTCAGGTGTAAAGTGGCGATTTAGTTTTACACTAAACACTCCATTCGCACTTCTAAAATCTGGTATATCAGATTCAGTAGAAACACCTGCTCCACCAAAAAAGACAATATTGTCATTTGATTCTATTATTTCTTTTAGTTGCTCTATATTATTCATAATACTTACCTCCTTGTAAAATATTATAAAAGCCATGAAAAGAAGGAAACCTTTATATAAGTCTCCTTCTTTCAATTAACTTCTAATTAGTCTCTTTATCTTTTTGAGCTTTCAATTCTTTAATACGTTGTTTACGCTCTTCTATACGAGCTTTTTTCTCTTCACGAGTTGCACTCTTAATTGGACCACGAGCAATATGTTCTTTATGATCATTAGTAATAAGGTTCGTTGGTTCTTGTTTCATCTCTATTTCTTCATGACGTTCTACTCTAATACGCATTAGATTAGTAACAACCTCTACTTGAATATCGTCAATCATGTATTCAAACATTTCATGTCCTTCTGTTTTGTACTCACGAAGTGGATCAATTTGTCCATATGAACGTAGGAAAATCCCTTTTCTAAGTTGATCCATTTGGTCAATATGATCAGTCCATCTATCATCGATAGCATTAAGTAAGATATATTTTTCAAATGAATTCATAGTTTCATCACCAAGTAACTCACGTTTCTCAGCTAACTGAAGATTAATTCTGTGTAATACAAGTTCACGAATTTCATCATCAGACATAACATCTGAGTACTCACTCTCAGTAATAGGTTTTTGACCTAAGAACTTCTCATTAAGTGATTTAATGATTTCTTCAGTTTCTTCTTTTTCACTGTGTGCTTCTAAGTTTTCAGTGATAAATGCCATAGTTTTATCTACTGCATCTCCAATCATTTCTTGAATAATTTCAGTAACTACTTCATTTTCTAGTACTTCATTTCTTTCCGCATACATAATTTCACGTTGTTTACGTAATACGTCATCATATTGAAGTACTTGTTTACGAGAATCATAGTTGTTACCTTCAACACGTTTTTGAGCACTTTCAACAGATCTACTTACCATTCTACTTTCAAGAGGTGTATCATCATCTTTCCCCATGATTTTTTGTAATCTATCAGCTCCGAAACGAACCATAAGCTCATCTTCAAGAGAAAGATAGAATCTACTGTAACCTGGGTCTCCTTGACGTCCAGAACGACCACGTAGCTGATTATCAATACGACGTGATTCGTGACGCTCTGTACCGATAACAGCAAGCCCACCTAATTCACGAACACCTTCTCCAAGTTTAATATCCGTACCACGACCAGCCATGTTAGTCGCGATAGTTACTGAACCACGTTGTCCAGCTTGTTTAATAATTTCAGCTTCACTTTCATTTTGTTTAGCATTAAGAACTTTATGAGGAACACCATATCTGTATAATAATTTAGATACTAATTCACTCGTTTCAATTGAAACAGTACCTAAAAGAACTGGTTGTCCTTTGTCATAACGCTCTTTAACTTCTTGTGCTACCGCATTAAACTTAGCTTCCATATTTGAGTAAATGAAGTCTGGTGCATCAATCCTTTGGATTGGTCTGTTTGTAGGAATTGTTGTAACAAACATGTTATAAATGTTTCTAAATTCTTCTTCCTCTGTTTTACCAGTACCTGTCATACCACTAAGTTTTTTATACATTCTGAAGAAGTTTTGGAAAGTAATAGTCGCCATTGTTTTACTTTCTTTTTGAATTGGCACACCTTCTTTAGCTTCGATAGCTTGGTGTAAACCTTCAGAGAAACGACGACCTGGCATTGTACGACCAGTAAATTGATCAACGATTAAGATTTCTCCATCTTCAGCAACCACGTAGTCAACATCTAGCGCCATTGTATAGTTAGCTTTTAACGCTTGGTTAATGTGGTGAGTTAAATCAACATTTTTTAAATCATAAAGATTTTTTAATCCGAAGTAACTTTCTGCTTTATCAATACCATTTTCAGAAAGTTGGATAGCTTTAGTTTTAATATCTAAAGTATAATCTCCATCACTTCCATCTTCTTCCTCTGCTTTTTTCAGAGTTTTAACGAAAGCATTTGCAACTTGATATAATGAAGTTGATTCTTGACCTTCACCAGAGATAATAAGTGGAGTACGTGCTTCATCGATAAGTACTGAGTCAACCTCATCGATTACAGCATAGTTTAATGGACGTTGAACACGAGCTTCAACTGTTTTAACCATGTTATCTCTTAAGTAGTCAAACCCCAACTCATTGTTTGTTGAGTATGTGATATCAGCATTGTATGCTGCTCTTTTTTCTTCAGAGTTAAGAGAGTTTAAGTTAAGACCTACAGAAAGTCCCATGTAGTTGTAGAAAACTCCCATTTCTTGAGCGTCACGTTGTGATAAGTATTCGTTAACTGTAACAACGTGTACACCTTCACCTGCTAATGCGTTTAAGTACACTGGCATTGTGGCAGTAAGAGTTTTACCTTCCCCTGTTCTCATCTCTGCGATATCACCACGGTGAAGTGCGATACCACCCATAATTTGAACTTTATATGGTTTCATTCCTAGAGAACGTAATGCACCCTCACGAGCTGCAGCAAACGCATCTACTAAAATCTTATCTAATATATCCGGTGTATCTTTACCTTTTTCTTTTTGTTCTTGAATATAAGCTTTAAATTCTTCTGTTTTATTTACTAATTCTTCATCGCTAAGATTTGAATATTCTTCATCTTTAGCTAATACTTTATCAGCTAATTTTGATAAGCTTTTTACTTCTCTTCTGTTAGCATCAAATATTTTTCCTAAAATAGCCATTAACATTTTCCTTCCGACATATTTTCTTACTTAATGATTTTATAATCATCTTATAATTCATCTCCTTATTATATCATCCATTTCTCTTTAAAGCAACCACATTAGCACGATTTTAAGTTGATATTAACTATGTCTTATATTCAACAAATAAAGCTAAATGAATTTATATATTTTTTGATTTTAAATAAGTAAAAATTCTAGTAGAACTCCCTCTTAAAATCCTACTAGAATATTTTTTATTTATATTTATTTAGTAAACTCTCCACTTTCTCCACATACAATTCTCGTACATTTTGAGGTGCTAATAGTTCTATATCCCTACCCAAAGAGAAAATCCAACCTAAGAAATGACTACTACACATAACTTCTACAGATGTTTGATAAGAATCATCTTTTTTATGAATAATAATATCTTTACCGAATCTATCGACGATTGGTCCAATTAACGATTCTTTAAACTCCAAAGTCACCATTTCTAAAGTACCACCATACATTCCGAATATTTTCTTCGAATAACTCGATATATCTTCTTTTTTGAACTTATCATGACCTAATCTATCATTTTCAGCAATCACAACATTTCTCATCTTATCAACACGATAATTTTTGATTAAATCTGTCTTAGCATCATAGGCAACCATATAATAATTCTCATCATTCCATACTAGAGCGAATGGACTTACATTATAAACTTCACCGTTTTTTCTATCAATCATCTGTTTCTTATAATTCCATTGCCAATAATTAAAATTAATTTGCTTATTTTCTGCAATTGCATTATGAATAGCATCGACATTATAATAAATATTTTCGTTTATATATTTATTCTCTTCGAAAGAATATACCTGTCTTTGTATTTTTTGTGCTTGTTTTTTGCTCGCTAATTTCTTAAGTTTTAAGATTAGATCTCGTGATTTTTTCGCTGTCAAAAACTTACTAGCCTGTATAACATCGATTAACATTTTCACCTCTGCAAGCTCAAATTCTCTTTCTACTAAAGCATAGGTATTTTCACGACCACTTTTTTCAACTATGATATTAAATCCATAATCTTGTAGTAATTCTATATCTTTATATAGAGTTTTTCTCTCAACAACTATTTCTTTTTTTAAGAGTAAAGAAGTTAATTCTTTTACACTTAAATAAGTATTTTCATCACTATAGTCTCTCATTATTTCTAATAAGTACAATAGCTTTAATTTTTGATATCTTCCTTTTTCCATAAATTTTGCTCCTTATATACACTTATGTATATAATAACAACTATTTACGAATTTTTCTATTACTTTTATGTATTTTTACATCTTTGTTAACAACTTCTGCAATTACAAAACCATCAGTAACAAAACATACTCTTACAAAGAACTTATCTCCTACTTTATCATAAATTCTTCCTGCACTTTTCGTACCTTTTGCGACAGTTCTGCAAGAATTCCCTACATAACCAACTTTACCGAAAGTCTTCATCATAACTTTAATTGCTTCTTCGTCATAATCGTTATCAAACTCTTTCTCACAACTTATAACATCTCCTACTTTAAAAACTGTTGTTCCGAAATAATGTTGCATTCCTGTAATTGTAATATAATCTTTTTCCATTTTAAATCACCTCTTCGTTTTGTGATTTAATTATAACAAGCTATCTGTCCATTTTTTTGGACTCATAATATAAAATTATAAAAATAATATAAAATTATAAAAAAATAGAACTTAGATTAAATTTAACCTAAGTTCTATGTGTAAGTTATTCTTTTATTTGTTTAAGATGCTAGCACAACGTGGACATAAACCTTCTTCGTTTACTTCGTCAACGATGTTCCAACAACGTTCACAACGGTGTCCTTCAGCTTTTGTTACTTTAACAGTAGCAAGATCATAAGCTACACCATCATTTTCTTTAACCTCTACTTTACTTACGATGAAGAATTGGTTTAAATTAGCAACAGAGTTTAATAACTCAACCACTTCTGCATCATTGCTGTATACTTCAACAGCAGCTTCTAGAGATTTACCGATAACTTTCTGATTACGGCTTTCTTCTAATGCTTTATTCACGTCATCACGAACTTCTAGAAGTTCATCCCATTTAGCTTCTAAAGCAGCGTCTTCAATTACGTTTTTAGCTGGGAAGTCAGTTAAGTGTACAGACTCAGCATCTTCGTATGGCATATTGTCATATACTTCTTCAGCTGTGAATGAAAGAATTGGAGCAAGTAATCTAACAGATTTACTTAATACTGTGTAAAGAACTGTTAACATACTTTGACGTTTGTGAGAATCTTCACCTTCGATGTAAAGAATATCTTTACCATAGTCAAGGTAGAATGAAGATAATTCAACGTTAAAGAAGTTAATTAATTCAGTAGTAATACTGTTGAATTGATAGTTTTCGTAGTAATCTAATACTTTCGCAACAACTTTTTCAAACTTAAGAACCATGTATTTATCTAATTCTTCAAGGTCCTCATATGCAAGAAGATCTGTTTGGTTATTAAAGCTTCCGTTATATAAGTTTCCTAGTAAGAAACGGAAAGTATTTCTGATTTTTCTATATATTTCAGAAACTTGTTTTAGGATATCTTTAGAGATACGTACGTCTTGAGTATAATCAACACTTGCAGACCATAGACGGATAATCTCAGCACCTAGTTCTTTACCAACATCGTTAGGTGAAATAACGTTACCTAATGATTTACTCATCTTGTTACCATTACCATCCATAACGAATCCAGCAGATACTAACTCTTTATATGGAGCTACTCCTGATACTGCAACAGAAGTGATAAGTGAGGAGTTGAACCATCCACGGTACTGGTCACTTCCTTCTAGGTATAAGTCAGCTGGGTAAGTTAACTCTTTACGAATTGCACAACATCCTTGGTGAGATGTTCCAGAGTCGAACCATACGTCCATGATGTCCATTTCTTTAGTGAATTCACCATTAGGACTTCCTGGGTGAGTATATCCTTCTGGTAATAATTCTTTAGCTTCTTTATAGAACCAAACTGTTGATCCTTCTTCTTCGAAGATTTTCGCTACGTGTTCGATTAAGTCGATATCAAGGATAGCTTCACCATTTTCAGCATAGAATACAGGAATTGGCACACCCCAAACACGTTGACGACTGATTACCCAGTCACCACGGTCACGAATCATGTTATATAATCTTGGTTTACCCCATTCACTGTAGAATTTAGTGTTATCTACAGCTTCTAATAATTCAGAACGGAATGCATCTACAGAACAGAACCATTGTGGCGTAGCTCTGAAGATAATTGGTTTTTTACTTCTCCAGTCATGTGGATATGAGTGAGTAATATCTTCTTGTTTTAATAATGCTCCAGTTTCAGCTAAGTGAGCGATAATATCTTTGTTCGCATCAAATACGAATTTACCGGCGAATTGCCCCGCTTCTTCTGTAAGAACACCTTGGTTATCAACTGGTGATAATACTCCAAGTTTGTATTGTAATTGACCAACAAGATAGTCATCAACCCCGTGTCCAGGAGCTGTATGTACTAAACCAGTCCCTGAATCAAGTGTTACATAATCAGCCAAGATTAATGTAGATGTTCTATCTAAGAATGGGTGTTGACATAGTAAGTATTCTAAATCTTTACCTACTAATACTTCACCAGTTTCGTAGTTTTCCCAACCAAATTTTTCAGTTAAGAATGCAACTCTTTCTTTAGCTACTAGGTAACTTTCTCCATTGTACTTAACTACTTGGTATTCAAAATCAGGGTGAACAGCGATACCTAAGTTCGCAGGTAATGTCCAAGGAGTAGTTGTCCAGATAACAAACTTAGTTCCTTTTTCAACAGCACCATTTTCACTAACTAGGTCAAATGCAACATAGATAGATGGTGAAGTGTGGTCGTGATACTCGATTTCTGCCTCTGCTAAAGCAGACTCTGAAGATGGTGACCAGTAGATAGGTTTTAATCCTTTGTAGATATATCCTTTGTCTACCATTTTACCGAATACACGGATTTGTTCAGCTTCAAATTTTGGATCTAAAGTTAAGTATGGGTTATCCCAATCTCCTAGTACTCCAAGTTTTTTGAAGTCAGCACGTTGTTTATCAACTTGTTTTAAAGCATAATCTTTACATTTGTTTCTGAATTTGTTAGCTGGCATAGATTTTCTATCAACACCATTGTTTACTAACACTTGCTCGATTG
>CAURVX010000047.1:0-10851 GCA_963528605.1 uncultured Gemella sp.
TTCTAATATAAATGTTCGCTCTTCAATACTAGAAACATAAGTAAGCTTATACCCCGATTCTTCTACAATCTTTTCTACTTCAGTTCTATCTATTCCTTCTCCTCTAGAAAGAGTAAGTTTACTTGTTGCAAAGTTTACATTGACATCCGATAAATCATCAACCTGTCTTAAACTCTCTTCAATATGCGCTGCACAAGAAGCACAACTCATCCCTTCAATTAAATATGTTTCATTTTTTACCATATATTAATCACACCTTCTCTTAAATATTTTTATTCGTCTACATTTGTAGTCTTTGTTATAAATTAAGTATACTCCCATCTAAAATTATTGTCAACAATATTTTAAATAATCAATAACAGCTATCATTATGATATAGAGAGTGACTCAAAAATCGTGATTTCGTAGAAATCGATTTTGTCGAGTCACCCCCGCACAGTTTATTAGATATCTAAAAAGCTTTTATAAAGCGAATTTAGATATCAATAAACCACTGCGTCTATGAGTTCTCATATGAATTTTGTCAAATTTTAGAACCTTTTTGTCAATCCCAGCTGATTTTCTAGGATTTAATTTAAAAATTAAAGCTGTAGATTTATTAAAATCTACAGCTTTTTACAATATTAATTTTTACTATCTAACTTTTCATTCATCTGACGACGTAATTTTGAAAAATCTTCTTTTACTACTACAGTATCAGCAATAAAGTCATGAAGTCCTTTTTTCTTATTTGTGAAAGCTACTGCTAAATACGGAAGGTATACTAAAAATATCGTTAATAATCTACCTACTAGTTCACGATAAACTACATCTGCAAGACTAAGCTTTTCACCTTTATTCGTCTCTACCTTTATCTTCATTATCATCTTACCTAAGGTTTGAGAAAAGAAGTAAGTCATCGCTATAAAGTAAGTAAACATAACAATAACATAACTTAAAGACTCTTCTCCTAAAATAGGAAAATCAAACACCTTATTTAATAAACCAAAACTAAAAGTATTTAATAAACTAGATATAGCATAAATAACTATCATATCAATTACATATGCAACAAATCTACTCCAGAAGCCTGCATAGAAATTTTTAGAAAGCATTAAATAATCTTCTAATGAAGTCGGCAATGAAAAATCTTTTTCTTGTGCTTCTTTAGTATCTTTATACTCTTTAACAAGTTCTTCATTTTGTGTAGGTTCATCCGGGGCTACTGTAATACCCTCGTTAAGAAGCGGATCATATGAAGGTGTATTATTATTTAAATCGTTGTTCATTTAAATCCCCTCCCTATCCTAAGTAGCTACGCTCAACTTTGTTTGAATTTAATTCACTATTTAATTCTGAGATGAAACTTTTTGTTGTTGCTTTTACAAATCTAGAAATTAAACTTTCTGCAGTTTTATCAGCTCTTAACTCGATTACAGTTGGATTAGATAATCCTTTTTCTTCTTTTATTAAATCAATAAGTTCATCCTCAGTACCTACTTTATCAGCTAGTTTGTTCGCTACTGCTTGTGTACCAGTGTACGTTCTACCATCCGCAAGTTTCTTAACTTCATCTTCACTTAGATGTCTACCTTCAGCTATAGCTTTTACGAATCTATCGTACGCTTCTTTATTTTGTTCTTGTAAAATTTTTCTAGTAGATTCTGGTAAGTCCTCTGTTAAGCCACCTACTGCTTTTTGTTCTCCAGAACGGATAGTTTCTTGTTTAATCCCGTGATCGTTTAAGAATTTTTGAGCAGATACATAGCTCATAATTACTCCTAGAGAACCAGTAGTTGTTTCAGTATTCACGAAGATTTTCTTAGCTGGCGTAGATATGTAGTATCCACCTGAAGCGGCCATTTTTTTCATCGAAACATAGACATCTTTACCACTATTCTTAAGAGCATTGTACAATTCTGCAGTCTCATAAACACCACCACCTGGTGAATTCACAGATAATAATATAGCTTTAACATTAGGGTTACCTTTGGCTTCTTTAATTTGATTTAAAACCGAACCTCTTGAATAAGTATTCGTCATCTCTGCATTAATTTCACCATCTATAGAAATTTTTTGAATAACTTCGCTACTACTACCTTTTTTCAAAGTTAATTTAGTAACACTTTGTTCTTGCAAGAACTCTGTTAAATATCCATTCAATTCTGCATCATCTTTTTTACTGTTGTTACTTGATGTAATAGTTCCTTTAATCAACGAAAATATCACAAGAACTACAACAATAACAGTTGATATTAATCTTTTATTCTTAAAATTCATAATTTTTCCTCCGAAACTTTATTATAATATTTTTTGTAAAAAGCCAGCGACAAACAACACCTTAGCTATCTGTCCCTAGCTTTAAATTTACTCACTTTTAACTATTTTTTCGAATCCTTCTTGTAGATAAACATTTGCTGTTCTCTTGAAGTATAAGTATTTCTTATCATTACCTTGGTTTTGTTCAGTTACCAGTACTATCGGCTCACCATTTAAAATTGTAAAGTAATATAAATGAGATGCTGGCCCTACTACATTTTCAATATCAGAATATACAGCAACTATATTATATACATCTTTCTGGTTTCCTTCTGGTGACCACTTCATGCTGACTAATTTGTCACCTTCTAGTACTAGGCGTGCTTGTCCGATTTTTTCTGTATCTCCTGGAAGATTTAATCCATAGTAATTAACTTTATTATCAATCGTATATTCCTTATAATTTTGATTTAAAGTTTTTTCCCATTCTTTTACATACTTATGAAGTTTATCACTTTTTTCTTTATTCCAAAGAGTATTACTTGTAGATTTTTTCTCTTCTTTTTTAGAGCTATTTTCTTCAGATAAGCCAGTTACTGTAAGAGTACGTTTAAAACTACCAGAAAGTTTTAACCCTTTCTTCTCAGCTTCCTCTTTATTAAGAGTTATCTCTACATCGACTTTACTTCCATTTTCCAAGTTTTCTTTTGGAGAATATTTCACCTCAGGTTTTCTTAAGAATTTCTTGATGTTTTCATCAGCATCTTTAACTTCTGGAACTTCCGTAATATTAACATCAACCTTACCATTTCGGTTAGTTCCATAAGCAGCTAATTCAACTTTATACTGATCAATGTGAACTACTTTTGAATCTTTATTGTAGAATTTGAAATAATAGATACTTGCGGCAATTATGCATATTAAAAGTAATGCAACTAGGTAACCCAGTTTAGATTTTTTCTTTTTAGGTTCTTCATTAATACTATTTTCGTCACTTCTAACATTATCGTCAACTAAACTACTATTATTTCCTTGGAAATTATTACTTTGATTATTAAATGGGACAAAGTTACCACCTTGATTGTATTGCTCGTTATTTATATTATTACTTGAATAACTATTATCTTCTACATAATTACCATCTTGATCATAATAACCAGTTATAATAAAGAAACCATTCGTATCATAATAACCAGCTAGCGTTAGGTTGTTATTAGGAGTATAATAGTCATCAGGTATGAAATTTCCATCTTGATCATAAAAGCCACCTTGAACAAAATTTCCATTTTCATCATAATAACCATTTTGATTGTTATTCATTTCATTATTTTGATTATTATTTCTAATTTTCATAACTCCCTCTCCTATTCTGCATAAGTTTTCGATACGAACTTGTTATATCGTTTCATAAATGCAAGTTCCGCCGTTCCTGTTTGTCCATGCCTATTTTTAGCAATAATTACCTCGATAGTAGAGACATCACTTGTATCTTGAACTTCATTTTCATCAGCATCTTCACTTCTATAGTAGTCACCACGATATAAGAATGAAACGATATCAGCATCTTGCTCAATACTTCCCGATTCCCTAAGGTCACTCATCATAGGTCGTTTATCTTGCCTAGATTCAACACTACGTGATAACTGAGATAGGGCAATTACAGGGCATTCTAGTTCCCTGGCCATCTGTTTTAAACTACGAGATATTTCAGATACCTCTTGTTGTCTATTATCTGTTCTCTTACTTCCTTGCAGAAGTTGTAGATAATCGATAACCACTAAATCTAAACCATGTTCAGCTTTTAATAATTTACATTTCGCTTTTACTTCATTTACTTTAATAAAAGCACTATCCTCAATAAAGACATTCTTCTGATTTAAGAAATGAACCGCTGTTTCCAGTTTCATAAGGTCATCATTATCAAGATTTCCTCGTTTAATTTTTTCAGAATCTATCATTCCCTCACTACAAATCATCCTAGAAACAAGCTGATCCGCCCCCATCTCTAACGAGAATAATGCCACTGTTCTTTTCTCATCTTCAGAACGAGGATTTTTTCCAGCAATATTTAGCGCAATATTCAACGCAAATGCTGTTTTACCCATCGCTGGACGTGCTGCAAGGATAATTAAATCCCCCTTACCAAAACCTACAAGCTTATCTAGAGCTCCATATCCAGTTGGGACAGCTACATTTTCACCTTCTCCTGCCATACGAGCTAGAATCTCTTTAAATACTTCTTCAGTAACATCTTTCATGTTCTTAAATTGAGATGTCTTGGCACGCTCCATAGCACGTTCAACTTGATCGAATAAAGTTGCCGTTAAAGAGTCAATATCAGCATTTCCTTGATTCATCTCTTCAGTACTACTTAATAAAGCTGCACGAATTTCTCTGTAAATAGAATATCTTTTTACTAAATTCGCATAATGCATTATATTTCTAGAACTTGGAGTAATATCATATAAGTCCACTATATATAATGAGGCATCCACGTTTCTGAATGCCCCACTATTATTTATTTCTTCAAAAATTGTAGTGGTGTCAGGTATTATTTCCATTTCATCTAAACGCAAAATAGCACTGTAAATATCTTTATTTCGTTCATCATAGAAGTCTTCAGCATCAACAGTCGCCTTTACTTCTACTAATTTCTCAGGCTCTTGCATTAGAGCCCCTAATAACGATTGTTCCGCCATAACGACAGAATCTATATGATATTTCATATTATCACCTTCAACTTATTTACTATTGTTCCACCACGTGAACTTTAATTGTTCCTTCTACTTGAGAGTGTAATTTGATTTTAACGTTTGTGTACCCTAAAGATTGAATACCGTGTGGTAAATCAATTTTTTTCTTATCAACTTTTAGGTCATGTTGTTTCTTAAGTTCTTCTACAATTTGTTTAGAAGATACTGATCCGAATAGTCTTCCACCTTCTCCAGATTTAACTTTAATAGTTACTTCTAAACCTTCTAGTTGTTTCGCAAGTATGTTAGCTTGAACTAATTCTTCTTGTTTATCTTTTTCAACACGTTTTTGTTGTCCTTTTAGTGTTGCCATATTAGCATTTGTTGCTGCTACAGCTTTCTTGTTAGTTATTAAGAATTTTGCATATCCATCAGCAATTTCCTTAACATCTCCTTTTTTACCTTTTCCTTTAACGTCTTCTAAAAATATAACTTTCATTATAATTTCTCCTTTTTTCTATGATTTATTTTTAAGATGTTATTTTATCAATAGCATCATTTAAACGTTCTAATGCTTCATCTAAGTTAATCCCCTCAATCTGAGTTGCTGCATTAGCAAGATGACCTCCCCCACCGAGTTCTTCCATAATAAGTTGAACATTTATATTACCTAATGATCTTGCTGAAATACCTACTTTACCTTCTTCTAGATATCCTATAGCGAAACTACATTCAATACCTTTAAGAGTCAGAAGTAAATCGGCACTTTGAGCAAGCATAACATTTGTATAATATTTTTCTTCAGGGGCTTTTGCCATAATAATCTCTGGGGACTTCTGAATAGAATTATTAATTATTTCTACCCTATTCATGAAATTCTCAAATGGTTCTTTTAGAATCGTTTTAACTTTTATTGGATCTGCTCCATTGCTACGTAAATATGCAGCTGCATCAAACGTTCTAGAACCCGTTCTTACAGAAAAGTTCTGAGTATCTACTACTATTCCTCCAAGCATAACTGTTGCTGCAATAGGAGAAATTTTTTCAATCTTAGTTTGATACTCTATTAGCTCTGCGATTAATTCAGATGCAGATGAAGCATACGGTTCAATATAAGTTAACAATGGATTCGTAATTATATCTTCTCCACGTCTATGATGATCGATTATAACTTTTCTATTAGCTTTAGATAATATAGCTGCATCAATTACACGTGAAGCATCAGAAGTATCTACAACGATTAAAGTTGTCTGAGGAGTCATAAGCTCCCAAGCTTCATCACTGTCTACAAATACTCTCGATAATTGTTCATCATGACTATCTATTTCAAACATCACTTTTTTAATAGTCTCATCACGATCACTTTCATTTAAGATAATATAACACTCTTTACCCAAAAACTTAGAGAAGGTATATATACCTACACATGCCCCAACAGCATCGAAATCAGGTCGTTTATGTCCCATTACAATTATCTTATCACTATCACTTACAATATCAGCCAACGCATTAGAAACAACACGCGCCTTAATTCTAGTACGTTTTTCCTGTGGATTAGTTTTACCACCATAAAATCTAATCGTACCATCAACATCCTTCATGGCAACTTGATCTCCTCCACGACCTAAAGCAAGGTCTAGTGAACTCTTCGCAAGTTCTCCTAACTCTGGTAAGAAATCTGTCCCCATACCTACACCTATACTTAAAGTAATCGGTGCATCGAAATCCTCTTTTAGATTTCTAATAGTATCTAAAATCTGGAATTTTTCTTTTTCGATTTTCTTTAAATCTCTAACATTTAAAAGTCCTATAAATCTATCTTCATCTATTCTTTTTAGATAAATACTATTCTTTTTGGCCCAATCTGTTAAAGTAATAACTATGGTTGCATCTAATCTACTTGCAACTTCGTCATCTAAAGAATCATATACATCTTCATAATTATCAAGACTCAAATTAAGTATAATCGGACGAGTATCTCTAAATCTTTGCATTACTACTTTACTTTCTGTAATATCAAAGAAATATATATACCCACTATCTTTTTGGTAATTTACTTTATAGTGTTTACCAAAAATTTCAAACTGATTATCTACAGGAGTCTCAAGAGCAAACAACTCCTTAATCTCAGGCATAAGTTCTACAATATTCATACCCTTGATATCTTCAACTTTAATATTCTTGTATATAAAATTGTTAGCCCACTCTATATTCTTATCTTCATCAATTACGATTATTCCTATAGGAAACTTATTGATACCTTTTTCGGAAGAATTTTTAATTCTATTAGTCAGTTTGCTGATGTATCGCTCTGTTTGTTCAACGACTTTTTTCTTCTGAGTGTTATAAAGAACGAAAATAAGTAAGCCCATCAATAAGTATACTATTAAGCTGTAAATACTAAATATGCCACTTAGAATCGCACCTACTAAAAATGCAGTTATTATAATTAACTCATACTTTCTCTTATCGCTCATGCTTATCTCCCCCTCTTCATAATAATGTATCCTTCTCTTAACTTGAATACACTGTCAACAAATCCTAGTAATTCAAAGATAGGACTAAAAATCACCATCAACAAGACTAATATAGGTTTACCTATAGTTGATTTTGATTTTTGTTCTACAAAGAAGAATGCGGTAAACAATCCATTTAAAATAAATGCTAACGATAATATTCCTGTTATATTTTGGAATAGAATATTCCAAAAACTATATGTATTGCTTCCAGCTTCCATTTCAACAAGGAAAGTTATTATAGTAACTACAATATATGTATACGCACTTTTTGAACTAACCATTATGTGACTAAACTTTGGAAATACTGGAATAATCACAAATTCTCTAGCTAACATCGATAATGTATAATGTACCAATACTAAACTATATACAAGTAACATGATGAATATTGTTACAGGGAATGATTTTTGCATACTTGAAAAACTTTCTAAAACTAAGTTTTTATCAACACCTTGATTCATCTCTACCATAGAATTAACATAAGTATTAATAAACTCCAATATTTGCTTACTATCAATAACTATTTTTCCAATTTTTATCGATATAAATATATACAAGGCTATACCTGAAAATATTACCGTAGTTGATGCTGCAACTAAAAATATTTTCGAACCTCTCAATAATATAGTTTTATAAATTATATATGCTATAACCATGTGTATAACATACCAAACTATCATACTCGAAGATGTAACTACAGATAACATCGCACCCCCAGTAATAATTAATGGGAGATAATATCTTAATCCTTTTGCGCCAAGTACATATGTAAGTGGAAATACAGAAAGGAATGCTGCCAAAATTTCAAAATTCACTAACGATCCTATCACCGTTAACAGTAAATAAATAGCTGAATTAGTTAAAACCTTTGAATTACTCGGTTGTTTGAAGAAAAATTTATTCTTCATTAACTTCTCAATTTCTTTTGCTAAAACATCTGAAATGTTATTACTCAAATTAACACTCCTTTTTTATTTTTATAATACCTTCACATAGCATTATTTACTATATAGGTATCTTTATTATTATACCAAATTTCAATGTTTTTTAAAAGGAAAAATAGAAAACATTAGCGAGCTATAATTATAGAGAAATTTACTAAACAAAAGTATCATATTATTTTCTTACCTCTTGTCCAAAATATAAAAAAGAAAAGAACTCCAACGAAATTTCCGTTAGAGTTCTTTTCAAGATACTTCTATATCTATTTTAGAAAATATTATTTAATTAGTTATTCCTTAATATATTCTAGTCATCTTTTCTTCTTGCAGCTAAGTAAAGAGTGAATAATAGTGTTCCACCTAAATAGATAGAAGCATTATAACCTTGTTCACCTGTTTTGGCTAATCTTTCAACACGAGCATTAGCTTGTGGTTGATTTACATTAACTGCTGGTACCATTTCTGTTGTTGGTGGTACTGTTCCATTATCCGGTGTCATTGGTTTTTCTAATGTTGGTTGCGCTGGCACTTCCGGCGTTGGTTGCGCTGGCACTTCTGGTACTTTTAATTCTGGTACTTCAGTAACCTCAGGCATTCCTGGTACTCCACCATTGAATTCTGGTTTTTCATAAACCGGAGGATCAAGTGGTGTTACCCCACCTGTATATTCTGGTAATTCATGAACTGGTGGTTCTGGCATTGCAAACGTTGGTCCAGCTGGATTATTTTTTACTGGGGGTACTGGTTTATCATTGCATCCACAGTTTCCGTCTTTACCATCTTTTCCGTCGCGTCCGTCTTTACCATCTTTTCCGTCACGTCCATCTTTTCCGTCTTTAACAACTGTTTTTGTAACAGAACCGTCAGAATTGATGATTGTTATTGTGTGACTTCCATCTCCGTTATCTTCAACAGAAACTTTTGGTGATTTTCCATCTTTACCGTCTTTGATAACCATATCAGTTTTACTTCCGTCTGGATTTGTGATTGTAACTGTGTGAGTTCCATCATTATTATTTTTAACTGTTACAGTTGGCGATACTCCATCTTTTCCATCTTTAATAACAGATTTGTATTCACGTCCATCTGAATCTACGATTGTTAATATGTGAGTTCCGTCTCCATTATCAACGATATTAGCTTTTGGTGATTTACCGTCAAAGATTGTAGTATTAGTTTCTTTACCGTCTGATCCCGTAACTTTAATAGTGTGTGAACCATTATTGTTATCGATCACTTCAAGTTTTGGTGATTTACCATCACGTACTGTTGTAGTTGTAGTAGTTCCATCAGAGTTAACGATTGTAACTGTGTGAGTTCCATCTCCATTGTCTACTACTTTAGCAGTTGGTGATTTACCATCGCGTACCGTTGTTTCAGAAACTGTTCCATTTCCATTTTCTACACGGATAGTGTAAGTACCATCTTGGTTATCCCTAACTGTTGCTACTGGTGATTTACCGTCTTTAATGATTGTTTCAGTAGTAGTCCCATCACCATTTAGTACTGTAATTTTGTGAGTTCCATTTTGTTCATCAGTTATTGTTACTTTTGGTGATTTACCATCACGTACTGTTGTTTCAGTTGTAACACCTTCTGGATTTGTAATAACGATAGTGTGACTTCCATCTCCATTATCACGAACAGATGCTGTTGGAGTACGTCCGTCAACACCGTCACGTCCATTCTTAACAACAAATTCATTCTTAGTTCCATCTGGGTTTGTGATGGTTACTGTGTGGCTTCCATCTTGGTTTTCTGTTGTAGTTGCTGTTGCAGTTTTACCGTCTTTACCATCTTTGATGATAGCATTAGTAACATTACCGTCTCCATCTGTAACTTTAACTGTGTGCGTTCCATCTCCGTTATCGGTTACTTCAACTTTTGGAGTCTTACCATCTCTACCGTTTTTAACAACAGTTTCTTTAGTTGATCCGTCTGGATTTGTTACAGTGATTGTGTGACTTCCATCTTGGTTATCAGTAGTTGTGATAGTTGCAGTTTTACCGTCTTTACCATCTTTAACTTTAGTTGTTGATTCAGAACCATCAGGGTTTCTAACAGTAATAGAGTGTGTTCCATCTCCGTTATCAGTTACAAAAACGACTGGAGATCTTCCATCTGCTCCATTAGTCCCGTTTTCACCTTTGTCACCTTTAAGTCCATCAAGAACTGTTGCAAGAGGTTTTGTAGGATCTAACGGTTGTCCTGGATTTGCTGGGTCTTCAACATAAATCTTAGTCTCATTACCTTCTTTTTTAGCAACTAAAGATTTTCCATCTTTTCCATCTTTAACATTAACAGTAACTGGATCTTTTCCTGGAACAGTAATCGTTACATCTGTACTCTTACCATCTGCTCCTGGTTTTGTAGTGATTTCTGGAGTATCCCCTTTATCTCCTTTTGGCCCTTTAATATTTCCTGCTGGTTCCCAAGTGTCACCTTTCTTAACGAATACAT
>CAURVX010000048.1:0-10611 GCA_963528605.1 uncultured Gemella sp.
GTTGTATACTTTGCCACTTGGCGTTGTGATCTTAGTTGGTTTCAACGCTTCTGTTACAGTAGTGTACTCTTTTCCTGTTGGTGATTGAGTTTCAACATTCTTAGGTGTTTCATAGTCTTCAATCACTTTATTTTCAGTATCTTTATAGGTTACTGTTACGTTTCCTTTTGCCAGTTCATATACATACGTTACATTTTGTGGTGTTTCCGTTACTTTTCCAGTTTCAACTCCTTCTGTACGTGTTGGTACTAGGTTGTATACTTTTCCACTTGGCGTTGTAATCTTAGTTGGTTTAAACGTTTCTGTTGCTGTATTGAAGTCTTTTCCTGTTGGTGATTGTGTTTCAACATTCTTAGGTGTTTCATATCCTTCAATCACTTTATTTTCAGTATCTTTATAGGTTACTGTTACATCACCTTTTGCTAATTCATATACATACGTTACGTTTTGTGGTGTTTCCGTTACTTTACCAGTTTCAGCTCCTTCTGTACGTGTTGGTACTAGGTTGTATACTTTTCCATCTGGCGTTGTAATCTTAGTTGGTTTAAACGCTTCTGTCACAGTAGTGTACTCTTTTCCTGTTGGGGATTGTGTTTCAACATTCTTAGGTGTTTCATATCCTGGAATCTTGTTACCTTCAGTATCTTTGTAACTTACTGTTACATCACCTTTTGCTAATTCATACACATACGTTACATTTTGTGGTGTTTCTGTTACTTTTCCAGTTTCAGCTCCTTCTGTTCTCGCTGATACTAGGTTGTATACTTTTCCACTTGGTGTTGTGATTTTAGCTGGTTTTAACACTTCTGTTGCTGTATTGAAGTCTTTTCCTGTTGGGGCATCTTTTTCTGCATCTTTTGGTGTTTCATATCCTTCAATCACTTTATTTTCAGTGTCTTTATAGGTTACTGTTACATCACCTTTAACTAATTCGTATACGTAAGTAACGTTTTTTGGGGCTTCTGTTACTTTTCCAGTTTCAGCTCCTTCAGTACGTGTTGGTACTAGGTTATATACTTTTCCACTTGGCGTTGTAATCTTAGTTGGTTTTAACACTTCTGTTGCTGTATTGAAGTCTTTTCCTGTTGGGGCACCTTTTTCTGCGTCTTTTGGTGTTTCATATCCTTCAATCTTATTACCTTCAGTATCTTTATAACTTACTGTTACGTTACCATTTACTAACTCATATTGATAAGTTACAGTAATTTCGTTTTCTTCTACTTTTCCAGATACTGGTTTAGATCCATCAAGTAATCCATCACGTTCAGCAATTAGTCGGTAAACTTTTCCATCTGCTGTTGTAATCTTAGATGCTTTTTTGTCTGCAACATTGTAATCAGTATTCACGCTTGCATCTGTTACAGGTTTTAATCCATTAACTGTTACTTCTTCTGTTGAATCATTAGGCATTGTTGCAATTCCAGCGATTGGTTGACCGGCTTTATCAACATATTTCACATTTACTGCTGATTTTTTCTCTTTGTAGACGAATGTTACAACCTTATCAGCTTCTGTTACTGTTCCTATTTCTGGCTCTGATGTATTGTATAATCCATTATTTTCTGCTACAAGCTCATAGACTTTTCCTTCTGCAGTTGTAATCTTAGTCGCTTTTTTCTCTGCAACTTTTGTAGCATAGTTAGTTCCTAACTCTGCTTCAGTGACCGCTTTTACTCCATCTACTGTAACAGTTTCAGTACCACTTGGAATTGTCGCAGTTCCTGAAAGTGGTGTTCCACTTTCATCTACGTATTTAACAATTACATTTCCTTTAACTTCTTCATAAACATATGTTACTTCTAGGGTTTTTCCTGCTACTACTTGTCCTTCCACAGTTCCAACATTTTCTCCGTTTGTTACGACTGCTTCTGCAGAGTAAGTTACGTTAGTTGGAGTAGTACCTTCTTTTGTAACTAGTTTATATTTCTTGTTGTTAAATAAAAGTGTTGCTGGTTTTTCATCATTTTCAGCTGCGTTGTAAGCTGTTCCTGCTTTAACATTTGTAGAATCTTGTACAGATGTTTTAATTTCAGTACCGTCAGTGTTAATATATTTAATCACAACTGAACCTGCTTTTTCGTAGACGTAAGTAACTTCTTTTGTTTTACCTTCTTCTACTGTTCCAGTTACTGGCGCTGAATCTGCTTTTACTCCATTATTTGAAGTTATTAGATAATATACTTCTCCAGTTGCTGTTGTAATCTTATTCGGTTTATTAGCTGGAGTGCTTGCATCATAATTTGTACCATTTGATACATCTGTGGCATTGGCAACAGCTAATCCTTTTTCTCCAACTTCTGTTGCAGATGTTGCATTATCAAATGTTAATGCACCTGTTAATTTTGTACCATCTGATAATTCATATTTAGTAACTACACTTCCTAATAACTCATACTGATAAGTTACAGTAATTTCGTTTTCTTCTACTTTACCAGAAGCTGGTTTAGATCCATCAAGTAATCCGTCACGTTCAGCAATTAGTCGGTAAACTTTTCCATCTGCTGTTGTAATCTTAGATGCTTTTTTGTCTGCAACATTGTAATCAGTATTCACGCTTGCATCTGTTACAGGTTTTAATCCATTAACTGTTACTTCTTCTGTTGAATCATTAGGCATTGTTGCAATTCCAGCGATTGGTTGACCGGCTTTATCAACATATTTCACATTTACTGCTGATTTTTTCTCTTTGTAGACGAATGTTACAACCTTATCAGCTTCTGTTACTGTTCCTATTTCTGGCTCTGATGTATTGTATAATCCATTATTTTCTGCTACAAGCTCATAGACTTTTCCTTCTGCAGTTGTAATCTTAGTCGCTTTTTTCTCTGCAACTTTTGTAGCATAGTTAGTTCCTAACTCTGCTTCAGTGACCGCTTTTACTCCATCTACTGTAACAGTTTCAGTACCACTTGGAATTGTCGCAGTTCCTGAAAGTGGTGTTCCACTTTCATCTACGTATTTAACAATTACATTTCCTTTAACTTCTTCGTAAACATAAGTTACTTCAAGTGTTTTTCCTGCTACTACTTGTCCAGTTGCAGCCCCAACGTTTTCTCCGTTTGTTACGACTGCTTCTGCACTGTATATTACATTAGTTGGAGTATTACCTGCTTTTGTAACTAGTTTATATTTCTTATTGTTAAATTCAATTGTTGCTGGTTTTTCATCAGTTTCAGCTGCGTTGTATGCTGTTCCTGCTTTAACATTTGTAGAATCTTGTACTGATGTTTTAATTTCAGTACCGTCAGTATTAATATATTTAATCACTACTGAACCCGCTTTTTCGTAGACATAAGTAACTTCTTTTGTTTTACCTTCTTCTACAGATCCAGTAACTGGTGCTGATTCAGCTTTTACTCCATTATTTAAAGTTGTTAAGTAATAGACTTCTCCAGTCGCTGTTGTAATCTTGTTCGGCTTATTAGCTGGAGTGCTTGCATCATAATTTGTACCATTTGATACATCTGTGGCATTTTCAACAGCTAATCCTTTTTCTTCTACTGTAGTTGTAGTTGTTGCGTTATCGAATGTTAACGCACCTGTTAATTTAGTACCATCTGATAATTCGTATTTAGTTACTACACTACCTAACAATTCATATTGATAAGTAACAGTAATCTCATTTTCTTCTACTTTACCAGTAGCTGGTTTTGAACCTTCTTTTAATCCTTGGCGTGCATTTATTAATCTATAAACTTTACCGTCAGCTGTCGTTATTTTAGTCGCTTTTTTATTTGTTACATCATAATCAGATTTGATACTAGCTTCTGTCACTGGTTTCAATCCTTCAGTGGTTACCTCTTCTGTTGTATCACCCGGCATTGTAGCAGTACCTGCAATTGGGCGTCCTTGAGAATCAACATACTTAACATTAACTGCTGATTTTTTCTCTTTATAAACATATGTGACTTCTAATGTTTCAGCTTTTACTTTACCACTAACTGCTGCCGAATCCTTTTTAACACCAGTTGCATCATATTGAAGATTTCCTTCAGTTTTAGCTTCCGTTACTAATTCAAAAATTTTACCTTCAGGTGTTGTAATCTTTGTTGGTTTATTAGTTGAATCTGTTACATTGTAATTTGTTCCAGTGTTAACATTATCTTTATCAGTGCGGTCATCTTTAATCTTATTACCTTCAGTATCAACATAATGTACAACTACGCTTCCTTTTTTAAGTTCATAAATATAAGTAATTTCTTTATTACCTTCCACAACTGTACCTGATGGTTCTGCTTTCGTAGTTTGGTTTACATTAGTTCTAATACCTTGAGCATCGTATTGTACACCACCAGTTGTCTTCGGAGTTGTAACCAATTCGTAGATTTTTCCATCAGCTGTTTCATAACGTGGTGGTTTATTTTCAACTGTTGTAGTATCATATTGTTCTCCTGTTGGAACATTATCTTTTATTGTTTTATCAGCTAGACCAAAAGCTCTTCCGTCAGTATCTTGATATTTAACTCTAACTGTACCTTTAGCAAGTTCATATACATAAGTAATTTCCGTAGTACCCTCAGTTAAATTACCAAATTCTCTTGGTGCATTTGGTTTTACTCTTATCAATTTATAGATTTTTCCATTGTCTAATGTAATCTTATCAGGTCTGAATTTTTCTCTCTTTTCTCCTTGAAGTTGTCCTAGGTTATAAGAATTTTTATTTCCTCCTGTAAGTTCTGTTCCGTCGACATCCAAAGCATTTCTAAGTCTTTGTTTTGTTACATATGCCTGTTTATCTTTAATAACATTTCCTTCAGTATCTTCATAATTAATATTAATCGAACCTTTTTTCGCTTCATAAAGAACTGTATATTCTTTATTATCAATAATATCTCTAGATACTGTTAACGTTACTGGTTCATCTTGCCCAGCTGGAGTATATTTTATTTCCATAGAAAATGGTTCTGTCACTGGTTTAATAACAGCATCACTAAATCCACTTATAGGTGAATAAGCTGTGCTATTTCCTTGGGCATCTTTAGCAATTACTGTAACACTCTTACCAAGTTCACGATTTACTTTAGGTATTGTTACTTCTCCAGAATTTGCATTTACTCGAATATTAGTATCTGTAGTAGTCCAACGATTTCCTTCTTTTGTAACGATAGACGTAATAGCCTCTGTACGTCCTCTAGGGATATATGTAATTTCTAATCTTGTTGTTTGTGATACTAATGGCGTAACTTCTTTATTACCTGCATTATCTACTGGTAAAGCATTAGTGTAGATCTGCTTAGCATCTCTAGTTACGACTGAAATTTCAGTTCCAGCTTTTATTTTATCAGATGGGATTGTTATCTTACCTGTTACTGGATTTACTTGAATATCATCATTCGGTGATTTCCATGTAACAATTGGTTCTCTTTCAACATTCTTAATTGTTTCATCATCTTTTCTACCAACTAGAGTATAATCGCTATTACCTAGTGGAGAAACTTCAGTTGGCCAATCTAAAGGCACTAAGTCATGAACTTTTTCCCATGGACCATAAACTTTTTCTCCTGCTTTTGGCCCTTCTTTTATAACATAGATGCTTCTTTTAGCTGGACGAGTATAGGTTCTCTTATTGAAGATTACATTTCCTTCATTATCTTTTTCGACATAATTAATTGTTCTAGTTACTTCTTTTCTCTCTTCAGTACGAGTAGCTTCACTATATACATAAATTACTTTTTTCGTTTGTTGTTTTACATATTTTCCACTAGTTGGATCAGATTCTTCGTGTACATGACTGAATACATAAGCTTTTCCATCTCTAGCTCTTTCTATTAGTCCGTATGAGTTTGTAGTGTATGGCTCATTTTCAAAATTTCTTTCATTATACTGATCCATTATTTCATTTCCAGCAAGATTAATATGTTTTACGTTTAATTTTCCTCGAATATCTTCTGTTACAAGACCTACTTTATTTGATTCTAACCAATTATTTCTACCGTCTTTTAACCAGACCTGAGATTCACCTTCTACTAAGTTTGGATTTTCTGGATCCACAGTCACATTAAACTTAGTTTTAAAAGTTTCTCCTTTGTTTAGAGTATATACTTTATCAAATACATATTTAACAGCAGTTACTTGACTCCAATCGGTAATTTGGTCAGCACGTACATAAGGAGCTACAGTTTTTTCTGCATTTGTTCCTTTTAATGTAGTATACTCCACATGATAATCTGCAGTATCAGGAATAGGACCTTTAAGCGCTGTTTCGGCTACTTTATTAGGTGAAGTATAGTTTTTAGGAATTTCTACCATTAATTCTTTTAGCACAGCTGGAGTATCTGCAGCATTAGTCACAGATGGACTTAAGGTTACTTCATCTCCATTTTTTACATTAATAATTCCCATAACTCCTTCTTGATCTTTTTTAGCAATTGTAAGTTGACCAAAATATTCAGAAGCAGTTTTTAATGTTACATCAGTACTTGCTTTTACAACTGTGCGTCCTGGTTCGTGACCTTCAAGAATATCTGCACTCAGGCTTGGATCTCTTCCTATTAAGCTCTGTGCTCTTGAATCCCAAACTAGGTATGAATCAATATGATATGTTCCATTTGGAGCTTGACCATTATTTACTACTTCAAATGTCAAGGCTACTGGGCCATCCCCGTTTATTTGATTTAAATTTAAATCTACTGTTTTATAACCTAAGTCTTTCGCTTTAAAAATATATGCTGTTTTTCCTGTACCATTATAATTTTTAACAACTTTATCTGGATTAACAACGTCAGTATCTTTAACTACATCCTCATAATTTCCTGCACTATAATTATATCTTCCTTGTGTAGAAAATTTATTTGAATAAAGCTTATTATCAATTGGTAAGCGGAAATTAGTTAGTGGTAGCCCTGCGTCTGTTACTAACATAACAGTCGCATTTTTTAAATTTTCATCCAATATTGTAGGATCTAATACCTTTTTACCATCAACTGTTTTTATTGCAGTATTAAAGTATTCTGGAGCTTTATATCTTACTATAAATGGAACTATTTTTTGTCGACTGATTTCATCTTTATTATTCCCACGATTTTCATCATAACTTGCTGCATTTATATCACCAGTTGGTGCTACAGGGCTTATTCCTAGTTCTGCAGTATAGCGATCTTTTGTATGTACTGCTGTATTGTATGGAGTTTTCTTAACTGTTGTTGGATACGCCATTGTTGTTGCAGCATCTATTGAATTTCCATTTGTTGATAAACTAACATCAATATTGTTCTCATGGCGTGTAATTTTGTCGTTAGCTGCCATTTCTTGCCATTTGTCCATTGTTGTTTTTACAGTGGATCTAAATCCTAGTAGATTAAACTCTCCACCTTTTTCTAAAAATTTATCTACGACGTCTGGATGTTCTAATACTAGTCTAGTGAATTTTTTTGTTTTATCAATTTCAACTTCCTCGAACAATTGATCGACAGTTGACATTTCTTTTAGTTGTTCTCGAGTTCCGTCTTCTTTTATACCATATAGTTTAAATGGTTTATTTATTGTAAAATTAAAATCAGATTTATTTCCTTCATTATAACCAGTGAATTTCCTACTTCCATCTTCTTGTAGTACATTGGCATTTACCTCAGTTAGTTTAAAGTACGTAAAATAAGTATCATTTTTATCCTTCGGTACTGAATACGTAAAGAAGTTATTATCTAACTTATCCCCATTACCATTTAGTGGTCTCGCTGTTTCTGTTCCTGTTTGAGGATTTCTTATTTTTCCATCATTATATCCATATGATACATTAAATTCATCTGTATCACTTTGACTTGAGAATAAACGTTGTTTATTTGGAGTAGTAACTGATGTTCCCATTCTTTCAGCTGGTATATTCCCTAGCCCCTCTTCGATATAAAATTTTAATTTATTATTGTCTGCAGTGGCTAAAGTTTGGGTATAAGATGTACCATCAGGTCTATGACCTATTGCTTTATATTCTATATCAAAACCTTTTCCATTTGCTGAACGTAAGTACGCATTAATTTTCTCAGGGGTATCAAAATAATTCTCTTTTACTCTGAACACTGGACCCTTATTACCAACATTAACTCCTATTCTTGTAGGACGCTTGTATATATCTGTTGAAGTTGGATCATATTTTAATTTTGCAACATTACCTTCTAATGTCCAATATTTATTACTACCTATACTTGGCACTAATTCTAGAAACTCTGGAATGCCTGTGATTGTATAGTCAATATCAGTTAGACGACCATTACCATTTTTATCTCCTAATTCAGAACCTTGCATAAAGTCCCTACCTCTATCGTAAGCAATTAATGGTAGAGCATAAGTACTTCCTTTGGTTGGAGTAAAACTTCCATCTTCTAATTTTGTCCCAAGAACATAACCACTTTCCCAATTTGATTTAAATCTTTTATCAGCATCTGAATCATCATTAATATAATCAAGAATATTTTTATTCGCTTTTGTATCTGATTCTTTGTATAGTATTTGTGATAAATAATCATATGTTGCGGTTGCTTTGGCTGTAGAAATTAACTCATCTCCACGATAAAATTCTACACGTGCTTCAGTAGTGTCATTATTTGATGGGCTTTTATCAATTGATGAACTAATTTGTTGTTCGATATTAACTTCTCCTACTGATCCCCCTGAAATAGATCTTAGTGTAAACTCATAAATATAGTTTTCATCATCAGATATATCTTTTGGATTTCCATCTACTAGCGCAGAATTAGAAATTGTTGGTTTTACAGATGTATTCAAATGTTTTTTAGGAATAATATATCTCATTTTCCCATTATTAATAGCCACTGGTGAAGAACTTGAGTACTTAAGCTTAAATTTTAAAAGACGTTTTCCATCTCCATCACTTACCACTGGTACTTTTGCTTCTGATTTACCTGTACTATTACCATTATTATCCACAAAAGTCAACTCTCCACCAAGAATACTTGATGATACTGCAGTATCTGCACGGAATCGTCCATCTTTAGAAATAACTTTTCCATTACGAATATCCCTTTTCCCACTATTTGTACGAGTAAGAATATTCATCAATGAATTACGACTTCTTGTTACTTCGTTATATAAACCAAGTAATTCAATTTCTTTTGTAGATTTATCGGCTAAAGCTAATTTAATTTTTTCTAAAATTGTTTTAGCTTTCTCTATTTTAATTTTATCCTCTTTTGATGATAAACCTTCTACTTTTGAAACTACCTCAGTTAATTCCGTTTTAGAATTTTGTAATTTAGTTATTGTTGTTATGCTAGTGTTATCTTTTTTTGATTCTGTAGGCAGAACTTCCTCTTTTAATTTTTCTTTCGGTAAATCTTGTGATGTTGAGGTATTATCTTTCTCTATCGGAATTGATTTCAAAACATTCGTATAAGAACTAAGTTCTTTCGCTATATTATCAACTTCTTTTTGTGTATCTACTGTTTTTAACATGCTTTCTGCTAACTGAAGTTTATTTTTAGCTTGATTAATAATACTCTTCTGATCAGAATTCTCTTTAAGACGTTCAATCTGAAATTTTAATTCATCAATTTTCTTTAATAAAATATTTTTATCTACTTGTACTTCTGAAGTAGAATTTCTTACTTCTCCAACTTGAGAAACAGTCGGTTCTTTTATTTTGACTTCATTATTATCTTTTTCTTGAGTTTTCTCAGCATTATTTAAAATAGGCTTAGTTTCATCTGCTGGATTGCGACTCTTATTAGACTCATCAAAACTATTATTTTGCATCTCTTTAGTTTGAGTTGAGATATCTTTGGCTTCAACTATGCCCGTACCAAAGAATATACCTACACCTATAAGTACACTAGCTGCTCCTATTTTAAATTTTTTAATTGAATATGTTTCTATTTTTTCTCCTAAATGTTTGTTGCGATATTTTATGTTGTTTTTTCCCACAATTAATTCACTCCTTTTATCAAAAATTACTGATTAAATAAAAACAATATATTATATTTTTAATTTTATAATATCATATTTAAAACTTATATTAAAGCGATTTAATCACTCTATTATGAGATTTTCTTAGTTGTTTACTTTAGAAATATATATATATTATTAAACAATAACCCTAACTACTTTTTTTATTTAATATTAGTTATATTATTATTAAATCAATATTTTTTAAAATTACAGTTAAACCCTTTTTTATTCAGAATTTAAGAATATCTTTTAATACAACATTTCCGGACTAACTGTTTTTAATATTTTTTTTAACTTCATAATAATCTACTTTAAGGATTTTATATTTCACTTTAAATTTACTTTAAAGTTTAACGAATCAAATCATGATAAAATCTCAAATATCTTATCAATTTTTTTTTGAAAAATTTTTTTTACTACTACTTCAATTATATACTATAAAGCTTCTACTTAATTTATAAATGCATATTTAAATATAATCTATCTTTTTAAATTTTTACCATTATAAATAATAGAAATATACTGATAAAATATTTAATGCATTATATGTTTAATTTCTATTTTTCAAAACAAAAAAACTCGAAACAAAGACTTCTCCTTGGCTCGAGTTCTTTTTTTATTTTCGTTATTATCGTTTTGCGATTTCTTCTAATAACATTTTGTTGATCATTTGTGGGTTGGCTTGTCCTTTTGAGGCTTTCATGATTTGACCTA
>CAURVX010000049.1:0-10565 GCA_963528605.1 uncultured Gemella sp.
CAAGCATGGAAAATATAAAAGAAGCTGTTGAAAGAATTTCTCAATTTATGAATAAGTAATTATATAAAAAAGAAAGGTTATTCAAATGAAAGGTAAATTCATAACAGTAGAAGGTTCAGATGGTTCAGGTAAAACGAGCTTTATCAACTTTGCTACAGAGTATTTGAAAGAAAAGGGATATAAAGTAATAACAACACGTGAACCTGGTGGAACAGAGTTTAGCGAGAAAGTAAGAGAACTACTTTTCGATAGTTCAAATGATATCGACGCTAAGACTGAAAGCCTACTGTTTTGTGCTAGTCGTCGAGATCACATCGTAAAAAAAATATTACCGCATGTAAATGAAGGATATATTGTAATTTGTGATCGTTTTGTAGACAGCTCGGTTGCTTATCAATCTTATGGTCGAGGACTTTCGAAACAAGATATTTTAGATATTAATGCATATGCAACTGATAATCTTGAACCAGATTTGACATTATACTTCTGTGTAGATGTTGAAGTTGGGCTAGCGCGTACAAAAAATAGAGATGATAATAACCGAATGGATCAAGAAAGTCTAGATTTTTACAAAAATGTTAAACGTGGTTATGATGATCTTTCAAATGAAAATACCGAGCGCATTAAGGTAATTGATGCAAGTGATACATACGAGAATGTGCAGAAACAAGCACTTTCTATATTGGAAGGATTTTTAAACAATGAACTTTAGTAAAGATACAATTGTAATAAAATCTTTAACAAATACATTAAAAACAAATAAACTATCCCATGCCTATTTAGTAATAGGTGAGGATAGTTTATATTGTGATGAGTTTATTTTAAGTTTTGTTAAAGCGATATTTTGCTTAGAAAATAAAAATAAGGAATTTTTCAGTTGTGAAGAATGTAAGAATTGTCATAGTATAAACCACAGTAACTATGTAGATTTTTATAGATTAACGAGTGAAACCTCTATAAAAAAAGAAGAAATCCAAACGCTAAAATCAGATTTGAGTATTAAATCATTTTATGGTAAAAAAATATATTGGATAAAAGATATCGAAAAGATGACTGAACAAGCAGCTAATAGTCTTCTTAAATTTTTAGAAGAGCCTGAAGATGATATTATAGCTATACTTAGTTGTAAAAATATCAGTGCAGTATTACCTACGATCATTTCTCGCTGCCAACAGATAAAGTTGGTTGGTCATAGTAATAATACAGAAAGTTCACAAAATGAAGAATTGATAAAATTTGTTGGCGAATATGTAAAAAGATATAGCAATAAACCGCATTTAGCGAATATTTATCTTTTAGAAAAATTAAAAACAAAAGAAGATGTAGTCGAATTTTTTAAACACTTAAATATCGAAATTAATAATAGTTATACTGAAAATAATCTGCACGATGTCTTGAACATAAGTAAAGTGCAGGAAAAAGTACTTTTAGCGCTAACGGATTTGAATTCAAATGTTAATGCTACGTTAGTTTTAGAGAAGTTTCTTTTTACGATTTTATTAGATAATAATAATTTAGAATTTTTAATACGAGGTTAGTATGGAAGATAATTTGAGGATAGATATAGTTTCGAAAAATTATAAGATATTACAAAAGATTGATCATTATAGTATGTCGACAGATTCGTTTTTACTTCCATATTTTGCAAATGTACCAAAAAGTTTTAAAAAGAATATAATAGAGCTTTGTAGTGGGAACGGTGGTATCTCGATAATTCTTAGGGAGAAGTCTGATGCGAAAATAGAAATGTTAGAAATTCAAGAAGATTTAGTTGAACTTAGTAAAAAAAGTCTAGAGTTAAATGAAATTACTAATGTAGCTGTACGAAGTGGTGATATAAAAAATGTAAAAGAATATTATAAACCATCAACATTTGATTACGTAATTTGTAATCCACCATATTTTCCTGTAGAGAATATGCCGAATCAACGTGAAAAGTTTAATCACAATATTTCACGTCATGAATTACTATGTAACCTTAGTGATGTAGTGCAGGCGATTAGATATTTAGTCAAACAAAATGGGAAGTTTGCACTAGTTCATAGAACGTATAGAATCGGAGATGTTATTTCAGAATGTGAAAAATATGGTTTAGCTATTAAGCGAATCAGATTTGTATATAGTAAGTTATCAAGTGAAAATAGTAAAATAGTACTTGTTGAAGGAAGTATCTCAAAGGTTAGTGATATTAAAGTTGAACAGCCGTTTTATATTTATAATGAAGATGGTAGCTATACAGATGAGATGAAGAAAGTGTATGGGATTTATGAGTAGTTTTATGTATGTAGTTGAGTGTTGCGATAAAACTTGGTATACTGGATATACAACAGATATTGTCGGAAGGATAAAAACTCATAATGCCAAAAAGGGCGCGAAATATACGAGGGTGAGAGTACCTGTAAAACTTATATATTTTGAAGAGTTTAAGACGAAAAGTGAAGCTACGAGTGCGGAAAGTCTATTCAAAAAACGAACTCGTAGAAGTAAAGAAGATTATATTTTACTTAATTTAAATACAGAAAAAATGCAAAAAATAAAAGATTTTAATATGAAAATAAAGGAAAAATAACTATGTTATATTTAGTGGGAACACCAATAGGTAATTTGGAAGATATTACTTTAAGAGCGCTAAGGGTGCTAAAAGAAGCGGATATGATAGCTTGTGAAGATACGAGAAATACTAAGAAGTTATTAAATCATTATGAAATGAAAGGTAAAAAACTACTTAGTTATCATGAGCATAATGAAGATAAGATGAGTGATAAAATAATAGAATACTTAGAAGAAGGATTAGATATCGCATTAGTAACTGATGCAGGAATGCCATGTATTTCAGATCCAGGGTATGTACTTGTAGAGAAGGTAAAAACAGCAGGATTAGATGTTGTTGCACTACCAGGTGCTAATGCTGGACTTACAGCACTGGTTGCTAGTGGTATAGAATCTTACAACTATACTTTCTATGGATTCTTGCCTAGAAAAAGTAAAGAACTTAAGCAAAAGTTAGAAATTATTTTAAGTTCAAAGACAACTGGTATTTTATATGAAAGTCCACACAGGGTAAAAAACTTAGTAGAAGAGATTGTTAAAATTGCACCAACAAGAAAAATTGCAGTAGCGAGAGAACTTACGAAGATGTTTGAACAAATCGAAACATATAAAGCTAGTATGATATTAGATATGTTAGGTGGAGAAATTAAGGAAAAAGGAGAATTTGTTATTATTATTTCTCCTTCAAAGAATGAAGAAAAAACAGAACTTAATCTTGATGATATTGTAGAAATAATCTATGAAAAAGTCCAAAGTGGTGAAAAAAAATCAGAAGCTATTAAAAATACCGCTAAAAAATATAGCATAAATAAAAAAGAGGTTTATAGTTTATATCATGAAAAATATGATTAGTTTCATAACTGTAAATGTATTAATAGTAGTATTTCTTATTGCCGCAATACATATTAAAATATTTTTCCTACCTTTAACATTTTTTGTATTCTTAAATATTTACATGATTTATAGAAGAAGTTCAGAATTAGATAAAAATGAACAGAAGAAAAAAATTATGTTACACAATATTAAGAATTCTCTAGGTGTAATACTAGGGTATACTGAAGCACATAATGATGAATTAATTACTAAAGAAGAACTAGATGAAAGAATTAATGAAGAAATTCAAGGGATAGTTTCAATGATAAAAGACGAGATCTATAAGTAGAACTCGTCTTTTTGTATTGATTGATAATAATGTGAGTGACTCGATAAAATAGATTACTCGAAAATTATGATTTTTGAGTAATTTCTACCAGTATATTATTCAATGAAGTTATTAGTAACTCTTTGATTTTCTCTTAATCTTTTTCTACGTTTTTTCCATGTATTTGCAGAGAAGAATACTATTAAAGGCATTAATTCTAAACGCCCTAGTAACATTGAAACAGACAGGATTATTTTTGTAAAATATGGAATCTGTGAAAAGTTACTCATAGGACCATAGTGATTAAATGCAGGCCCAGCATTACTAATTGATGTGACTGTTAAAGAAATTGCATCTTCAAAGTTGTTTATTTGGAATGTTATTAAGAACAAAATAATAACATACACAAAGCCAAATAATAGCAGGTAATTAGATAATGGTGTAGTATCTTTTACTACTTTTCCATCTATCTTGAACATAGCAATTTTTCTTGGATTTAGAGCTTTACTTATACTTTGTTTCGCATTTTTTACAAAGAAAATTAATCGAGGGATCTTAATTCCTCCTGCAGTACCACCAGTACAACCACCAACTATCATAAGAATAAGTATAATCATTTTAGAAAATACAGGCCAAATATTAAAATCGTTGTAGGTGAATCCTGTAGTCGAAACAACTGAAGAAACAGTGAAGAATACATCTAGTAAACTATGGTTAGGTGTATCATACGAACGATAAATATCTAAAAACATTATTATAGATAGAATAGATATCATTCCAAAAAACCAACGTAATTCTTCACTTTTTAGTACTTTAAAGTATCTTTTAAAGACTACAAAATATATTAAACTAAGATTCATAGAGAATATTAGCATAAAAATAGCAATAACAACTGTAATATAAGTACTATTATAATATGCGATACCCGCATTTCTTACAGCAAAACCTCCAGTTCCCGCTGTAGAAAACGCTAGATTAATACTATCGAATACTCCGATTCCACCTAGCAATAGTAGGAAGAATAATATGATTGTTAATGCAATATAAATACCATAAAGGTATATTGCTGTTTGCTTCATAGATGATACCACTTTACCAAAATATGGGCCAGGAACTTCTGCCTTAGCTATATGGATGGTGTGTGGAGATCGTGGGAGAATTGCAAGGGCGAAGACAATAACCCCCATACCGCCTATAAAATGTGTAAAACTACGCCAGAATAATAGACTTTTGGATAAAGATTCGATATCCTGTAATATAGTTGAGCCTGTAGTCGTAAAGCCACTAACTGTCTCAAATAAACTGTCAATATAGTGTGGTATTTCTCCAGATAAATAGAATGGAAGGGCCCCTAACAGGGAAAAGATAACCCATGTTAAAGTTACTATTACATATCCTTCTCTCTTGTAGAAATCACGTTCAGTTACATCTTTTGTTAAATAATGCATTATTATTGATAATAGCAAGCATACAATAACTGTACTAAAAAAAGAAATTGTAATGCGAAGTTGTTCATCATAAATTAATGATACGATCGTAGGAAGAATTAATAGTGCCGCTAAGAGCATTAGCATTTTCCCAACGACGTTAAAAACCATTTTAAAATTCATAGGTTACCTCCTTGCAAGAATATCATCGATATGTTCAAGTTTATTTCCATAACTTACAACCACAACATTATCATTTACTTTAATTTCGTCTTCACCATTCGGGAAGATTTGTTTATTATTACGAATGATAAATGCGATAAGCATATTGTCATTTATAGATAAATCCTTAAGTTTAGTTCCTATGACTTTAGCATTGTCACTTGTTATTTTAAACTCTATAACTTCAGCTTTACTGTTAGCTATACGATAGTAACTTTCTATATCAGAAGATCGACTACATTGCAGAGATTTTGTATATTTTTTTATTATATTTCCAACTATTTCTTTTGGTGTGATATATGAATATTGGCCGATATCTTCAGCTATTTGTTTAAGAGATGCACGATTCACTTTAGCAACAGTTTTCTTAATACCAAGCTTATGTGCATATAGATTAATTATAATATTCTCCTCATCAAGACCTGTAAGAGAAATACAACTATCAAATGTTTGGATACCTTCCTCAATTAATGTGTCTCTATCACTACCGTCAGCCCAGATAACATCAATTTCTGGGAAGGTTTCACTTAGGGATATGGCTTTTTCTTTATCAATTTCGATAACTTTAGTATAGAATGATACTCTTTGTAAAAACTCAACTAAGTAGTGAGCAATTTTCCCTGCACCTATAATTAAAGAAGATGTTACCTTTTTCTCAAGATTATCTTTATTTCCTAATAACTTATAGAAGTTTTTAAGATTTTTATTAGAAGCGGTGATATGAACTTTATCTCCAACCTCAAAAATATAATTACCTCGAGGTACGAAGACATCTCCTTTTCTCTCAACTAAACAAACTAGTGATGGAAAATCGATGTATTTTTTACTTTCTATTAGAGATACCCCATTAAGTATGCTGTTCTCATTAATTATTACTTCTAAGATATTGAATTTATTGTTAGAAAAACTTTCTACTTTTATTGCTGTTGGATATTTCAGCATATAGAAAATTTGTTTTGCTGCTTCGTATTCAGGATTGACCATTAGGTCTATTCCTAGAGATTGTTTTATAAATTCTTTTGTTTTAGAATATTCTGGGTTACGTATTCTCGCAATTGTATATTTTGCTCCAATCTGTTTAGCTGCTATGCACGAAATCATATTTATTTCATCACTAGTAGTAACAGAAATAAACATATCGGCGTTAGCTGCATCAGCTTCTAATAATATGTCAGAATTCGCACCATTACCGACTAATCCATTAATATCATATGTTTCAACGAGCTTTTCAACACGTCGTTCATTTGTATCGATAATTGTCACTTCATCAAATGTGTTAGAAAAATCAGCGCAAAGAAGTTCACCGACTTTACCGCCACCGACTATAATTACTTTCACTTTAATACTCCTTTTTTAAATGATATTCATATTATAACCTAAAACCTAATAAAATGCTACAAGCTTATAGTTTTGTATTAATTTAGTAATAATATAGAATATTTTCTATTGGTTGTTTTATATAATTAAGTTGTTAGAATTGAATAAAATTATTAAAAGAAGTGATAGAGATGTAGTAAATTATAAAAAACAATTGGAGTTCATGTTAAAACTATATGTTAGATATTTATACTTTAGAAGTAGTGTGTTAATTTAAAAAAATAAATTGTTAAAAATTATAAATAACTATGAGTTTAATAGTTATTATATTTATTGTACTTCTACAAATATTTAAACAAACTATATTAAAATAATTTAGTTTATGGTATAATTAGTGTTGGGAAATAATCTTTACATTTTATTCTTAATTATTAAATTAAAAAAAAGGAGGAGAAAGGTGGCAAGGATATCTAAACAAGATATTGATTATATTTTTGATAATATTGATATAGTCAGTCTAGTTAGTGAATACGTCAAATTAGAAAAAAGAGGACAAAACTACTTAGGATTATGTCCATTTCATAATGAGAAAACTCCATCTTTTACTGTTTCTCCTGAGAAAAAAATAGCCCATTGTTTTGGATGTGGTAAAGGTGGAAATATCTTTCAGTTTGTATCACTGATAGAAAATATTACATACAATCAAGCAATCGCCAAACTAGGAACAAGGTTAGGACTAGATTTAGAGTCAAGTGATAATAAAGAAGCTAGTTACGATTTAAACAATGAATTGGATATAATGTACTATGGGCACAGACTTTTAGCGGATTATTATAATTATATTCTCTTAAATACAAAAGAAGCGGAAGATGCGCTTAAATATTTATTAGATAGGGGATTGAGTGAAGATGTTATTAAACATTTTAATCTTGGCTATGCTCCTCGAGATAACAATATTGCTTTAAACTTTTTTAATTCGAATAAGATTAATTTGGATTTAATGGTTGAAGCGGGATTATTAGGAAAAAATGAGAATGGAGATTATTATGATGTCTTTAAAGATAGAGTAATGTTCCCTATAAAAAATAATCAAAATCAAGTTGTAGCATTTTCAGGAAGAACAATGTCTTCGGATAAGAGTGTTCCGAAATACTATAATACGCATGAAACGAAAATTTTTGAAAAAAGAACAGTTTTATACAATTATTCAGATGCGCGTTCATTTATAGCTAAAGAAAATGAAGTGATTTTATGTGAAGGATATATGGATGTTATTAAAGCTCATCAAAACGGTATGAAGAATACTATCGCATTAATGGGTACAAACATAGATAATAATAAATTAAAAGAAGTTTTATCACTTGTAAAAAAAATAACACTTAGTTTAGATAATGATGAAGCGGGATCAAAAGCTCAGATTGAGATTGGAAACAGGATTATTCAAACAACAGACAATGTCTATAAGCTGAAATTTTCAGGTGCGAAGGATTTAGATGAATTTTTAACTGAAAAAAATATTAAAAATCCTGATTTTGATGTTGAAAATTATTTAAAAAATAATAAAGAACACTTTATTAATTATAAAATTGAATATTGTAAAAATGATTCCAAATCAAATATAGAACAACGTATCAAATATAAAAACGAAATACTTGTTAATATTGCCTACGTAGAAGATGAATCATTAAAATATATATTACTTACTAATTTGGCAGAGGAGTTCGGAATCGAACGACAAGTTCTTCTTAAAGAATTAGGTAAAGTGAATGTGAAAAGGAAGAAAGCAGCAGTAGAGTGGGTGGCGCCGACAAACCCTGAACTGTTGTTTAGAACAACAAATTATGATAAGAAAATGTGTAAATTATTTAAATACTTTTTTGTTGATAGATCATTATTTGTAGAAAAATATAACGATTTAGAAAAATGTCAATTTCCTCAAGAAGTTTTTGTGAATTTAATGGATTATTTGGTAATCTATTATAATAATAATTTAGAATTCCATATCCATAAATTTATTCACAGCATTGAGGACGATGAAGTAGTAAGGCTTGCAACATACATAGATGAAACAGATTTTCTAATTGAAGAAAATCCAACAGTTGATGTTGTAGGTGATTATATAAGCTATTTTTCAAATAGAGAAATGACGTTAAAAGAAATAAAAGATAGACTGAGAGTGGCTATTCAAGAAATGGATACTGGGGCTCAAAAAGAATTACTATTAAAGTTAAAAAAATATAAGAAATAGAGGAGAAGAACATGGCTAAGAAAGTAAAAGATTTTGAAACAATAAAAAAAGAATTGTTAGAAAAAGGTAAAAAACAAGGTGAGTTAACTCAAGAAGAAATCGTAGATGCTTTATCAAAATTAGATATTTCTTCAGAAGCGATGGATGATTTCTATGAAGAATTAAATAATGAAGATATTATTTTAATTAATGCTAATCACGAAGAAGAAGAGGAAGAAGAGCTAGACTTAGAAGATTTATCTGTTCCAGCTGGAATTAGAACTAATGACCCTGTAAGAATGTACCTAAAAGAAATCGGGAAAGTACCTCTATTATCAAAAGAAAAAGAACTAGAACTTTCTAAAATTATCGAAACAGGAACTGAAGAAGAAAAAGAACAAGCTAAAAAAGATTTAGCTGAAGCTAACTTACGTCTTGTTGTAAGTATTGCTAAACGTTATGTTGGACGTGGAATGTTATTCTTAGACTTAATCCAAGAAGGTAATATGGGATTAATCAAAGCGGTAGAAAAATTCGACTACTCAAAAGGGTTTAAATTCTCTACATATGCTACTTGGTGGATTCGTCAAGCAATCACTCGTGCTATCGCAGACCAAGCTAGAACTATTCGTATCCCAGTTCACATGGTTGAGACTATTAACCGTCTAATTCGTATTCAAAGACAATTACTTCAAGATTTAGGACGTGAACCAAAACCTGAAGAAATCGCTAAGAAAATGAATATGACTCCTGAAAAAGTTCGTGAGATCTTAAAAATAGCTCAGGAGCCAGTTTCATTAGAAACACCAATCGGGGAAGAGGATGATTCACATTTAGGAGACTTCATCGAAGATAAAGAAGCTCAATCTCCAGTAGAGCACGCTGCAAATGAATTACTAAAAGAACAACTAGAAGAGATACTAGAAACACTTACTGATCGTGAAGAAAATGTTCTGAAATTACGTTTTGGTCTGAAAGATGGTAAGACTCACACTTTAGAAGAAGTTGGTAGTGCGTTTGGGGTTACTCGTGAACGTATTCGTCAAATCGAAGCAAAAGCTATAAGAAAATTAAAACATCCATCTAAACTTAATAAACTAAAAGGCTTTATGGAGTAATTCCAAAGTGTTAAGTTAAATGAAAATAGAAAAAAATCAAGGTTAAAAATTTTTTAACCTTGATTTTTTTAATAGTGTATAAATATATCACCATGTTCATTTGTTGGTTTAAATAACGTCACTACGAAAGTAAAAACTGCTATGATTGATGGAATAAAAGTCCAACAAAAAAGTAAACATAGTAGTCCTTTAAAGTTTTTTCCGATATAGAAATATTGAATTCCGAAATGTCCAAAAAAGAAAGTGATTAATAAGAATACCACTTTGTTAACATATCTACCAGGGATATACCCACGATTGTTAGTAGGGTCATAATAGTATTTAGTCATTAGTAGACCTCCATATGGATTATTTAAGGTTAATAATACCATAAAATATTATAGTATTCAATAGGGAAAGATTAACGTGGAAAATATTTGTATGTAGGTTAATCATCAGTGAATTTTTAAAAATTTTAGATAAATAAAAATACCTAGCTTTGTAGACAAGCTAGGTACATAAAAATTAACGTTTTGTTTTAAGGTTTTCTTTCCAATCTTGAAGACCATTTTTTAGCATATAAA
>CAURVX010000050.1:0-10533 GCA_963528605.1 uncultured Gemella sp.
ACTCATAGTAGTTTTTATAAGTAGAATTTTCGTCTTTTTCTTCTCCACCTTTTTTAAGTACTGAAGTAATTTGACCAAATTTTCTAGTGTTTTCAAGTACATACTCACGATATTTTGCACTATCAGAAATATTTTCTGCAATAATATCTAATGCATAGTTAATTGCTTCTTCAGTCGTATTAACCTCTCTTTCAGCATTTATATACTTAGCTGCTTCTTTATTCAAATCTTCTAAAGATTTTGGAAGTTTCAGAATATAATTAGCTAGTTTCTCTAATCCTTTTTCTTTAGCTATCGTGGCTTTAGTACGTTTTTTCTCTTTAAAAGGACGATATAAATCTTCTACCCTTTGTAATTTTTCTTGAGCTAAAATATCTTTTTTTAGTTCATCAGTAAGTAGACCTTTTTCTGAAATTAATCTAATTACTTCTTCTTTTCTTTCTTCAAGTGATTTTAAATAATTAAATTCATCTTGAATGTGTTTAATAGCAACTTCATCTAGAGAATTTGTTAATTCTTTTCTATATCTTGCAATAAAAGCAATTGTATTCCCTTCTTCTAATAAGTTTAATACATTTACTATATACTTATCTTGTATTTTTAACTTAGTTGCTAAGTTTTTTGTAATTTTCTCGTACATACTATAACTCCATTTTATTTTTATAATAAACTCTTGGAACACGTTTATTTATACAACAGAATATTTCATAACTTATTGTATCTTGATATGTAGCAAAAGTATCAACTGATATTTTTTGGCCATTATTCTCTCCAAAGATAAGAACATCGTCCCCTACTTTTATATTTTCACTACAACGTACCATAAGCTGATCCATACAAACACGTCCTACTATCTCACAGTCTTCAGTCCCAACTTTAATCTTAAATCCTTGAGCTCGCCTTAAAATACCGTCAGCATAACCGATAGGCACTGTTGCAATATATTCATCCTGTTTTGCTTCATAACTTACACCATAACCTAGTTTTTCACCTTTTGAAAATTTCTTAACATGCGTTATCTTACTTACTAATGAAACTACAGGCTCTAGTTTAATCTTGTCTAATTTTTCAATATTTTCACTTGGATAACATCCATAAAGTGAAATCCCTAGTCTAGTCATATTATACTGGTCTTGTCTGTCACTATATTTTACTGTGCTAGCTGAATTTCCAATATGAATGTATTTTGGTTTATGGGTAAATAGTTTTAATCTTTCATCGAAGTTTTTAGTTTGATAATCATCATAATTATTATCACTCCCATCAGCATTAGAATAATGCGAGAAGATCCCCTCAAAATCAATTTTCTCAGATGAAAGTAGCTTATCAATTTTAACTAATTCTTCTTTATCAGAAGTACCGATACGTCCCATTCCTGTTTCAATCTTAACATGAATTTTTAATTTCCCTTTGATAGTCTCCATCTCTTCTAGACATTTTTCTAACCATGCTTTAGATGGACATGTTAATGATACATTATTCTCTACAGCATATTTTACATTTTGGGGATTTGTTACTCCTAATACAAGAACCATACTATCAAAAATTACATCTTTTAATTCCAATGCTTCTTCTAAGGTAGCTGTTGCAAAATGTCTAACACCATTTCTATATAGATGATCTGCAATTACTCTTGCTCCTAATCCATAAGAATCTGCTTTTACTATTGCTATACCGGTTTTTTTATTATTAAGTGCTGTTAGCTTATTATAATTATTAAGTATCGCATCTAAGTCTACTTTTAATTCTGTTGGTCTGTCATTAATCATCATTCGTATCCCCCTTCTCTAAAATAACAAATGCCACAACCGTTGTATCAGTATGGCTTATCGTTAAATGTGTTATAAAGTCTTGGTATTCAATATAAGGTTTCCCCCTACCATCTTTTTTTACTTCTACATCATGAAAAGAAAAATCTTTGGAAATCCCAACTCCTAAAGCTTTTGAAGTAGCTTCCTTTACAGCGAAACGTCCAGCCAAAAACTCCATTTTTCTTCTATGATTTGTTATTTTATAAAATTCATTTAATTCATTTTCTGTATATAATTTTTCAAGTCGTTTCTTATCATCGACATATTTTTCAAAGCGATGAATATCGACGATATCACAACCGATTCCGTAAATCATTTTTTACCTCTTCATTATATAGTCTTACAATATTATATCACTAATATAGATATTATGAAAGAAATATTAGCTTGTTATTCAGCTTTATTATTTACATAAGTTTAGCACTTTGTTAAAACACCTTTCGACATTATTAAATTTTGAGTTTACTGAATATTTTGTAAAATATTGCACCAATTTAACAAAAAAGATTGCCAATTTTCATTGACAATCTTATATTTATTAATTTCTATTATTACTATTTAGTAATATGAAGACGAATCTTAACATCTCCATTAAAGCTACAACTGCTGCTGCAACATAAGTTAAAGCTGCTGCTGTTAGAACTTTGCGACAGTGTCTGTGTTCTTGATCGTCTACAATGTTTAAGTCAACCACTTGTTCTAATGCTCGTTTTGAAGCATCGAACTCAACCGGTAATGTTACTACTTGGAATAGTACTGCAAATAGCATAAACCCTACACCAATCCAAGCAACAGTATAACCGAATTGACCAATTAGTCCTGTTAATAAGAATCCTACCATAATAAGAATAGTTGATAGGTTTCCACCAAGATTAGCTAACGGTACTAATGAATGTCTCCATCTCATTGGTTTGTAGTCTGCTACTTTATCTTGAATAACGTGACCAATTTCGTGAGCTGCAATCGCTACAGAAGCAACTGTTGGTTGATCATGTACGATAGGTGAAAGCACGACAATGTTACTAGTTGGATCATAGTGATCTGATAATTCAACTACGCCTCTTACTACTCTAACATCTGTTATTCCATTTGCTTGCATTATTATTTCTGCAACTTCTTTTCCAGTTAATCCTGATTTTGTTCTTACTTTTTTATATCTTTCGTATGTTCTTTTTACTTTGAATTGAGCCCATAAAGGAATCAGCATAATTAGTAAAAAGTAAAGTATATAACTTCCTGACATTCCATAATATCCTAATGGCATATAGATTACCTCCTAATTAGTAAATTATATAAGAAGAATTATACCACGTTCCAAAGTTATTTGCTAGTATTTTGACTAAATTTTACCATTGTTAATTCATATTATTTATTTTTATTACTTTTCACTAGTTTTTCACTTTTTTCAGTATATTACCTAATTTATACTTTAATTTTCAACATAAAAATACGATCCAAAAGCTAAGTTACTTCTAGATCGTACTATAAATTTATATTAGTTTCTTTGTCTTGCTATAAGTTTAATCGGTGTACCTTCAAAATTGAATGAATCACGGATTCTATTTTCTAAAAATCTCTCATAAGAGAAATGCATAAGTTCTGGATAATTCACGAAGAACACGAATGTCGGTGGATTAATAGCCACTTGTGATGCATAGAAAATATTAAGTCTCTTACCTTTATCTTGAGGCGTTGGGTTCATAGAAACAGCATCAACAACGATTTCATTAAGTGTAGAGCTTTGAATACGACGTTGTCTATTTTCATATGATTCTTTAATTAATGGGAAGATGTTAAATACACGTTGTTTTGTTTTTGCTGAAACATAGATAATTTTAGCATAATCTAAGTAAGCAAAGCTATCACGAATTTTTTCATCGAATTCTTTCATAGTCTTATCGTCTTTCGCAATTGCATCCCATTTATTAACGACGATGATTACACCTTTTCCAGATTCGTGTGCATATCCTGCAACTTTCTTATCCTGTTCAATAATACCTTCCTCGGCATTAAGAACAACTAGGACGACATCTGAACGTTCAATAGCTTTAAGAGAACGAAGTACTGAATATTTCTCACAGCTTTCATATACTTTACCACGTTTTCTAATACCAGCTGTATCGATTACTACATATTCATCTCCATTGTGTTTGAAATCAGTATCGATTGCATCACGTGTAGTACCAGCGATATCAGATGCGATAACACGTTCTTCTCCTAAAATCGTATTAATTAAACTAGACTTACCTACATTAGGGCGACCGATAAGAGAGAATCTGATTTTGTCATCTTCCTCCTCTTCTTCTAGTACTTTAAAGTTTTTACAAACTTCATCAAGTAAATCACCGATACCCAATCCATGAGATCCAGAAATTGGGAACGGATCCCCAAAGCCTAATGAATAGAAATCATAAATCATATGATTCATATCAAAGTTATCAATTTTGTTTACTGCCAGTACAACTGGTTTATCTGTTTTATATAGTAATCTAGCAACTTCTTCATCATCACTAGTTACTCCATCGCGACCATTTGTTAAGAAAATAATAACATCTGCTTCGTCGATTGCTAATTCAGCTTGTGCTCTGATTTGCTTTTGGAAAGGAGTATCTTCTAATTCAATTCCTCCAGTATCTATCATAAAGAATGAGTAATTTAACCATTCTGCTTTTGAGTATATTCTATCACGAGTAACACCTGCAACGTCTTCTACAATAGATAATCTATCACCAATAATTTTATTGAAAATTGTAGATTTACCGACGTTGGGTCTACCTATTATCGCAACTGTTGGTTTTGCCATGTTTTTACCTCCATATCTTTAAATATTTTTTTGCTAATATAGCAAAGTTGGATGGGAGTGATTCAAAAATCGCGATTTCGAAGAAATCGATTTTTTAGAATCACACTCGCACAGTTTATTAGATATCTATAAAGTTTTTATAAATCGAATTTAGCTATCAATAAACCACTGCGTCCATAAGTTTTCATATGAACTTTGTTAAATTTTAGGCATTTTGGGTAAGCCCTAAACCTCACTATCTATTTCTACCTAAAAAATAAAAGCAATAGACAAGCTTATCTACTGCCTTTATTTCTTTATTTTTTCAAATTAAAGTTCGATATCTTTAAATTTGTCCCCTAGGTTGAATGAAGTATCTTCATCTTTTAAGTAAGAAGTATCGTATTCAGCTTCTTCCTTAACTTCTTCTTTAACTGGTTTTTCTAAAAGTTCTTTGATTGATAAAGATAATCTTTCGTTTTCGAAATCAAATTCTAAAACTTTTACAGTTACTTTATCACCTTTTTTAAGAACGTCTTCTACGTTTGTAACTCTTTCATGAGAAATTTGAGAAATGTGAACTAATCCTTCAACATCCGGTAATACTTCAACAAATGCTCCAAATGCAGTTGTGTTACGAACAACACCTTCTAATACATCTCCAGCTTTAATTGTAGCACGAGCTACTTCCCATTGTGTTGGTAATAAAGTTTTAGCTGAAAGTGAAACTTTTTCGTTTTCTTTATCTACAGCGATAACTGCAACTTTAACAGTATCTCCAACTGATAATACATCAGCAACTTTCTCTACACGTGCGTGAGAAATTTCTGAGATGTGTAATAATCCATCAACTTCACCGATGTTAACGAATGCTCCAAAGTCAGTAATACGACTAACTTTACCTTCGATTACATCACCTTCATTAATGTTTCCGTACACTTCAGCTAGTTTTTTAGCTTTTTCTTCTTCTAAAATTACACGTCTGTTTAAGATAATTTTGTTTTTAGATTTATCTACTTCTTCAATTTTGAATGTATATTCATTTCCTACAAATTTAGATAAGTCTTTTCTGAATTTAGTGTCAATGTATGACCCTGGAATGAATGCACGTAATCCTTCTACGTCAGCTAATAAACCACCTTTAGTTTGTCCAGAAACTGTTGCTTGAATTAATTCTCCGTTTTCGAATTTTTCAATAATTCCAGTCCATGATAATTCCATTAATTTTTTATATTCAGCATTTTCTAAAATTTTGTGTGATAAGTAGATTACACCAGGTACATCTTCTGATCTTTTTTCACGGTCTGCTCTAATTCCAGTTACTTGAGCTTCTACTTCATCACCAACTGATAATACGTCTTCAATGTTTTCAAATGGTTTTCTAGTAATTTGGTTACGTAAAATTACGCAATCATATTGAGCTCCTGCTACATCAACGTATACTTTATCGTTATCGATTTTAGATACTGTACCAGTTACTTTATCTCCTTTTTTCAGCATTTCTGAGCTATTTAATAATTCCTCAAATGAAGTTGTCATTACTTCTAATCCTCCTGTGCTTACAATACATACTATATTAATATTATACATCAAAAATACAGTTATGTCATTTATTTTATGTTAATTTTTTAATTCTTTTTTTATTTCATCAAGTAATTTGGCTTCTTCTTTACTTAATTCATAGTTTTCCAGCAGATCTGGTCGTCTAGTCAGAGTTCTTCGTAAACTTTCTTTTTTTCTGTAAGTTTCTATATTTTTATGGTGACCACTTGTCAACACATCAGGAACCACCATTCCTTTATAGTCCTTTGGACGTGTATATTGAGGATATTCTAATAAGCCAGTCGAGAATGAATCATCCTTGTGAGATTCTTCTTTACCTAGTACATCAGGAACAAGACGTGCTATACTGTCAACCATTGTCATCGCTGCAAATTCTCCACCTGTTAAGATAAAATCACCAATCGATAATTCATCGGTTACTAAGTACTCTCTTATTCTTTCATCATAACCTTCATAGTGACCACAGATGAAAATCAAGTGCTCTTCTTCAGAAAGTTCCTCTGCTTTTTTCTGACTAAATCTCTCACCTTGTGGACAAAGTAAAATTATTCGTGTTTTATCCGTTTTATCTAAACTCTCAACAGCATTAAAGATCGGTTCTGGTTTTAATACCATCCCCTGACCTCCACCGAATGGATAATCGTCTACTTGGTTATGTTTATTACCAGAAAATTTTCGATAATCGACTATATTTATATCCAATAACTTATTATCTTTTGCTTTTCCTAAGATTGAATGATTTAGTGAATCAAACATATCTGGGAATAGTGTTAATATATCAATCTTCATTAGTCAATTAACCCTTCCATAACTTCGATATCAATTCTTTTATTAGTAACATCTATTTTCTTTACCACATCTTCGATGTAAGGTATTAAAATTTCTTTACCATTTTCTGCTTTTATTACCCACACATCATTTGCACCAGGTGTAAGAATCTCAACTACCTCACCTAGTATTTTGTTATTTTCATCAAATACCTCGCATCCGATAATCTCATGGAAATAAAACTCATTTTCTTCAAGTTCTCCTATATTATCTGAATCGATTTTAATTTGTAAATTCTTATATTTTTCTGCTTCTTCAATTGTATCAATTCCTATAAATTTTACTAGAAGATTATTTTTATGTGTTCTGTAGCTTTCTACAATAACTTCTTTAACAACTTGATTTCCTCTAGTTATTAATAATTCACTACCCTTTTTAAAACGTTGTTCTTCAAAGTCAGTTGATGAAATTACTTTCACTTCTCCTTTTAAAGAATGAGTATTAACTATTTTTCCTACTTTTAGACGCATCTATTTCTCCTTGTTTTAATATTTTCTTTAATTATTTTTTTACTCTCATTCTAATAAAGTATGAGATATTTTCTATAATAATTATCGATAACGATAAACCAATTAATAATGTTGAAATTCTATTCCAATTTCTATATTCTATATTATTTACAAGCAAATGTCCAATACCACCTGCACCGACCATACCTAATATTGTTGAATTTTTGATATTTGATTCAAATCTATATAAAACTATGGTAACAAATTCAGGGAAGTAGCCATTATATATAATTTTAACATAACTAATAAAACTTCCAAGTCCTAAACTTTTTGTCATTAATAATACATTATTATTAATTCCTTCTAAGACCTCATTATACATCTTCGTCATAACACCAACTGTATAAATATATAAAGCAAAGAAACTACTAATTGCACCAGGCCCAAATCCTCTAAAAAATATTAATGCCACTATTATCGGTGGAAATGTTCTTAAGATATTGATAAAGACTTTTACACCTAATGCTTTATACTTACCAAAAAGATTCGCCGATGATAAATACGATGTAAATATAGCGGTCACCGCAGCAAAAATCGTAGCACTTAGCGCAATTTCTATACTTACAAAAAGTTGGCTAAGCATTTTTGGAACATACGCTAAATCAGGATTTATAATTCCTTTAGCAAGTACATTTAACTGTTTTAATCCTATAATAAATCTCTCATGTGAAATATTAATAAAGTTAGTAACGTATAAAATACTCCCTACAATAATAAGAGGAATACCAAATGTTACTATATTTCTTCTTAATAAAAACTTTTCAAGAGTTAACTGAGAGGTATTCTGTAAATTTCTAAAATAATAACTCACTAGATCAATTACGAAGATTAAAATAACAAGAGTAATAATTATTATAGAAACTCTATCATATCTTAAGTGATTTAGCTCTTGCCATAATCTTTGACCTATTCCACCTGCTCCAACTAATCCTAAGACACTTGCTCCACGAATACTTGACTCCAAAGTTAAAAAGTATACCGAGATAACTTGGGGTTTAAGATTAGATAAAATCGCATTCTTATAGATAATAAATTTTGAAGCTCCTAATGATTCCATAGCTTCTAGCTGTTTAATCTCAACTTCTTCAGCATATTCTTTCAATAACTTAGCTGATGTTAGAATATTTATTAAATATATACTCACAAAACCACTAAATACTCCGGTACTGAATAAACTTACTAAGATAGCAGCAATTATTAGAAATGGCATTGTTCTGAAGACAGAGAATACCGCACTAAATATTTTTGGAATTACCTTAAGTTTAAATAGTACATTTGTTAGTATTGGTAACAATATTAACGTTGTACATAAAGCTAATATAGATGAAAATAAAGCAATGTTAATTGTTTCTATAATCGGTTGTTTCAATTCAGGTAAAATAGAAAAATCTACAGGATACATACGTCCAAGAAGATTCTGTATCCTTTTAAACCCTAATGAAAACGTCTTTGTATCATATTGGTTATATGCAATAAAAATAATAAAAACAATAAAAGACAACGAAGCTAACCTCGTTATAGATTTTTTAATTATAAAGTTCTTCAAATTCATCTTTAGTCACCTTCTCAGAATCTTTATAAAATAAAACTTTTCCGTCCTTTAATCCTAAAATCTTTGTACTATATTTTTTCGCAAGATTAACATCATGAAGATTTATAAGCACTGTTATTCCATTATCTTCATTTAGTTTTTTAAATGTATCCATTATGAGTGTCGTATTTTTTTCATCCAAGCTGCTAACAGGTTCATCAGCTAATAAAATCTTTGGATTTTGGGCAAGTGCTTTAGCTATTGCAACCCTTTGTTTTTGCCCACCTGATAAATACTTAGACTTTTTAAAAGCCTCCTCTTCTAGGCCGACTTGCTTTAAGAAACCGACACCTTCATTATATTCATTTTTTGTATATCCTAATAATAAGCCTAATAAAGATTTTTTTACTAAATAAGGTGTCAAAACATTTTCAACAGTATATAAATTATCCAGTACATTATAATCTTGAAATATAAAAGCTATATCTCTTCTGATAAGTTTTAACCTTGATCTATTATACTGTACTATGTTTTCACCCGCTATGTTTACCTCTCCAGATTGAGGTTTATTTAACAAGTTCAAGCAACGCAGTAAGGTCGATTTCCCCGCTCCACTTTTTCCTACAATAGCAACAAATTCCCCCTTAGGAACTTCAAATGATATATCATTTAATATGTTTTTTACACCATAATTAAAAATTAGATTTTTCACTTCTAACTTTTCACTCTTCACACTATCACCTCATTATTTTATAATGAATTATAAAATAAACTAATCTATATGGTTAGTAAAATTTTATAATTACTATTATATCATTTAAAATAGAATTTTTCAGTATTTTGATTTTATATTTTTCCTTTTGGTTAAGTGATTAACATATATAAGCAAAGTATTCGAATATAAAGACAAAATAAAAAAACTCGCCTACACAAAATAGACGAGTTTAATCATTATTTAATAAATGTAGTAATTTCTTCAATAGACAAACTAGAATCACATACAACTTTAACTTCTCCTGCTTCAGCTACTAATAAACCTGGTACAGTTCTTACAGAGTATTTTGCACGTAATGATTCAATACCTGATGCGTCTGAGAAATCTTCAGAGTTAAGGAAGAATGCTTCTACTTTATTAGAAACAACTGCTTCACTTAATTTCGGCATGAATTTTCTACAGAATGGGCATGAAGATCTCCCAATAAATAATACAAATTTTTCTTTTGATTCAATTTTTTCGATTGCAGTTTTTGAATCGATAACTTTAAAGTTTTCTAAGTGTTGTTCAAATGATTTTTCCATTTTTTTAATCTCCTAATATTTTATAAATACTATTTTACTCCTCTTTTTATAAATATGCTAATATTTTGCTTACAAAAGTAAACAAGTACAATCTACAGTTTTACATATAAAAAGAGAAGTAATGCAAAGTTACACTACTTCTCTATTTCAATTCAAAAAAATGGGGCGGCTGAGGGGAATCGAACCCCCGAATGTCGGAACCACAATCCG
>CAURVX010000051.1:0-10026 GCA_963528605.1 uncultured Gemella sp.
GTGATATACTACTTGTTCGTCCTGGTGAAAAAGTACCTCTTGATGGAGTCGTGATCGAAGGTCGTTCGACTGTAGATGAATCGATGTTAACAGGGGAAAGTATCCCAGTAGAAAAAGATATTAATAGTAAAGTTGTTGGAGCTAGTATTAATAAAACAGGTGTTTTTAAAATGAAAGTTACTAAAGTCGGAAAAGACACTACTTTATCACAGATTATTAAACTTGTTGAAGATGCTCAAAATTCTAAAGCTCCGATTGCAAAACTTGCTGATAAAATTTCAGGTGTATTTGTTCCTATTGTTATTGTTTTAGCACTAATAGCTGGAATTTTATGGTACTTTGTTGGAGATGCATCTTGGAGTTTTTCTCTAAAAATTATTATCGCAGTGCTTGTTATTGCTTGTCCTTGTGCCTTAGGTTTAGCTACACCGACAGCTATAATGGTAGGTACAGGTAAGGGAGCTGAACACGGTATTTTAATAAAAAGTTCAGAAGCTTTGCAGTTAGCTAAAGAAGTTGATACTGTTGTTTTTGATAAAACTGGAACATTGACAGAAGGTAAAATTTCAGTAACTGATATAATGACATTTAATAATTTATCTGAAGAAGTTCTATTGCAACTTGCAGCGAGTGTAGAATATCTTTCAGAACATCCATTAGGTTTAGCAATCGTAGATGAAGCTAAAAATAGAAATTTAGAGTTGTTAGAGGTTAAAGACTTTAGTTCATTAACAGGATTAGGTATTTCATCAATGGTTGATGGAAAGTCAGTACTTATTGGTAATGAAAAATTAATGTTGGAAAATAATATTGTTACAAAAGATTCAGTTGAAAAAGCAGAGAAATATGCTTCAGAAGGGAAAACACCATTATTCATAGCTGTAGACTCTGAACTAGCTGGAATCATAGCTGTTGCCGATCAAATAAAAGCAAGTAGTTTAGAAACTGTTGAAAAATTACATAGCTTAGGGTTAGAGGTAGTTATGTTGACTGGTGACAATAAAAAAACTGCTGAGGTAATTGCAAATCAATTATCAATAGATAAAGTAGTGAGTGAAGTTCTACCAGAAGATAAAGCGAATGAAATCAAAAAACTTCAAGCGGAAGGCAAAAAAGTAGCTATGGTTGGTGATGGTATTAATGATGCACCAGCACTAGTTCAAGCAGAAGTTGGAATAGCAGTAGGAACAGGAACGGATGTAGCAATCGATGCGGCAGATATAGTATTGATGAAACCTGACTTGAATTCTGTTGTGAATGCAATAGTATTAAGTAAAAAAACTATAAAAAATATTAAAGAAAATCTATTCTGGGCATTTTTCTACAACGTTATAGGTATTCCTTTTGCGATGGGAGTATTCTACATATTTGGAGGACCATTGTTAAATCCGATGTTAGCAGGAGCTGCGATGAGTTTTAGTTCTATATCTGTAGTTCTGAATGCTTTAAGATTAAAAAGAGTAAACTTAAATTAATAAAATCATTAAAATGAAAGAAGGAGAAATCATGAAAAATGAATATAATATTGAAGGGATAAAATGCGGAGGATGTGTCGCTATTGTTAAAGAAAAATTATCAAAATTAGATAATGTTGATAACATTGAAATTAATATTCAAGAAAAAACTATTGTAGTAGAGGGAGCTACTCCGAAAAAAGATCTTCAAGCTGCGTTAGTAGAAACAAATTTTAAAATAGTTTAATAAGTAAACACCTTAGAATTAGAGTAGAAACCTAATTCTAAGGTGTCTTTGTGTTTGTCTTAATGACTATTTCTCATATCCTAGATATCCGATTGCGATTGCTTTTGGTCCAGCGTGAGATCCAATTACAGGAGAAATGATTTCTGTTTCAACTTCGATATCACCAAAAGTTTTTCTAATAGATACCATAGTTTTATCTAACAATTCATCAGTTGTATAAAGAACAAATAAACTCTTTGGATTTTTTTCTTTTATTTCTTCACACATTTTTGAAAGAACTTTATTCATGCCTCTGTATTTACCACTTACTGCAAGAACTCCGTCTTTAATAGTAATAATAGGGAGAATATTTAGTAGGTTTGATAGAACGAACTGAGCTTTAGTAAGTCTGCCTCCTGCATATAAATATTGCATAGTCTCGACTGTTACAAGAACATTATGTTGTGCAGAAAGCTCAGTATATCTAGCTTCAATATTTTCAAAGGATAAACTACCTTCTTCGAATTCTTTAATAATTTTTTCGATAGCTATTCCTACGATTCTTGCTATTTGAAGAGTATCGATTATCTTGATTTCTATACCATCGATAAGTTCCTTAGCTTGAACGAAAGAAGAATATGTTCCAGACAGTTTAGAAGAAACGCTAAAGGCAACGATACGTTCTACTCCTTGTTGCTTTAATTCTTCGTAGACACTTAGGATTTTACCTACTGCAGGTTGGCTTGTGCTAGGTTTTTGTCCGTTATGTATTCTTTCGTAAAATTCGTCAGGGGTTATAGTTACGTTATCCTCGAAAATCTCATCATCAAGACGAACCTCTACCGGGATAACTGTAATTGGATTGTTATCTGCAAAATTTTTATTAATTTGTAATGCTGAATCGCACACAAAAGCTGTTTTCATAAATTTAACCTCATGTTTAATATTATATTCAAAATTATTATAGCTTTACTACGTTTTTATATAATACACTAAAAATAAAATTTTTTCAAATAAAAAGTGAAATAAAAAGTAAACTATTATTGTTGTTTTTAAATTTTAATATGCTTAATATATTGAATGTAAAGATAATATAGTGTTTTTATATTTATTAACATGGATATTGAATATCTATAATTATATTTTTATTATCTTGAGCTGATAATACTAGTGAAGAAACATTTTTTCATGAAATACTAAGTATGATATAATAATTTAAAGGTTATAAAGTAAAAATTCAGATGAAAAATATAAAAGAAAAAGCGAAGGGTATAAACATGAGTATAAAAGCAGTGTTATTTGATATGGATGGATTAATGGTAGATACCGAAAGTCTGGCTACAGAAGCATTTATTCATAGTGCGAAAAAGCAAGGTTATGAAATGACTAGAGAAGAGACTCTCTTGGTATTAGGTTTTACTACAAAGAGTATTTATGAATTTTGGGAAAATTATTTTAAAGATTCTGATATTAGTGGGAAGCAATTAGTTGATGATCATTATGAATATATAGAGGAGATATTGTTTACAACAGGTCCCAAGAAAATGCTGTTTATAGAGGAATTGTTAATATACCTAAAAGATAATAATTACAAAGTTGCGGTAGCTTCATCTTCTAATATGAATCATATAACAAACAATATGGAAAAAATAGGTCTTGCCAAATATATAGATGTGCTTGCTAGTGGAGCAGAGGTGAAAAATGGTAAACCAGCACCAGATGTGTTTTTATTAGCTGCAGAGAGTTTAGGTGTAAAACCTGAAGAATGTTTAGTTCTTGAAGATTCTAAGGCTGGTGTAATTGCAGGAAATGCAGCAGGTGCTAAAGTTATTATGGTTCCAGATATGTTTGAACCTGATGAAATTTGTAAAGAAAAAGCTTATAAAATAGTTGAGAATTTAGGAGAGGTTATTAAAATATTAGAAAATGGTGAATAAAGAAAAAAGAGTGATTGGTCTTGTTTTTGATGTGGATGATACGTTATATGAACAGATAGTTCCATTTGAAAATGCATATAAGAGTCTATTCGATATGGATATTGATATGGAACAATTTTATCTTTTGAGTCGATATTATAGTGATGTAAAATTTGAAGCTTCTCGAAATGGTGAGATGACCATGGATGAATATCATATTTATAGAATTCAAGAAGCGGCGAAAGACTTAGGTGTTACCTTAACCGATGAACAAGCTCTTGATATGCAGAAAGAATATAAAAAGAATCAACAAAAATTACAAATGTCTAGTATAACTATAAGTATTTTAGAACTAGCGAAAGAGAGTAATGTAAAGCTTGGAATTATTACTAATGGACCAAGTGAACATCAATGGGCTAAAGTGAAAGCATTAGGTGTTGAAAAGTGGATAGACAAAGAAAATATCATTGTCTCAGGTGACTATAGTATAAATAAACCAGATGTTAGGATATTTGAAATCATGCAAGAAAAACTACAGCTTCCTAATGATTCTCTATATTATATAGGAGATTCGTTGGAAAATGATATAATTGGAGCGAATAATGCAGGCTGGAAAGCCATTTGGATAAATCGTTATAAGAGAAAATCGCAGAAGAATGTTAAAATATATAAAATAGTGGAAAATAATATCGAATTGTTTGAAATTATCAAGAAAATTTTTGAAAAATGAAATAAAATAGTTTCAGTAAATTAATTTTTATGGTAAAATTAATTATATTAATTTTATTAGAAGTTTACTAGAATACAGTTTAACTAGTAATTTATCTAAGGAGGAAAAGATATGAAATTAGTATTTTTTAATTTAAGAGAAGATGAAAAAAGTGCATTAGAAAATTGGAGAAATGCTCACCCTGAGGTTGAAATCGATGTTTATACAGAAGAACTTACATCAGCCAACAAACATTTACTAGAAGGTAAAGAAGGTGTAGTTCTAGCTCAAAACAAACCTTTTGAGCGTGATGTATATGAATATGCTAAAGAACAAGGAGTCAAAGTTTTTGCGACTCGTTCAGCTGGTTTTGATATTTATGATTTAGAGTTAATGTCTGAGTTTGGAATTAAAATGACGAATGTACCATCATACTCACCAAATGCTATTGCTGAGCATGTACTAACTTCTGCATTACGTATTAGTAGAAATACAAACAAAATTCAACGCAATTTAGAAAAACATAATTTTTCTTGGAATCCAGGAATATTATCGCGTGAACTTAGAACTTTAACAGTTGGTGTTATAGGAACTGGAAGAATCGGTACTCAAGCTGCTCGATTATTCAGTGCTTTAGGCTCTAAAGTTTTAGGTTATGATGTTTATCAAAATGAAGCGGCAAAAGAAGTTCTAGACTATGTTGAGAATTTAGATGATTTAATAGCGAATTCAGATATTATTACTATTCATATGCCAGCAATTAAAGAATATAATCATATGGTAAATGATGAATTTCTTGCTAAGATGAAAGATAATTCAATCCTATTAAACGCTGCTCGCGGTATGTTAGTTGATACAAAGGCTGTTTTGCGAGCTCTAGATAGCGGGAAACTTCTTGGAGCAGGGTTAGATGTTTATGAAAATGAAGGTAAATATGTTCCTAAAAACTTTGAAGGAAAAGAGTTTGATGATGAATTGTTACAAACTCTAATAGATCGTGATGATGTAATTTATACTCCACATACAGCTTTTTATACAGAAACTGCAATTCAAAACCTTGTAGAAGGCGGATTAGAAGCGGCTGTAGAAGTAGTTACAACTGGAACATCTGCGAATGTTGTAAATAAATAAAGAAAAAATTTAATAGAAAATATAAAAAGTTAGTTTTGTAATGTATGAATTCTTTAATGAGAGAAAATGTTTCTTGAATATTAAAGTAGGTTATACTGTAGAACTAATTTTTTATTTATTTTCTATGATAGATAAGAAAATTTCTCATGGCGAAATAATCTAAAGTGAAATAAAAGTAATAAAAAAAATGTTTGAAAAGTAGAGTGCATTATACTTTATATTTTAATCTGATATTTAGTGATTTAATAATTTTAATATTTTTTATTAAAGTGTTAAATGTATGCGTAATATTGTCTAGACTTATTGAACTTTATTGCTATTTATAAACCTATTTTTACTTAAAATTTACTTTAAAATAATATGAAAGTATTGAATAGTTAAAGGTAAAGGTATATAATGGATTTATCATAATAAATTTTACGTGAGAAATATAAGGAGAGAGAAAATGTTATTTAATAGACATGGGCTCCAACAAAAAAATTGGCGTATGGTGAAAAAGGGGAAACATATTCTTTTTGGTTGTTCGTTATTTTTTGTTGTTGGTGGGATGAGTATTAGTGGCTTGCAAGTGGTACATGCAAGTGAAACAAATGCTTCAAGAGTAGTTGAAGAAAAAGTTGTAGCAAATAATACGAATAGTGAAATATCTGTGGGTAAAGCTTCAACGATTGAAAAAGAGCAGGTATCAGAAGCTTCTAATGATAAAAATTTTGAGAAAATAAAGCAAACTCAAGATGTTGAGAGACCTGCTGAAAAAAAAGAGCAGATGGGGAACTTGACAGGTCAAACAGGAGAAAAACCTCTTGTAAAAAAAGAAGTTAATAAAAAAGAGTTAAAAGACCTGGTTGATAAGATTAAGAAAACTGATATCAGTAAAAAAACTGAAAAGTCAGTAGAAGAGCTTAATCTTATTTTGTCACGTGCAGAAAAAGATTTAGACAATAACGAAATAACTCAAGAAGAAATCGATAAAGAAGTAAAAGATCTTAAAGATGCATTCGAAAAATTAGAGGATAAACCTGAAAAAGAAAAAGTTTCAGAGTCTAAAGAAAAAGCAGAGTCTAAAAAAGCAGAGAAATCAAATGTAGAGAATAATACTAAAGAAAAACAACAAGAAAACACCACGGAAGATGTTGCTAGGAAACACAACGAAAAAATAACCAAAGTAAAAGAAACTGTAACTGAGATTCACAGTATAGCTAATCAAATAAATTATGAGTTCAGCGATGCTGAGAAAGAATTAGTTAAAACAGCAGAAAAACTACCAACAGTTTATAACAGTGATAAATATAATGAAGAAGCTATTCAAAAACTACTAAAAGAAGTAATTTACTTACGTAATAAAGTAGCCAACCGAATGACGAGAGCTCATTCAGGTAGACGTGATCCTAGAAATGGGAAAATGATTAATGGCAAGGATGAGAGTGGGTTTAGAGCGATTACACTGACTCCAATTGCTAATATGTATGAAGGTAGCAATGTTCTGGTAAATGAATATAAAAAAGATGTAACATACTATAACGGAGATACAATATTTTCAGTTATCCAAGTATCTGGAAAAAGAGGTGCAGGAGAACCGATTGTTAGATATCAATATGGTACAAATAAAGGGAAAGAAGATCCAACTCCATATTACATTAAGCGAGTAGGAATTATTGGTGGACTGGAGAATCTTACAGGAACAAAGCTTCGAATAGCTTATAAAGATTTTCAAACAGGTGCAAAAAGAGAAGTAGAAATTACTGATCGATATTGGAATGTAAATAATCCTGATATACAAATGGCATTTGTTGGTACTATAGGTAATGGAGGAAATGTAAGACCAGGAACTTATCATATTACACTTGGGGCAAATGGAACAAATAGACAAGCTACGATTACATATACATTTACAATAAAATCCCAAAGTGAACGTAATACTGTTAGAGATTTAACTACGACTTACGTAGATGATGTTCGTCATTTAACAGAAGCTGAAAGAACGGCTTTAATCGAAAAGTTTAAAGCTGAACATCCAGATGTTGTTAATCGTGCCCATCATATAGATTTTGAACGTGCCGAAGTTTCAGCTGATGGTGCAACAATGACTATCCACTTTAAAGATGGGTTTGATACAAAGACGATTCAAACAAATGCACAGAATGATGTTGAAGCAAAACACTCAAGTTTAACAACATTAGTGGGAGATCCTCACGAGTTTTATAAAAATCCAAGAAACTTAGTAAAATCAAAAACAAATCATGAAGTTCCACAAAGTGCGAGAGTAACATGGAAAACACCTTTTGATTTTAGTCAACCAGGTACGAAGAATGCCGTTGTTACAGTAAGTTATGATAACGGAGTAACGAAAGATGTTACTACACCGTATACAGTACTAGATTTTATTGGAAAACAAGATAAACGTATTTACCAAAATCAGAGTGGTGAACTTGGAGATGCGAGAAGTTATATTACACTTTCAAATGGAACAGCCCCTGCAACTGATTTAACGATTCGTTGGAAAGGTGGTTCTTCAGTTGATACATCTGCACAAGGTGTACAACGTAAAGAAATTGAAATTCTACGAGGGAATGCTGTAATGAAAACAGTAACTATTCCAGTAGCAATCGTAGATAATATTAATCCAACTATTACAGCACCCGATTCAGTATTGTTAACAAGAGCCGAAGGATTATCAAGTAATATTTCCATTGATGCTCAGGATAATGCTGGGGGTATTGGACTTAAAGATGCTAATCCAATTGTAGTTGAAAATTTAGCAAATCCTCTAAGATACAATCCTTCAACAAAAAGGATTGAGTTATCTGGCATAATACCAAATAATTTCCAAAGAACCCAAGCGACTATTAAAGCGATAGATAAAAATGGAAATACTGCAGCCAAAACAATAACGTTTAATGTTCAAGCTCAGACCGACAAATATACAGCTGTTGCGAATCCACAGAAACAAACAGTTAGTTATTTAGCTACACCGAGTGCAGAAGCAAGTGTGGGTACTACAGGTTTACCAACGGGGACAAGATATACTTGGAAAACAACTCCGAATACTTCTAGTCCAGGGGATAAAACAGGAGTAGTAGAAGTAACGTATCCTGATACTTCAAAAGATACAGTGAATGTAACGATAACTGTGCGAAAATTAAGTGATGAACACGAGCCTACAGGGACTAAAATTGTTAGAAATCAAAACGCTCCGGTTACAAACAACGATTTAAAAGCAGCTGTAACTATTAGCAATAATGGTAATAGTAAGGTGAAATCTGTTACACCTATAAGCGCTATTAGCACAGCAAATGCTGGAACGCAAACGATAAGAGCAACTGTAACGTATTTAGATAATACAACTGATTTTGTTGACATTTCACTTGAAGTAAAAGACGTAACAGCTCCAACAATTCAAACACCAAGTGATAGACAAAATTGGGATTTAATTGCATTGGATAGAACATTGCCTCCAATCAAGGTAACTTCTGTCGATAATAATGGGGGAACTGGTATAAAATCAACAACAGTAACAGGGTTACCAGATTTCTTAGTATATGATGATGCGACTAAAACGATTAAATTTAAAAATGGAGTTCAAGAAGTAACAAAATTACCTGTAGGACAAGATAGTAAAACTTATAATACGACTATCCAAGTTACTGATAATTCAAACAATTCAAGTCAAAGACAAGTAACTATTACTGTGAAGTCAATGACAACGAAATATACAGCTACTCCAAATTCACAAAAACAAACAGTGAGTTATGGTGCTATACCAGATGCAGGAACAAGTATTAATAAAAATGAATTACCTGCGGGAACAACCTATACATGGGCTACAACTCCAAGTACAACAACAGGACATGGAGAAAAAGCAGGAGTAGTAACTGTAACATATCCTGATGGCTCAAAAGATACAGTGAATGTAACGGTAAATGTTCGTGCACTTAACGATGAATATAATCTTGCAACAACTGAAATCGTAGTTAATCAAAATGATCAGGTATTTAATGATAGATTAAAAACAGTAGTGTCGGCAACTTCAAAAGTAGGGAACGTTAATGGAACTGAGAAAATTTCAACAGTAGTACCTAAATCAACAATTAGTACAGCTAACTATGGAGACCAAATTATTAGTGCAACTGTAACTTTCAAAGACGGAACGGTGAAAGACGTTACAATTCCATTGAAAGTTAAGGACGTAATGAAACCAACTATTACAGCGCCATCAGAAAATACAAACTGGGAAATGACAGCATTAGATAAAACTTTACCACCGATGGAAGTAAGAGCAGAAGATAATGCTAGAGGAAGCGGATTAAAAACGATAACTGTAACAGGCTTACCTGATTACTTAGAATATGATAAAACTACAAATTCTATTAAATTCAAAGCAGGGAAACAAGAAGTAGAAAAACTATCACCAAATACACATAGAAAAGAATATACATTAACAATTCGAGCAGAAGATAATGCAGGAAATGTTAGCGAAAAGGCAATGAAGATAACTGTTTATTCTATGAGTGAGAAAAACAACCCAACTCCGCTTCCACAAACGGTAGACAATGGAACAGTACCAAACGCAGAAGATAGTGTCGCTAAGAC
>CAURVX010000052.1:0-9818 GCA_963528605.1 uncultured Gemella sp.
AAAAAAGTTTCTGTTTATCCACAAGCTTAATAAGCATAATAAAAAGAGGTATTTACTTTATGTAGATGCCTTTTTTATTTTACAAAAATATTGGTGTCATATGTGCAATTTGTAGGTAATTTATGTAAACAATTGTAATAACATTTTAATATTTCTAGTTTTAGATTTCTGTTGTGCTTTTAAAATATATATGGTAAAATTTATTTATGTGTTAAAAGATGCACGTAACATATACTAGGAGGACAAAAAAGTGTCAGCACTTTGGCAAGAAATTATATTTTCATTTTTAGGAGGTCTGGGATTATTCCTATTCAGTATCAAATACATGGGTGACGGACTTCAATTAATAGCCGGGGAGAAAATGCGATATGTTTTAGATAAATATACAGCGAAACCACTTATGGCTGTTTTGGCTGGGATTATAGTTACGATACTTATTCAGTCAAGTACAGGAACAATTGTAATAACAGTTAGTTTAGTAGGGGCTGGTTTATTAAAAACGAAACAAGCAATCGCTATTGTTATGGGATCCAATATCGGAACAACATTAACATCGTTTATTATTGGTTTTAACATTTCTAAATATTCACTTCCTTTAATATTCTTAGGAGCAGCGTTTTTATTTTTTACTCGTGCTAAATTAGTAAATAATATAGGTCGTGTTATATTTGGTTTTGGGGGTATTTTCTATGCTCTTAAAATGATGTCAACAGCTATGGGACCGATGAGAGATATGCCGTGGTTTCAAAATATTTTAATGCACATAAATGATAGTGCGGTAGTAGGGGTAGGAGTAGGTACATTTTTAACTGTTTTAATCCAATCTTCAGCTGCGACTATCGCTATATTACAAAACTTATATGCTGATGCTGCTCTAAACCTACACGGAGCATTACCAGTTATATTTGGAGATAATATTGGGACAGCTATTACAACTGCTGTGCTAGCTATGGTTGGAAGTAATATTGCTGCAAAACGTGTAGCAGCATCTCACGTATTATTTAACGTTATCGGTACTATTATCTGTTTAATAGCGTTAGTACCTTATGAAGCTTTTATTCAATATTTAGAAACAACACTAGCTTTAGAACCGAAAATGACTATCGCATCTGCACATGGTACATTTAATATTTTAAACACAATATTACAATTCCCATTCATTAGTCTATTAGTAGTTATTGTGACAAAAATTATTCCAGGTGAAGATGAGCAAATCAAATACAGTACACAATATCTTGATAAGTCACTAGTAACAAGTGCACCTGCGGTTGCATTAGGACAAGTGCAAAAAGAATTTGTTGAAATGTTAATTTTATCTAAAAAAAGCTTACGTAACTCAGTAGAGTACTTTATGAATCGTGATGAACAATTACGAGAAAAAGGTGAAACTTATGAAGATGCAATTAATAATTTTGATGAGCAAATGACTGACTATTTAACTCTATTATTTAGAGAAAAATTAAGTCCAAAAGAAGGTTTAATTGCTTCAACGTTATTAGATGGAACTCGTGATATAGAAAGAATCGGAGACCATGCTAGAGATATCGTACTATCAGTAGATTATCAAATTAGAAAAAAAATAAAATTTTCTGATACAGCAAAAGCAGAAGTTCAAGAAATGTATGATCTTTGTAATGATATAATTTTAAAAACTATAAAATCACTAGAAGAAAACAACATAGCGTTAGCTGGAGCAGCTTTAGCTGCATGTGAAAATATTTATGCTCTTGAGAAAAATTCACGTAAACAACATACTCAACGTATGAAAGATGGAGTTTGTGAAATTCCAGCGGGAGTAGTGTTTATGGATTTAATCCAACACTTTACTCGTGTTTGTGAACACACTAGAAATATTCTAGAAAAAGAGATTCAAGGTCATTTATAATTATGTCAAATAAACAAAAAATATATATTATATTATTTGTTATTATGTTGTTAATAATATTAGTTTTATATAAACTATATCAATTACAATTAGTTTAGAAATTAATAAACGAAAATATAGAGAAATCAAAGTTATTTCTACTATGTCTTCGTTTTTTTCTTTGTAAATACTAGCATTCGTGATATAATAAGGTAGTCGATTTATATAAAGTTTAAGAAAATATTGAAAGGAAATAAACATGTTTCAAGATAAAAAAGTTTATACAACACAATGGGCTGGAAAAACATTAACAGTTGAACTAGGCGAAATGGCTCGCCAAGCTAACGCAGCAGTAGTAGTAAAATACGGAGATACTGTTGTACTAACGACAGCTGTTGCTTCAAAAGAAGCAAAAGATGTTGATTTCTTCCCGTTAACAGTTAACTATGAAGAAAAAATGTATGCAGTAGGGAAAATTCCAGGAGGATTTTTACGTAGAGAAGGTCGTCCAGGAACAGAAGCGACGCTTGCTGCACGTTTAATCGATAGACCGATTAGACCATTATTTGAAGATGGATTTAGAAATGAAGTACAAGTTATTTCTACTGTATTATCGGTAGAGTATGATTGTGATCCAGTAATGGCAGCAATGCTAGGAAGTTCACTTTCACTATCAGTATCAAACATTCCATTTAAAGGACCTATCGCTGGAGTAACAGTTGGATATGTAGATGGAGAATATGTAATTAACCCAACGGTTGAACAAATGGAACGTTCTACAGTTGATTTAAAAGTAGCTGGAACAAGTGACGCGATTAACATGGTTGAAGCAGGAGCTAAAGAAGTATCTGAAGAAATTATGTTAAATGCTATAATGTTTGGACATGAAGAAATCAAACGTTTAATCGAATTCCAACAACAAATCGTTAACGAAATTGGTCAAGAAAAAATGGCTGTTGAGTTAAAAGTTATTGATGAGACTATTTACAATGAAGTACTATTAATGGCATTATCTCAAATGAAAGAAGCAATTGCTATTAAAGATAAACAAGCACGTGACGAAGCTATTTCTGCTGTTAAAGAAAAAGTTCTTGAAGCATTCGAAGAACGTGCAACAGCTGAAGATGAGTTAGATATCGTTAAAGAAGCAAAATTATCATTAGATAAAATCGTAAAAGATGAGGTTCGTCGTGAAATCACTGAAGATAAAGTTAGACCTGATGGGCGTGCATTAACAGAAATTAGACCTTTAGCATCTAGAGTGGATGTATTACCAAGAACACACGGTTCTGCATTATTTACTCGTGGTCAAACTCAGTCTCTAGGTGTTGTAACATTAGGTAACTTATCAGATGAACAAATCATTGATGACCTAACTCAAGAAGAAAACAAGAGATTTATGTTACACTATAACTTCCCAGCATTTTCAGTTGGTGAAGTAGGATTCAGCCGTGCTCCAGGACGTCGTGAAATTGGTCACGGTGCTTTAGGGGAACGTGCATTAGCTCAGGTTATCCCTTCAAAAGAAGATTTCCCATATACAATTCGTATCGTATCAGAAATCTTAGAATCTAACGGTTCAAGTTCTCAGGCTACAATTTGCTCTGGATCTATGGCTCTTATGGCAGCTGGGGTTCCGATTAAAGCTCAGGTAGCTGGTATTGCAATGGGATTAGTTAAAAAAGATGAACACTACACTATTTTAACTGATATTCAAGGTATGGAAGATCACCTTGGGGATATGGACTTTAAAGTAGCTGGAACTGCTGAAGGTATTACTGCGCTTCAAATGGATATCAAAATTGATGGTTTAAGTGAGCAAATCTTAAAAGAATCATTAGAACAAGCACGCGTAGGTAGATTACAAATTCTAGATCACATGAATAGCATTATCGCTGAACCACGCCAAGAAGTTTCTACATTTGCTCCGAAAATTAAAATTATTAAAATTAAACCTGAAAAAATTAAAGATGTTATTGGTTCAGGTGGTAAAGTTATCAATGAAATCATTGAAAAAACTGGTGTTAAAATTGATATCGAACAAAATGGTGATGTATTTATTTCTTCACCTGAAATTGAAGGAATTAATAAAGCAATTGAAATTATCGAAAATATTACTCGTGAAGCAGAAGTTGGTGAAATCTATCTAGCTGAAGTTAAACGTATTGAAAAATTCGGTGCTTTCGTTGAATTATTCCCAGGTGTTGATGCTCTAGTTCACATTTCTAAATTAGCTGAAGAAAGAGTAAATAAAGTTGAAGATGTTGTAAAAATTGGAGACACTCTGAAAGTTAAAGTAATTAAAATTGATGAGAAAGGTCGAGTAGACGCAGCAGCTCATTTTTAGGAGAATTTTATGGAGTTATTTGAAAAAGAAAGACGTGGAATATATGTCTATTTTAAAAGTTTTAAAGACTTAAATAAATTAGAAAAATATGGGAACTTTATTTCTTATTCTAAAAGAGGAAGATATGCATGCATCTATGTTGATGAAACTAGAATAGAAAGTATTGTTGCAGATCTTAAGAAAAAGAAATTCGTTAAGAAAATCGAATTATCTGGAATGTCAGATTTACATTTAAGTTTTGAGCATTTAGATAAAGATTTACAAACAAAATAAAAATATTAAAATAAGGGGGAAGCGAAAGCTATATTCTCCCTTATTTTAAAGATATCAATAATAAATACAGTATATTAGATATTTATTGCGAGGAAACATGAGAGTTATAGCAGGAAAATACAGATCTATAAAATTAAATGCTGTTGAAGGTATGAATACAAGACCGACAACGGATAAAATTAAAGAAAATTTATTCAATATGATAGATTGCTATGATTGTAAAGTATTAGACCTTTTTGGCGGGACAGGTGGCTTAGGAATAGAAGCGTTAAGTCGTGGTGCTAAGCATTCAACTTTTATTGATGGAAGTAATAATGCAATAAAAATCATTAAAAGTAATATTGAAAAATGTAGAATAAATGCTACAGATTATTCTTTATATAGAAATGATTTCAAAAGAGCATTGAAAATTTTCAGGAAAAAAGAAGAGAAATTTGATATTATTTTTCTAGATCCACCGTACGATAAAGGTTTAATAGATGAAGCATTACAGTGTATTTTAGATAATAATCTATGTAATGATAAAGCATTAGTAATTTGTGAAAAGAGTAATACAGAAGAAATCAATATTACTGATGAAAAACTTGAAGTTATAAAAAAAAAACAGTATGGAATAACAGATATAGTAATCTTTGAATATATGGAGAAATAAAAATGAAACGAAAAATAGCGATTGTACCAGGTAGTTTTGATCCTATTACTTATGGACATATAGATATTATAAAACGAAGTTCTGAGTTATTTGATGAGATTATAGTAGCTATCTTGGTAAATCCTGACAAGAAATATTTATTTTCACTTGATGAAAGAGTGGAGATGATTGAAGAAACAATAAAAGATATTCCAAATGTGAGAGTGGATGCATTCTCAGGCTTATTAGTAAACTATGCAAAGAAGGTTGGCTCAAGTGTTATAGTTAGAGGTCTAAGAGCCGTATCTGACTTTGAATATGAGATGCAATTAACATTCATGAACAAAGCTTTGGATGAAGGAATTGAGACGTTTTATATGATGGCTAATAAACAATATTCATTTATTAGTTCTAGTATTGTTAAAGGTGTTTCAGGTTTCGGAGCAGATTTATCTAAGTTTGTTCCTAAAAATGTAGAAGAGCGTTTGGAAAAAAAGATGAAAGAGAGAGGATAAAGGTGAAAAAAATCCTATTTACTGGAGGCGGTTCGGCAGGCCATGTATCTGTAAATGTGGCTTTGATTCCAGAATTCAAGAAAAATGGATATGAGATTTCTTATATTGGGAGCAAAACCGGTATAGAAAATGAGATGATAGGAAAGATTCCAGAAGTAAAATATTACAAAATAAGTTCAGGTAAATTAAGAAGATATTTTTCTTGGGAAAATTTTATAGATCCATTCAAAGTAATGAAAGGAATTGTAGATTCTTTATTAATATTAAAAAAAGAGAGACCAAATTTTGTTTTTTCAAAAGGTGGATTTGTTAGTGTTCCGGTTTGTGTGGCAGCCAAGTTATTAGGGATTCCAGTAGTCCTACATGAATCAGATCTTACACCAGGACTTGCTAATAAAATTAATATTAAGTTCTGCAATCATATCTTCACAACTTTTGAAGATACGCAGAGGTTTTTACCGAAAAATAAGGCTAGTTTAATTGGTGCTATTGTAAGAGAGGATATATATACAGGGGATAGACAAAAAGCTTATGAATTAACAGGGTTTAATGAAGATAGACCTGTGTTATTAGTAATGGGTGGATCTTTAGGATCAAAAATTTTAAACGATTATATTTGGGATAATATCGATCAACTTACTGAAAAATATCAAATCGTTCACTTAGTTGGAAAAGGGTTATTAAATAACAATATAGATAAAGAAGGGTATAAACAATTTGAATTTCTTTCAAAAGAATTGTTTGATGTACTAAAAATTACAGATTTTGTTATTTCAAGAGCAGGTGCAAATTCAATATATGAATTTTTAGCATTAGAATTGCCTCCGATTCTTGTTCCACTTGGAACTAATCAAAGTAGAGGAGATCAAATTGAAAATGCTAGATTCTTCGAAAAAAATGAATTTGCAAAAGTGGTTGTAGAAGAGGACTTCGCAACACTTCCTATTTCTCAAATTGATGAATTTTATAATAATTTAGAAGATTATAAACATTCTATGCAAGTTTATAAAAATGAAAAACGTGTTATAAATGATGTAAATGATTTTTATAATAAGATTTTGGATAAAGTAGGAGGTGAAAATTAGGATGAAGAGATTAAGCGTACTTACGTATGTGAAGATATTAATTTTTATAGCGTTAGCGATTGTAGCAATAAAATTTCCAAATAATGACTTTGATAGAATAATTGCTGATTTACTTGAAATAAAAGCTTTGGCGCAAACAGCTAAAATAATATCACTTGTTTTTAATGATAAGTTATTATTACTAATAATGATCTTATTAACAGGATTTTTAGTTTGGATAAAAGAGTTCAAGAAAGCTGTATTTATATTCTTTAGTGCAGGTTTCGGAGGATTCTTCTTATCAGCATTTAAGTACAGTATTCAAAGAGTTAGACCATTACCAGAACTTCACGATGGATTTAGTTTTCCTAGTGGTCACTCTACTTTTGTAGCATTATTTTTCTTAGCATTACTATTTGTAATTAATAAAAAAGAAATACTAACTATAATTGCTACTTTTGCAATTATTGCAGTGCCAATTTCAAGAATGATTCTAGGTGCACACTTTATTAGTGACGTAACAGCGGGATTATTACTAGGAAGTATCATAGTTGATTTTATGAAAGTCTACTATGAAAATATCTATAATATTTTAATGAGGGTATTAGGAAAGACAAATGAATAAATTTAAAAATAAAGAGGGGATAGTTGCACTTTGCTTAGCAATTGTACATTTTGCTCTATGGTATTACTTTGCTTACATTAAATTTGAAGTAAATAATGTCAAATCATATAAGTATGTGTTAGGATTTCCCGAATGGTTTTTCTATAGTTCTATAGTAGTTAGTGTTATGATAATCATCTTAGTTATTGTCTTAACAAATCTTTTACTAAATGATGAAATAAAAGAGGAGGAAAACAATGACAAGTAATTTAGATTATAGAATTCTAATTCTCTTTGTAACTATATTTTTGGGAATAATACTATTACCATTATTTATGAATCGTATTAGTAAAACAGAACAACAAGGTGGTTTCTTTGAAAAGTATTACTTAGCAGATAGAAAGGTAAGTGGTATTGTCTTAGCCATAACATTAATGTCTACTTATGGATCTGCTTCTACGTTTTTAGGAGGACCTGGTGTTGCTTATAAACTTGGTTACGGTTGGGTATTACTTGCAGTAATTCAAGTGGTAACGGGTTATTTTGTACTATTAGTTTTAGCTAAAAAATTTAAAGCTGCAGCACAAAAAATAAATGCAATAACAATAAGTGATTATTTAAAAAATAGATATGAATCTAAAGTAGTAGCTTTCATATCAACACTTGCTATGATTGTATTTTTAATTGCTGCGATGAGTGCCCAATGGGTTGGTGGAGCTAAGTTATTGGCAGCCTTTATGGGAATTGAGTATAAGACTGGTATTGTTCTTATCTCAGTAATTATTATATTCTGTGTAGTATTCGGTGGATTAAAAAATATACTAATAACTGATATGATCCAGGGATTAATAATGATTTTCTCTACAATAATTTTATTATTTGCTATAATTAATTATGGAGGAGGTATTGATCAGATTACAGCCAACTTGGTTAATATAAATGAAAAAATACTAACTCCGTTTGGGGCAAATGGTAGTTTAACGCCAAGTTATGTTAGTTCATTTTGGGTATTAGTCGGAGTAGGGGTTATTGGTATTCCGCAAATTGCTATTAACTCCATGTTATATAAAAATAAACGAAGCTTAAAACAATCTATTATTGTCGGATCTATTGTTATCTTTATAGTAATGTTTGGAGTTCATTTAATAGGAGTTATGGCAAGAGGAGTATTTCCAGATATTAAAGATTATGATTCAGTTATTCCAATAATAACGTTAAAAGTACTTCCTTGGTATTTAGCAGCATTAGTTCTTGCAGCACCAATGGCAGCAATCATAACTACAGTAAATGCTCAATTCTTATTAATATCATCTGCATTAATAAAGGATTTACTATTTAATAGTAAATTGATTAAAGAAAAAATTACAGGTAAGAAAGTTCCTATCTTTGTATATGGTGTTAATATTCTTGTGATTTTATTGATAATGTTACTAAGTATGAGACCACCTAGTCTAATAGTAAATGTTAATCTATTTGCATTTGGAGGATTAGAAGCTACTTTCCTGTGGCCAATTTTATTAGGATTATATTGGAAAAAAGCTGAAAAATACGGAGCACTTAGTTCTATAGTTTTGGGATTAGTAAGTTATATACTTATAAAAACTGTATATGTAATTAAATTTATAGAACCAGTGGTGATTTCGTTATCAATATCTCTAGTAACTTTTGTAGTAGTTTCATTATTAATTAGTAAAAAACAATTGAAAAAATAGTTATATTGTAATAAAATAAAAAATAAAGAGTAAGGAGGAATAAAAATGTCGAAAAAAGTTATAGTTAAACATACAGATGCTGAGAAATTCACTGTTAGTAATATGCTAACTGTGGGCAAAGAATATGAAGTAGTGAATGAAACAGAAGAATATATATTTGTAGTAGATAACAGTGGAAAAGTAGGCGGATATTACCACGATTATTTTGAAGAAGTAAAGTAATTCAAGGGGCGAAATAATGAAAAAAAATACTATAAAGAATACAGTACTAGTTGTATTATTTATAATACTAGCGCCACTTATTTTGGTGGGCGTTACTGCACTAGGAAATTCTCTTGGAGGAAAGGCAAAGGATAAGGTAGTTCAAACAACGGAACAGACTGCTAAAGTTCCAGAGGAGACAAAAGCTGAAAGTAATAAAGATATACCTAAAGCTAATGATTCAAAAGTAACAGAAGAAAATACTAATAAGAAAGAAACTTCAACTAATGAATCAGAAAATAGTGAATCTGCAGGAGTAGTAAGTACAACTCCTGTAGCAGGCCAAGATTATATTATTAAAGCTGGAGATTCGTTATTTGCTATAGCATCAAAAGCATATGGAGAAGCTAATTCTCAAAATGGTGTAGAAAAAATTAAAGAAGCTAATAATATCAGTAATAATAATATTGTAGCTGGACAAAAAATTCAAATACCGAAATTATAAAAAGAAATCATCTCATTTTTTTGAGATGATTTCTTTGTTTATTATTTAGGTTCTTTGTCAAATTCGGTTGATTTTAAAAATTAGGAGGAAGCTATGCTATAT
>CAURVX010000053.1:0-9370 GCA_963528605.1 uncultured Gemella sp.
AACTTAACATATATTTAAGGCCTGCAGTTGCTTTAGCAGTACCTTTTTTAATAGTTAATTCATAAACTTCTTGAGGCTCTAAAAATGCTTTAGATTCTACAGTGTTTGTCATAATAACACTCTCCTTAAAAATTTATAATAATTACATAGATATTAATTATCCTACATCTATAATAAAGATTATACAATAACAAGGATATTTTTTCAATACTGTTTTAATACAGTTTTTATTAAAATATAGATAATTTAACAAAGTACTATATTATATTTTTTATCTATATTAACAAATATATTTTTATTTATTAAACTAGAAATAAATAAAGTCATCACTAATAAAACGTTTTCTATAAATATTATATTTTTTAATATTTGAATTATTCTTATCACTAAATAAGATAAATATTGATACAAAAACTATAGTTTCACCTAAAAACTTTACTAAAAATAATTATTACTGTTATACATATAAACTAATAAAACTTAAAATTATTAGTACTTAATAATTTTACTTTTAAAATTTCGCAACTTCATAAATAATATCATTTTAAATCATATAAAAAAGCGATCGGAAATATCCAATCGCTTAATTTACTATCTTGCAAGCTTAACTGCTCTAACCTCACGGATAACATTAACTTTGATGTTTCCTGGGTATTGCATCGTTTCTTCGATTTTGTTTTTAACTTCTTTGGCAATTTTGTAAGTTTTTGTATCATCTACTTCTTCTGGATTTACGATTACTCGAATCTCACGACCTGCCTGAATAGCAAATGTTTTTTCTACACCTTTATGCTCATTTGCGATTTCTTCAAGTTTCTGTAGTCGTTTAATATAATTCTCTAATGACTCTCTTCGAGCTCCTGGACGTGATGCAGAAAGTGCATCCGCTGTGGCAACAATGACAGAAATTGGATTTGTTGGTTCTGTATCACCGTGGTGCGAAGCAATCGCATTAACAACAATCGCATTTTCTTTATACTTAAGTGCTAAAGCTACACCAATTTCAACGTGTGAACCTTCAACCTCATGATCAAGTGCTTTACCGATGTCATGTAGTAACCCTGCACGACGAGCTGTTGCAACATCTAAGTCTAGCTCAGCTGCGATAAGTCCAGAAATATATGCTACTTCCATAGAGTGTTGTAGTCCGTTTTGACCGTAACTTGTTCTATATTTTAACTTACCAACAATTTTTACTAAATCTGGATGCATATTGTGGATTCCAAGGTCGAATGTAGCTTGTTCCCCTGCATCACGAATAACTTGATCAATGTTCTTGCGTGCTTTATCAACAGCTTCCTCAATTTTCGAAGGATGGATACGACCATCATCAATAAGTGATTTAATCGCAGTTTTTGCAATCTCACGACGTATTGGATCATATCCAGAAAGGATAACTGCTTCTGGCGTATCATCAATGATTAAATCTACACCTGTTAATGTTTCTAAAGTACGAATGTTTCTTCCTTCACGACCGATGATACGACCTTTCATATCATCACTTGGGAGATCTACAACAGATACAGTAGTTTCACTAACTACATCTGTAGCAAAACGTTGCAATGATTGAACAATAAGTTCTTTTGCACGTTTATCAGCAACGTTTTTCGCCTCTAGTTCTTTATTTCTTATATATATTGCCATGTCTTTAGCCATATCAGTCTCAACTGCGGCCATAATCTCTTCACGAGCTTGTTCTTCTGTTAAGTTTGCAATTCTTTGCAACTCTGTTTCTTGTTGAAGCTTAAGTTGATTAACCTCAGTACTTTTTTCTTCAAGTAATTGAGATTTTTCTTCCAATTTCATCTCCCTTGAACTTAACAATTCGTCTTTTTTATTTAAAAGCTCTGTTTGACGTTCTAATGAAGATTCTTTTTGAACGATTCTATCTTCCTGTCTTTGAATATCTTGTTTTTTAAATTCTGCTTCTTTATTAGCAATGTTAATTATCTCTTCAGCATCTTTTCTCGCTATAGTAGTTTCTTTTTCAACTATATATCTAGCCTCTTTTCTAGCTTCACCTATAATATGTTCAGCATCCTGTTTAGATAACTCTAATCTTTTTTGAATAGAATTTTTTGAAATAATATACCCAAATAAAAGTCCAACAAGTAAAGCTGCAACACTGATTATTCCATAAATCATTTTGCAACCTCTTTCTATTTTGAAAAATTTTTATTATGATATAACAACTATTTGACAACTAAAATTCAAATAAATTGTCACATACCATAATTACAATTCTACACTACCTATAGTAAAAAGTCAATAGTTCACTTAGGGAAAATCCGAGTTTAGAAAATCTTTTCTTCTATATAATATGGCTTTTAAATTTCTTCTTAAATTATAGCTTTTATTATCAATTATTTTGATTTCCCACTTGAATTTTAGCCAACTTAGTTGTATTATTTTATTATCTACTCAATAAAAGTAGAATTATTTTTACTAAAAATAATTTTTTTTAAAAAAAACTTATTAAAATACTTGCAATTACTTATCCAGTGTGATATTATATTCAAGTATGTAAAAATACAAAACTTGATTGAGTGGGAGAACGAAAAATTCAAAGACGTTCAAATGACCACATCACGAAAAATATATAGGAGGTATTATCGTGGCTAAAAAAGTTATAAAAGTTGTTAAATTACAAGTACCAGCAGGTAAAGCTAACCCAGCTCCACCAGTTGGTCCAGCGTTAGGTCAAGCTGGTGTTAATATCATGGGATTCTGTAAAGAATTCAATGCTCGTACACAAGACCAAGCAGGATTAATCATTCCAGTAGTAATCTCAGTATATGAAGACCGTTCATTTACTTTCATTACTAAAACACCACCTGCACCAGTATTACTTAAAAAAGCAGCTAAAATTGAAAAAGCATCTTCTGTACCTAACCGTGACAAAGTTGCTACAGTTTCAAAAGCTCAAGTTCAAGAAATTGCTGAACTTAAAATGGCTGACTTAAACGCAGCTTCTGTAGAAGCAGCTATGCGTATGATCGAAGGTACTGCAAGAAGTATGGGTATCTTAGTAGGAGAATAGGAGGATAATTATAATGGCAAAAAAAGGTAAAAAATATCTTGAAGCAGCTAAATTAGTAGATTCTTCTAGTCTATACTCTGTAGTAGAAGCAATCGAATTAGCTAAAAAAACAAGCACAGTAAATTTTGACGCAACTGTAGAAGTTGCATTCCGTTTAGGAGTTGACACTCGTAAAAACGACCAACAAGTACGTGGAGCAGTAGTTCTTCCTAAAGGAACTGGTAAAACTGCTAAAGTTTTAGTTTTTGCTAAAGGTGATAAAGCAGCAGAAGCTGAAGCAGCAGGAGCTGACTACGTAGGACAAGGTGAATACATCACTAAAATCCAACAAGGTTGGTTTGATTTTGACGTAATCGTAGCTACTCCAGACATGATGGGAGAAGTTGGTAAAATCGGTCGTGTATTAGGACCTAAAGGATTAATGCCAAACCCTAAAACTGGTACTGTAACTATGGACGTTACTAAAGCAGTTAATGAAATCAAAGCTGGTAAAGTTGAATACCGTGCTGAAAAAGCTGGTGTTGTTCACACTCCAATCGGTAAAGTTTCATTCTCAACTGAAGACTTAGTTGAAAACTTCAACGCTGTTCAAGACGCTTTAGCTAAAGCTAAACCAGCTGCTGCTAAAGGAACTTACTTCAAATCTGTAGCTGTAACTACAACTATGGGTCCTGGAGTTCGTGTTAACACAGCAGAATTCAAATAAGAATTATTAATAAAAAGAAGATTTGGTTAACCAAGTCTTCTTTTTTATACCCTCTCCACCTCGCTACAACATAAAAAAGCTATGACTAACACTATTTTCTGTACTAAGTCACTAGCTTTCTTATATTCTTTTATTTTCGTTTTATGCTTGCTTAACCTTACTTGGTTTCATTATAAGTATTTATTAATTCAACTATAGTCGCATCTTTAGTTCCTTCTTTAATTCCTTCAAAGAACATATTAGCTTCAAATGTATAAATTTTTAAGACACTTGTACTTATTAAAAGGAACAGAATTAAAGCAAGTTTTCCTTTATACTTTTTATCTACTCGTTTATTTTCTCTATTATGAGCTAATAAAATATTTACGCTAACAAAGTAATATAACAATGTGATTACTATTAATAGTGCTAATTTTATTAAACTAAATTGTGTATTATCATATTTTGGACCTATATATCCACTAAAAGGCACTAAAGAAAATCGAAAGATTCCTACTATAAATTGATAAATAATAATATCATATATAAAGAAGTATATTAGTGTTATTTTTGTCTTAATCATTTGGATTACAGCAAAATTTGATAGTGCTATAACTACTATTATTGCATATAGGTATTCAATAGGATTAACTTTACGATAAATATAATCTAATACAAAAGATATTATTCCCCCAAAGAATAAAGTTATATAAGTTGTATAGTAAATATATCTTACTTTATCTTTTAATGAAATCGGTAGATATTCAATAAATTGATGTTCAGGATCATCGTATTTTCTTCCATTTATCACAATAGTTATTGAACTAATAACAGCTAAAATCAAATAAGTTTTATGAAATAATAACTCAAGCACTACAGTGATGGTAATAAAATAATATAGTAAATATAAACTCTTATATAATAAAGGTTTCTTATAATTTCTATTTGAAATTAAATTCCAAATTGCGCCAAAGTTTGTATCGTATTTTTGTTTATACATTTGACTTCTCTCCCTTCATAATAGAAAGTAAAATTTTTTCTATATCTGTAGTGTTAAATCTTTCTTGTAGCTCTACTACATCTTCTTTAGTATTAATTCTCCCATTTTCTAAAACAATTACATAATCTGCTAAACTCTTTATCACTAAAGGATCTTCAGTTACAAGAATAATTATTTTATTTTCATCCATATAATCTCTTAGAAGATTTAATATTTCTTTTTTAGCTATTAGTCCTACTCCAGAAAATGGATTATCTAATACTAATATTCTAGACATAGTAAAATATCCAATTGAAAATAACAATATTTTTTTCTCCCCTTGGGATAATTCATAAATTTTATTATGCAGAACAATCTTCTGTTTATTTAGAAATTCAAAACATTTCTCTAAATCAAATCTTTCATCTAATTTAGATATTTTATATAAAACCTCATTTACTTGTAAAGTATCTGAAAACAATGGTTTATCTGCTACATAAGAATATAGTTTTTTAATTTCAACTGCATTTTGTTGAAAGTTCAAATTATTATAGCTAATTGCATTGGTATCTGATGATATTGCTCCTAATAGTGTTTGAAGAAATAGTGTTTTACCACTCCCACTATTACCTGTAATTGCATAGACATATCCACCTTCTAACTCCAAATCTATTGGACCTAGTTGAAAAAATTTTTTATTAATTTGCAAATTATTTACTTTTATCATAATTTTTTTCCTCCAATACTTTATCAACTATTTCCTTAATATCTTCTATATTAAGTCCATCATTAATAGCATTATCAATTATTCCCTTTAATTCAACTAAATACTCTTCTTTTTTTATAGATAATACAGTAGCTAAATCTATATCATTTACAAAATATCCTACCGCTCCTTTAGAATATATGAGTTCTTCTTGTAATAATACTTCATATGATTTTTTTACTGTTATTATACCTACTTCTAGCTCTTTAGATAAACTTCTAATAGAAGGTAATTGATCATTGCATTTTAAGCCACCATTAAGAATACTACTCTTTATTTGTGTAGCCACCTGTTGGTAAATCGGAACAGATGACATATTAGAAATTTTTATATCCATCATACTCCTCCTTATTAATTCTTTTTAAAATTAATTTGTATAATTCAATTAGATATTAAAAACGTTTTCTTGTATCTACTGTGATTATATGATAGATACAGTTGCTTTGTCAATATAAATTTTGTAATTTCTTAAATTTTTTATTAAATAACTAACAATACTGGATTTAAAGGAAAATATCATTTTGAAATACTTTGTTACATGTTATAATTATATTAACTAATATTTTAGGAGTATATTTATGATTACTATTATTGTTCCAATTTATAACGAAGAAAAAACAATACGTGATTTTGTATATAATCTGTATTGTTTACATAATATAAAAGAACACGAGGTTATTTTTGTCGATGGAGGTTCTACAGATAAAACAAAAGAAATCCTAGATGAACTTTCTTATTTCGGTTATTCATATCATTTATCAGATAAAAAAGGACGAGCAAATCAGATGAATTATGGTGCAAAAATTGCTAGAGGGGATATTCTATGGTTTGTACATTGCGATAGTGTCCTACAAAAAGATGTAATAGAAAAAGTACTTGCCTGCCCTACTGAAGTCGGTTGCCTAAAGATTAGATTCTATCCAAGTAGCTTTACTATGTGGATAAATTCTCTAGTTTCTAATATGCGTGCAAGTATTACTAACCTTGCCTTTGGAGATCAAGCAATATTTCTATCAAAGAAAGTATTTGAAAAAGTTGGAGGATATAAAGATATGCCTATAATGGAAGATTATAAACTTTCTGAAGATTTAAGTGCACTAAGTTATAAAATTACAGTAATTGACTCCCCTATCACAACATCTACGAGAAGATATAAAAATCATACTGGAAAAACAATGTGGCAGATGCAACAATATCAAAAAATGTATCGACGCGGAATTTCAGTTGAAGAAATAGCAAAAATGTATAAGGATGTAAGATAATATTTTAAAGTCTTTTTAGAATTATATTATAGTTAAATCTTACATATTTTATGTATTATATAAATCGGTCAATTTCATTGATTATTTATACAAACTAACTTATAATAAAATTATATATAAATTTTAAAGGAGAGAATAAATATGGCAGATTATTTTAAAAAGAAACATCTAATCGAATTTGGTGAAGGGAAATTTGGTGAAGACGCACCCGATTACTGGAAAAATTTTATGAATTACTACGGTAATGTTATGGCTGAAGGTGAACTAACAACTCGCGAGAAGGCACTTATCGCTCTTGCTGTAGCTCATGCTGAAGCTTGTCCTTATTGTATTGATGCTTATACTAGTACTTGTTTAGAAGAAGGATGCGATCAAGATCAAATCGCAGAAGCTATTCACGTTGCAGCAGCAATGAAAGCTGGTATTACTCTTGTACATGGTCTTCAAAGTAAAGAATTATCTGATAAATTAACAAACTAGTATCATTATGACAGAATTAAATATTCCTAAATTTTTTGATCAAGTTGAGGAAAAACAATATTTATTAACCGAAGAATTTCCTGAAGTTATGCAAATTAATGTAGGTAGTTTATGCAATATTACATGTAGTCACTGTCACGTTGATGGTGGGCCTACAAGAAAAAATAATATGGTTCGAGAAACTTTTGAACAGATAATTGAAGCATTTAAGGTTGGTAAATATAAAACAATGGATATTACAGGTGGTGCTCCTGAGATGAATCCAAACTTTAGATGGTTTTTAAAAGAAATATCTCAGTACGCTAAAACTATAATTGTAAGAACAAATCTTATTATCCTAGATGTCTCAGCTTATAGAGATATACCAGAACTATATCGTGACTTAAAGGTTCAAGTAGTAGCATCATTACCCTACTACAACGAAAAAGTTGTCGCTAAACAACGCGGTAAAGGTGTTTTTCCTAAATCAATAGAAGTACTAAGAAGACTAAATGAACTGGGTTACGGGAAAGAAGAAGACCTTATCTTAAACCTAGTCTATAATCCAAATGGAGCTTTTTTACCTCCTAAACAAGAAGCATTAGAAAAAACATATAAGAAAAAACTATATGACAATTTTGAAATTGTCTTTAATAACCTATTCGCAATAACAAACAATCCTATAGGAAGATTCTCTGAATTTCTTCATAGAGAAGATCTATACGAAGGATATATGAATAAACTTTATAAAGCATATAATCCTGCAACATTACCAGGACTTATGTGTAGAAACATGATTTCTGTTGGTCCTGATGGATCTTTATATGATTGTGACTTTAACTATATTGAAAAACTTAAAATCTCTGGTAAAATTAACCATGTTAGTCAACTAGTAGATAATCACACAGGGGTACGTAGAATTGTTACTGGTATGCACTGTTATGGTTGTACAGCAGGAGCTGGTTCATCTTGAGGTGGAGAGACTTGCTAGCATAGGTTATGCTGCTAATAATAAACTAAAAGAAGCCATTAAACGTGGCTTCTTTTTTCTTAAACTATTTTTTAATTAATGTATTAATAATATTACCCGCAATATCACTAAGACCACTTCCATTATTTACTGTAATATTAAACAGCTCACTCATATCACTACTTAATGAATTTTCCTTAGAATATGATTCTAATACTTTATTAATCATCGGTGCTACAAGCGCTGCTCCTGAACCATGTTTTAGTTGTTCTAATGCTTTGTTTAGAATATCACTAACAAACGATGGTGTTTGATTACCACCGATAATATTATTAATTAATTCTTTTATTTTATCATCTGCTCCATTACTTCCTGAAGACAAAACATTTTATAGTATATTTTTAGCATATTACACCTCTCTAATCAATTTATTCTAGTTTATCATATAAAACATAAATGTATTATATATTTAACTTTCATAATATGATTTTACAATTATAATTTTTTATAATTATCGTTCTACTAATCCCATATATTCCATGCCCTGAATTTAGTATACAAGCTAAAAAAGCACTCCTGACTTTCGTCAAGAGTGCTTATTAACTATATCAAAGTAATATCACTTGAATAATAGTTTTTTTATTTTTGTTTACGTCTTCTTGCCGCAGCAGCTAATCCTAAGATTGCTAATCCTAAACCTGCTAATGCAGAGTTGTTATCTGCGATACCAGTGTTTGGTAATACTTTTTCACCTGTTTTAACTACAGGAGCTTTTGGTACTTCTGGTGTTGACGGTTTTTCAGGACGTGGTGTTGGAGTTGCTTTTGGAGTTACTGTAACTGGTACTTCTACTTCAACGATATCTCCATTCGGTAATTTAACTTTAACTTTAACACTTGGTTTTTGTCCTGCTATTTCTGTTGTTGGGATTTCTCCGATTTCAACGATTTCAGCACCTTTTGGTAATTCAATGTGTTTCTTAACATCTTCTTTAGTAATTGGAGTTCCTACCTCTACTATAATCGGAGTAGTTTTCACTGTTTCTCTTGGAGCTGGAGTTACTTTTGGAGTTACTGTAACTGGTACTTCTACTTCAACGATATTTCCATTCGGTAATTTAACTTTAACTTTAACACTTGGTTTTTGTCCTGCCGTTTCTGTTGTTGGGATTTCTCCGATTTCAACGATTTCAGCACCTTTTGGTAATTC
>CAURVX010000054.1:0-9177 GCA_963528605.1 uncultured Gemella sp.
AAAATTAAAATCCGGGGCTGGAATTTTTCCATGCCCCGGATTTAGTATACAACCGAAATAATTCCCTTTAACGCAATTGTTAAAGAGAATTATTTTATAACATATTATTTAGTATTTTTTCTTCTTCTTAGTACGTATACTAAACAAATTAATGCAAGTCCTACAAAAGTTGTAGGTAAAGCTAATGTTCCTGTCTTAGCTAATAGAGAATTTGATTTCCCTACAGTTCCAAGATTTACTTGAGAATTGTTTGCTACCATTCCTTGTTCTTTAGCTACATCTGCTAAGCCAACACTTGCTTTATCTTTATCCTTATCTTTTTTAAATACATCGCCAAGTAATGTTGATAATTTAGATTTCCCTTTACTTACTTTTTCTGATGCTTTTTTAAGAGTTTCTAATGCATTGTTTACTTCATTTTGTTTTGCGTTTGCATTTGATAATACTAAGTTAGCTACTTTAAGAGCATCTTTATATTCTTTCTTAGCTACTTCATCTGCATCTTTGAAGCTATCTTGTGATGTTATGTCTCCATTTTTCTCAACCTCAGACGCAAGTTCTTTTTTATCTACACTTGGTGCTTCTACTTTTGGTTTCTCTATTTTTCCAGTAAAGTCTTTAGGCGCTTCTACTTTCTCAGGTTCTACTATTGCACCTGCTTGTACTCCTGTGTATTCTTTTAGAGCTTCTACTCTTTCTGGCTCTACCACTGCTCCAGCTTGCACTCCTGTGTATTCTTTAGGTGCTTCTACCTTCTCTGGCTCTACTATCGCTCCAGCTTGTACCCCTGTGTATTCTTTAGGTGCTTCTACTTTCTCTGGTTCACCTTTTGCCTCTTTTGGTTTAACACCATCAAGTTTAGAAATAGCTGCATTTAGCTCTTCAACTGCTTTATTCACTTCTTCTTGTGTTGCATGCTCATCTTCTAAAAGTTGTTTAGCTTTATTAATTGCTTTGTTGTATGCCTCTTTAGCATCTAATGACGCATATTCATACTTATCGCTATCAGTTGTAACTTTGAAATTATCAGAAGCTAATTTCAATTGACTCTTGTCTACTTTAACCTCTTCTTTAGGTGCATTTTTCTCTACAAGAGCTACAAAATTACTAAATCCATCTACTGTGAAGACAAATTTACCCTCAACTACTTGACCATTAACCGGTTCAATTGTTCCATCTTTTTTCTCATGTCCAAATTTCGCTGGCATTTTATCTAATGATAGAGTAACCTTTCTAGTTCCATCAACTTCTACTGTTTTATTATTACTATCTTCTAAATGGATATCATAAAATACAACATCATATTTAGTTAAATCAATCTTACTGTCAGTTAACTGTTTAAGTATTCTTTCTTGACTAGATTTTTCAACATCTCCAACTACAAGTTTATAATCATTATAAAGTTTAGCTTCTCCAAACTCGACAGTTGCTGGAATAGCTGCACCTTCTGCAGTTGTAACGCTAGCTACTTTTTGAGCTACACTCAATTGTAATTCTTTTGTATTACGTCCGTTACTTACTACAAGTTCAAAATTATTTTCAGAAGATCTATATCCTTCAGGTAATACTACTTCAACAATATATTTACCATTATTTAAGCGTTTTTGGAATTCTTTTTCACTATATAAGCTTCTTGATAATTCTGTTTTTTCGCCTTGTTCATTTGTAACAAAAACTTTTGCTCCAGCAGGTATAACTTTATCAAATTTAATTATTGTCGTATTTCTCTTTTGTTCTTCAAATGTAAATTCAACTGTTTTAGTTGAATCATCTTTAGTTATCTCAAAAGCTACTTCTTTAGGACTAGTTAATTTAAGGGCTTCATCAGTTAAAACTACTTGCACAGTATATTTACCATACGGCAGAGCTGTTAGGTTCTTACCATTTTTCGTGAAGTCTTCTCCAACTAACTCACCTTTTTCATTTTTTATAGCATATCTTACGTTAGTAGAATAATCTCCTGTTCCATCTTTAGCTGTAGATTTAACTTCTATAGTACCTTTTTCAGTATTTTGAACTTTTGAAATTCCAACACTATCTTTATTTCCTGCGAAGTCACTTACTTCATAAGTAAATTTATCAAGAGATACTTTTTCTGGGAGCGTAAATGTACCATCTATATTTGGTTCTACTTCCACTTCTTTCTCAACAGTTTTTCCATCTTTACCTTTTTTAGTAACTTTATAACTTAGCTTTTTATAAAGTACTCCGCTTCCGTTTTCTTTAACTGCATACGGTTTAAATGTTCTAGTTTTTTCGTCATAAACTCCACCTGTACCAACAATTTGTGGTGCAACTCTATCAACTGTAACGTTAAATGCTGTTTCTTGCATCTTCGCACCTGTTGCAACAGGACTATAACTAACTACATATTGATATTCACCATCTGGTAATGGATTTCCATTTTTATCTTGTCCCTTCCAGTTTGTTTCAGTAACTAACACGGCTTTTTTATTAGTAGACTTGTTATGGAAGAAGTTCTTTTTACCAGAAACATTACCATTTTCATATAATGGATTTTTACGTTCAACATCGTCTTTGGCATAAACTGATAATTTAAGATTCTCATAGTTTCTTAAGAAAGTTGCTTTAAATCCAATCTCATCGTGTTGTCTATCACCATTTGGTGAAAATGCTAATTTACCAAAATAATTAGACTTACTCTTAGGATCAGTATACTCTCCTAAAACTTTAATGTTCTTTTCTTCACCATTTACATCGACAGTAACTAATGAAGTAAAGTTATTTTTATCATCACGCTCTGTTGTATTAGGTTTATAGTAATAGAATGGTTTTTCATTTCCTTTAAATTCATATATTGGTTTTTCAACTACTGGTAGATTTTGGAACTCACCTTTAAAACCAACATATGGAATTCCAGCAACTGCTGTATTCGTATCTTTAGAATCAAAGAATCTTACAAATCCTTCAAGATAATAACCATTTGGCATTTGTCCTTCTAATTCATTTCTAAATTGTGTAGCATCAACAGTAATCGTAACAGATTTTTCTCCTTTTGCAGGTACTACTACCGTTTCTCCTCCATTACTTTCTGATAATTGTCTTGGTTTTAGTGTTATTAGCCCATTTTCTACACCATCAGTATTTAAATAAGACTTGTAAACAAATTCTTTAGGTTGATCTGATAAGTTATATAGTACTACATTAAACTTAAATGAATCTTGGACATTACCTAAAGAGATACTTCCATAATCATTGTCACCAGTCACATATAAATCACCAAATGCCGCTTTAGAAACATCAATAACTCCAGCTCCTTGTTGTCTAGGTGACGTAAATGCTTTTGTTTCATTATTATAGTTTGGAACCGCAGTACTCATTAATAGATGTTTTATTAATTTCTGTAATTCTTCACCTTGAAGATTAGGATATCTTTCCTGGAATACTTGTCTCATTAGTGATACAGCTCCTGCTACGTGTGGTGAAGCCATACTTGTACCACTATCTAATCCATATGTTCCATTATTGAATGATGAATAAACATCACCACCAGGTGCCGTAACATCAGGCTTAAATAGTCCATCCCCAGTCACTCCCCAACTAGTAAAATCAGCAAGTTGATTTGCTTGAGGGTGAGGTCTCTTACTGAAATGTCCAGTAAATTTTAATTTATAATAATCTGGATAAGTTGCTAATAAATTACCGAATTTATATCCAACAAACACTACAGGAAAATCACTATCGTAATTATTTAATGCAACATTAAGTAACTCTTCTCCACCTTCTTTAGTGTTATATAAAACAGCACCAGCTGCTCCTGCTTTTTTAGCAGCTGCTACTTTATCCGCGAAGGTATTTCCACCTCCACGCATCATTACTGCAATTTTACCTTTTACATCTTGGTTTTTAAAATCATTTTCTAAACCATAGCCAGCATTAAAGTATGAGTACTCAGTTTTCGAATCAAATCTTTTAGCAAATGGTCTAATTGTAGCTTCACCATTATCCCACTCTTCATTTCCTTCTAATCCAACAACAGTCATTACTTCAGTATTCATAACACTGTTGTTTATAGCTGCTACAGCTATTGAGTCAGGTGTTACAGATGGTGTTCCGATTAATCCATAGTCTGGATTAGATGCATTTGGTTTACTTTGTCCATTTCCAAATACATTATCATTCCCCGCTGCAACTACAACATTGACCCCAGCCTTTTTAGCAAGTGCAATTGCATCTATAGTACCTTGTCCAACTTCTGTTACTGCACCTGCAGTAGCACCTAGACTCATATTAATAGAATCAGCCCCTAGTTTAACAGCATCTTCTATAGCTTTAACATATAAAAACGTACTAGTTTTTGCTCCACCTTCTTTATCCGAGAAAACTCTCATAAAGATTAATTGTGATTCTGGAGCAACTCCTGCTACATACTCATTATTTGGTGCTTTTTTCGTTGGATTACCTACTGAAGTTCCGACAACGTGCATACCGTGAGATTTATCTTTTTTCTCTTTTAAGTTATTATCCCAATCGTAGTAGTTAAACGCATAAATCAGTTTATCACTATACCATTTACCATAATCAATTCCAGCTTTTTCTCTTACAGATTCTAGTTCAGCTTTATTTTTATATTTAGCTTTACTAGCATCAGTTAGATGTAATATATCATGATTAGGATCTAAACCTGAATCTAAAACTGCTACTACTCTTCCTTGTCCTTTATACCCTTTATCCCAAAGTCCTTGAACACCAATAATTCTATTACTATCGATAACTGTATTTTTTAAAGCAGTATCATCTTCATCATTTTTTGTAGTAGTTTCGGGTACTTCATAATCAACACTCACTTCAACACTGTTTACAAAATCCATCTCCTGAATTTTTTTAGCATCAGCATACGAAGTTTCTAAAGAAAATCCGTTTAAAAGTGTATCATATTCAAATAAAACTTTATAATCAACACCTTTATCTCTAATTTCTTTTAGTGCTCTTTCACGTGGTTCTTTAGTACTTTTTTCACGTTCTTTTCTTCCTTCTTCAGTTTTCAATGAATTAGGATCTACTTTGCCCTCTTTTAAAGAAACAATAATTTTAACTTTATCCTCATCTTTAAAAGTATGCGCAGAAGTATTAGATACAGCATCAGACTTTCCATTCTCTTCAGCATATACCCAATTCTTTTCTATATTATTAAAATTCATTACATGCAGATTAGTTAGTAGTAATGTAGCTGTTACAAATGATACAGCGGCTTTTTTTCTAAATTGCATTATTCCTCTCCTTTTTTTAAGTATATTTTAGTTGCATTTCTATATTTAAACATATATTATCAGAAAAATCAACTTACTTTATAATTTATTTTGTATAATTGTAAAAAAACTTAGTTTTATATTACTAAGTTTCTTCTTTTTCTTTATTCATGTATTTCTAACGGTAATCCATCTGGATCAAAGAAAAATGCCATTTTCTTATTATCGAAGTTATCGTATCTTAATTCTTCATGTGGAATATCTAATTCATCAAATTTTTTAAGAACCGCTTCTACATCATCTACTTTAAAAGCTAAATGTCTTAATCCACTGTATTCTGGACTTGGCATCTTAGGTCTTAACGGAGCATCTTCTTTAATAAATATTTCTAATACTAGGTTCCCTTGTTTTACATTTATAATAATATCATTCTTCTCTGGTCGATTATGTTCACTAATAACCTCAAATCCTAACTTATCTACGTAAAACTCCCTTGTTTTAATATAATCTGTTCCTATAATCGCTATGTGATGTACATTTTTAAACATTTTAATACATTTCCTTATTTAATTTTTTTACTATGTCTATCGCCAAAGCTAACTCCTTAGGATTCACTTCTTCATAGTCTCCCTTGTCTGTATATCTATAAGTTACATCCACTCCGATTGTCGTTGGATCAATTCCGTATTTTTTAAATGTTCCATGAACTTGAGTAACTCCTGTTTCTTTAATAATATATCCAATATTCTCTGTAGTTACACCCGCACCAGCAAGAATCTCAATTTTATCCCCAAACTTTTCTTGAAGCTTTTTTAAAAGTTCAACACCTTTATTAACATTTGCACCCAGTCCACTAGTTAATACTCTTGTACAACCTAATTCAATCAAGCGTTGGATATTATATTCTGGTTCATCTGAGCAATCAAACGCTCTATGAAAGACACTTTCCGCTTCAAAACTTTTACATAGTTTTATCATTTTCTCAGTCTCTTCCCAGTCAATTTTTCTATCTTTATTTAAAAATCCGAATACTATTCCTTTTGCACCGTGTTCTAGCAGTTCCTTAGCTTCTCTAAACATCTGTTCTTTTTCTAATTTCGAATAGCAAAAACCACCTCCCCTAGGTCTTACCATCGCCATTATAGGTATCTCAACTCCACTTTCAATTGCCATATCTAATACTATCAATGTTGGAGTCAAACCACCTAGATAACTAGCACTAATCAATTCTATTCTATCTGCACCTTCATTTTGTGCTACTAAACAATCTTGTACACTATTAGCACATACTTCTATTTTAATCATATCGAATTCTCCTTTAATATCTATAGATTAATTATAACATAGTTCAAAATAACTCATATAACTTATACTCTAGTAAAAATTTATTTTCATCAATAATTTATAGTAAATAAGGATATGCGAATTATACTCACATATCCTTATTTATCTCTACATTGTAGATTATATTATTTTCCACCAAATATAGATGTTCTAAAATCTTTAGTTTGATCTAGATAAGCTTTAAATATAGCTTTCTTAAGTTTAAGAACTCTACTATTTGTATCAGGGTATAATTGAGCTGAATAATCATCAGCATCTGCTCTAACTGCATCACCAATCATTTTCTCAAGTACACTTATGCCAGTAACTGTTACATTTTTTTGTCGTCCCCATGGGTCATTAGGATTAAAGAAGCTAACTCTATTTAATTTACTGAATTGTTCTACTCTTTCTTTATACATATCCTTCTTGAATTCAACCCAAGAACCATATTTTTTATTAAATACTTTCTCAAGCACTAAGTCATCAGTAACTAAGCCTATTTCTTTACCATAAGATTTAATCTTACTTCCTCTATCTTTTGCTTCTTTTTCATATTGATTAGAAATGTAAGGTACCATACCTTCTTTATACCCCTTAGCTGCTAATAGTTCAAATGCCATACGGCGTCCCATTAAGTCACCCGGAGTTCCTATTTTACTACTTAAAGCAGAATAGATTGGTGAGAATAGATTAATTGTGTGGTATCCATTTCTTTCATACTCACCTTGGTCTATATATCCTCTTCTTGTAATAACATCATTTTCAATTAATTTATCGAATGAAGTTAAATTATTAATTTCATCAGAAGTTAATCTACGAACAGCATTTGTTGCATAAACAGAATTACCATCTGGATCTTTCTTATATATATTCTCAATTTTTCTTAATAGATCATTTTTCTCATTATAACCTAATTTAGCTACAGCACGACCTTCTAATATTTCAAGAGTATATATTAAATCAAACATATTATGCATATAATTATGTAAGTCTTCTGCATTAGTGAATCTTTGAGTTGGATCCGCTATTTGAAGTCTTGTTGAATTTTCCGAATCATCATATTTCAACACAGAGTTAATTGTTATTGTTGGGTCATATGAATGGTCAGGAGCTTGTAGTAATCCTTTTGCATAAAACTCAGGCCCTAATCCGCTTCTTCTTCCATATCCTCCAAGATAGATTTCTTTATCAGAGTTATGTGTCATTTCATGAGTATATGTTACTGCACCAGATTTATCCAGCATACGATAAGCCATATAGTAGAATGCATCACCTGTTGCATATGCACCATGTTTATTATGAACAACATTATTTCCAGCAGGTCCAAAGAAGTTTTTTATAACCGGATTATTAGTTTCAAAATTCGCTTCTTGTGTCTCTTTATTTGTATCATTACCAAATCTGAATGCATCATAAACTAGGACACTTCTAAATAATTTTTCTTTATTTTCTTTATCTAGAATTTTATACCAATAATCATAATGATCTCTAAAGCGTTTAGCCGCTGCTTGTGCATTCTCTTCAACAAATCTATTTAATTTTTCGCCCTTAGGATATTCAGAACTTCTATATCTATCATAAGCACCAAATCCTATTGTTGAAATATTCGCAATCATAAATATCATTTTTTCTTCTGGTAAAGTTAATAATGGTAAGACCATACTTTGATATTTCCATGAAGGACTAGTTAATCTATCATATACTCCTATAGAATACGGAGTACCTGCTTTTGATTGCTTTTCACTTACTTCAGGGATTGTAGATTTTTCTTCAACAATATACGCTTTAGATTGTTTTTTAAACCAGTCGTTATTAGAAACATTTGGTAGGAATACTTTTCTATAACCTTCTAATGCTTTAAATAAACTTTCAGTTCCATAATTTTTAGATAATAATACATTATATGTAATTACATTATTTTTTGCTAATAAATTGTTAAATCCAGATTTACCTAACTCAATAACATTATCTAATGCAGAACTATTAGATTTACCAAAGAAGTCTAAATGATATAATACTAAATCTTTTGCACTTACATTATCATATTTAAAATTATACCAACGTTCTAGATATGTTAACCCTAAAAGTAACGCCTCTTTATTATTCTTAATTTTTTCTATTACATAATTATCTATTATAGAATTATTATTTTCAGCTATTGCCGCATCAGCAGAAAGAAGTTTTGATAAACTATCTTTAATTTTTTCTTTTGTTTTTGTAAATTGTTCATCTAGATATAATTCTGTTAATTTTATATCACTTGAAATATCTAATACTTTTCTAACAGCATCTGAATCATATTGAACAGATTTCAGATCATTTAAAACAGAATTTACAATATTATTATAATCATGTAGTAATGTATTCGGTGTATACATTAGTTTTGTATTAGTTATTTCATATTCTGCTACTTTAGAGAAATCTTGTAGATATTTTATAGTGTATGTTTGAGAAGTATTATCTGAATAATGAAGTAACAATTTATTAATGCTACCTTTATTTTTATTAATATCTGTGATTACTTCTTTATCCTTCATTGGAACTACAGATACAAGCTCCTTAGTAAATAAATCATTATTAGTATCTACTAAATTACCATATTTAACAATTGTTTCTCTATTATAGAATGGTAGTAATTTTT
>CAURVX010000055.1:0-8786 GCA_963528605.1 uncultured Gemella sp.
ATCTTGGTGGAAAGAACAAAAAGAAGCAGTAGAAGCTAATTATGCTAAAAATGGACAGTAATAAAAAAGGGATTGACCCGAAAGTAATAGTCCTAGATTAAAAAATCTATATGAGGGCTCATAAGCTTTGCGGGGGTGACTTGACAAAATCGATTTCTCCAAAATCACGATTTTGAGTCACTTCCTTTTTATTAGGAGGTAATATAATGATATTAATTACAGGTAGTAATGGACAACTAGGTAGCGAACTAAGATATCTTTTAGAGTCAAGAGATATTTCTTACGTAGCTACAACAACAAAAGAATTAGACATAACAGATAAAGATTTAGTTAGCAGATATGTTAAGGAGTTAAATCCTAGTGTAATCTATCACTGTGCAGCGTATACGGCTGTCGATAATGCTGAGGATGTTGGACGTGAAGATAACCAAAAAGTAAATGCAGAAGGGACACGTAATCTTACTTTAGCAGCAAAAGAATGTGGAGCAACTTTTGTGTATATTAGCACTGATTATGTTTTTGATGGGACTTCTGAAACAGAATATTTACCAGAAGATGCAACTAATCCACAAAATGAATATGGTCGAGCAAAATTAGAAGGTGAAAATGCAGTACGAGAATTATTAGAAAAATACTATATAATTCGTACATCATGGGTATTCGGAGAATATGGAAATAACTTTGTATATACAATGCAAAGATTAGCTAAAGATCGTGATAGATTAACAATTGTAGCTGACCAGTTCGGAAGACCAACATGGACAAAAACATTGGCAGAGTTCATGGTTTATTCGGTAGAAAATAATGTAGAATACGGAACATATCATTTATCAAATGATAATAGTTGTTCATGGTATGAATTTGCAAAAGAGATTCTAAAAAATGAAGAAGTAGAAGTAGTACCGATTGAATCTAAGGATTTTCCACAAAAAGCAAATAGACCAAAATACTCAATTATGAATTTAGAAAAAACTAAGAAAACAGGATTTGAAATCCCAACATGGCAAGAAGCGTTAGAGAAATTTTTAAATAGTGTTGAGAAATAGTAAGATTTATCTTCTATGAAAATAATTTATGCTTTTAATAGTCTAAAAGATAATCAGTAAAAGAATTTTAATGGGGAGGAATTTATGTGTGATTATTTATAGTAGGAGCTAAATTGTCAGGTGCGATCTTTGCTCATGAAGCAACAAAACAAGAAAAAAAAGTAAAAGTAATAGATAAACGTGACCATATTGGTGGAAACATCTATTGTGAGAACGTTGAAGGAATCAACGTTCACAAATACGGTGCGCATATTTTCCATACTTCTAATAAAGAAGTTTGGGATTATGTGAATCAGTTTGCTGAGTTTAATAACTATATTAACTCACCAGTAGCAAACTACAAAGGTAAATTATACAATCTACCTTTCAATATGAATACTTTCTATGGATTATGGGGAACTAAGACTCCTGCAGAAGTTAAAGAGAAAATCGCTGAACAAACAGCTCATCTGCAAGATAGTGAACCTAAAAATCTAGAAGAACAAGCTATTAAGCTTATTGGTACTGATGTATACGAAACTTTAATTAAAGGTTATACAGAAAAACAATGGGGACGTAGTGCAACTGAACTACCACCATTTATTATTAAACGTCTTCCAGTACGTTTCACATTCGATAACAACTACTTTAATGATAGATATCAAGGTATTCCAATCGGTGGATACAATGTTATTATCGAAAATATGTTAACAGGTGTCGAAGTAGAATTAAATGTAGATTTCTTTGAGAACCGTGAAGAGTTAGAAGCAAGTGCGAAAAAAGTGGTATTTACAGGGATGATCGATCAATACTTCGATTATAAACACGGAGAATTAGAATATAGAAGTCTTCGCTTTGAGCATGAAGTATTAGATGAAGAGAATTACCAAGGTAATGCTGTAGTAAATTACACAGAACGTGAAGTTCCTTACACTCGTATTATCGAACACAAACACTTCGAAAAAGGCACTCAAGAGAAAACAGTTATTACGCGTGAGTACTCAGTAGATTGGAAACGCGGAGACGAACCATACTATCCAATTAATGACGCTAAAAATAATGAAATGTATCAAAAATATTTAGAAGAAGCAAAAGGTAAAGATGTTATCTTCTGTGGACGTCTTGCAGACTATAAATATTATGATATGCATGTAGTAATTGTAAGAGCTCTTAATGTAGTAAGAGAGGAATTGAATAAATAAGAGGGAATAAGTACTCTATTCTAATACCAACTGTTATAGTTTAGTATATAGCAGTTGGTATTTCATAAAATGAGATTATTCTATATATTTAGTCACTCTTATATATGATGAGGAAATGTAATGAAAGTAATAAAAAATTATTTATATAATCTTTTAGATATAAGATTTTGTGTAGATTATGGTTTTTTGTCAAATTCTGAACGCAGAAAAAATCACTCAAGAAATACAGGTAGGAAATAATTCTCCAAAAAATTTGACAAATTCGAGCTGAAAATTGCATGTATTATTAAATAAAATTTTCATGTCTAATTTGATATTTGCATTTATCAAGCCATTATTTTTATATATTTTGATGTAGCGTGCATCTTATAAGCAAGGTACAATAAGATTAGAATTCAATAGAATAATAGGTGAGTGTGGAAAAGGTTATTTAGGGATTATTCTTACTAAAATTCTTACTTGCCTTGGACATGATGTTAAAGGAGAATTTAGAAGTCATCAGAAAATACACACAGAAAAAAAAGACTTATATTTGAGAAGGATAAGTTATAATGATAAAATAAAAATATAAAATTAGAACTAAATAAAATATACTGGTGACATGGCAATTATAGATTCTGGTGGATTTGAAAACCAGTATTTGAATAAGGGACTTCATGAGAGGATAATGTCAAAAGAGCAATTTGAAGCAGTTCAACTAGAAATGGAACTTCGCAGTAATGTTGAAATTGGAAAAGATGGAAAGGCTCGAAGAAAGAGTAAAAAGTATAGTTCGAAGATATTTAAATGATAGGAGAAAATATATGAGAGATAAATATTCTAAGTCTAATATTAATAATGTTTTGGGAAATATTTTTAATGGACCAACTAATATTGTGGCAGGTAATAATTATTCTAAGGAAGCTGAAGAAGATAAGGTTGCATCATATACACCAGAACCTGTTTGGAGAAGTCCGATAACAATGGCGATGCTTTCATGGGTGGAATTTATAATTTCTTTAATAGGACTTTTCCCAATGTATAAAATGTTTGAGCCTGTAATTAATTTAATAACTAATAAGAGTATCAAAGTAGATTCAAGTAATAGTATCTACTTCATAATTTTTTCTGTAATATTTATATTTTTTTTACTAGTCATGCGTTTGAAGAGTATTACAAAAAAAGAAACTAGATATCCCGTATTCTTTAATTATGCAATAAGCGGTTTTGGAAGGAAAATTACAATAGAAAAAATTTATATTGATAAGTGTCCTAAGTGTGGTGGCACAATGAAATATTTCAATAAGGCTGTAGAATGGAGAGATATATATTCAGATGGAAAAATAAAGCATGTGGTTACAAAAAAAGTGCCTGCGTTTCAATGTAAGCGAAATTCAGAACATTGGTATAAAGTGGATCCAGCAGCAAATAAATTAAAATAGATTTAATGAGAATAAGTATATTGTTATTCTAAAGTTGAACTTTATGCAAATTTAATTATAGCAGTTGATGCTTAACGGATATTTCTAGTGATAAATCTCTGAAAAAGATTAATAATTTACGTGGTACTTAATTTTACTCTGTAATATAATTAAATATTTGATTAGAGTTTTTAAAATAACTAATTATTGTGGACTATAGTCATAAATAGACACAATAATTAAGGGAGTGTGAATAAAACTCTGTAACTTCTTTATGTTAATCCAAATTTACTAGTTTATAATATTTAATTTTATAGATTTAATTACTTTAATTCTATAGAGTCTGTTTGAACTATTTAGTTAAGGATTTTTAAAAGGTGTAGTCCTTGTCTTTGACTAAATTAAGAGGAAAATTTGATACCTTATCAAATTCGGTTGATTCTGAAAATTAGGAGGAAACTATGCTATATCAAGAGGTATAGCTTTTTCCTATTTTATATATTAATTTCATTTCTTTCATTTTAGTGAGAGCAGTTTGACGGTCTTCTTTTGAATATCTAGGTATTTTATTGATTTCTGAAAGTGTAAATAGATCGAATACAAGGAGTATTTTAGTTTTGAAGTTGCTAAAGGTTCTATAACCATAAGAAATGTGTTTGATAACTTTAATTTTAGGGTCTATAATAAATATAGTTGATAATAGATATTAACCGTATTTATTATAGACCTTTTTAGAAAAATCAAAATTTAAATGTTAAAATATTCTTAGATATTGATTTATATTTTCTCCGTGTTGAGAATTTTACCATATTTTGACCTATATTAATCCTGATTTTAGTAGGAATTTTAAAGGTTTAGGTATAGTTCCTTTTTCAACAATATCATTATTTTTCATGAAGTAATCACGGGAAAGTTTTTTTATATGCTCATTGATATCATTTACTGAATAACAAGATTGCCAATAATTTTTATTTTGGTGGAAATCACATGATATGTACCTATTGCTATTTGTACCATTTATTAGTGTCAAGTCAAATAACAATTTGGATTGCTCTTTTGATATCTCATTAGCTATTTCCGGAATGTAATTTAAAGGATTGTCACATGAAGTCGCAATTATAAGAAAATCGAATGATTCATTATTTAATTTTAAAATCTTATAATTTCCCATATAAGACACTCCCTTCTTAAGTATTATAGTTGAAGTTTTTTGCATGAGTTTTCAATCAATTCCAGTACACTATCTACAATTGTATCAGCCTCATTTCTATCCTCTAAGATTTTTGTTCCGATTAGAACTTGTTCTGCATGAAAAATAACATGTCTATTATTTATTAAATAACCATAAAGTTTCTCTATTTCGTCTTTAAAGTTTTTGTCATTTATACAATCATTGATCTCTGTTGCAAGAACTCCATTTTTAAACTTCCCATGAAAACTATGTCCAACCTGGATATTTTTTATACCAAATAAATACTTTATATATCCTTCTAATGCTCTTAATATTGGAAATGCATAACAGGAATAGTCTTCTAATGGGATATTGAGCTTTCTTAAAGAAATTGATGGTGATAATAATTTTAAAATCATTTCATCCAATTTATTATGAGAGTAGGGTAGGAGGATCTCTATTTCACTTCGAACATCATCAGGTTTTATGTCTACTTCGTGTAGAGTATTAATTGTGTCTACAATATTATCTACAGAAACGCCATTGTAATATGATAAAAATGAGATTGCTTCTGAAAATAGATAGGCTGGTTTTCCTTGTAAAGTTATTGTACCATTAGTGTAGACATTAACGACTAATGTATCACCGAGATTACTTTTAAATTTATATAAATCATGGGTTAACATCTTTTCATGTTTTTTAAGTCCACTACTATTATCAACTAAAGTTTGTAGGAACTCAATTAAATTTTTTGACCATTCGATTGGTAAATTTCTAAAAGAATATGTTTTCCCGTTTTCAATATTTTTGAAAACACAAGATTCTTCCAACTTTTCTTTAATTTTTAATGAAATATCCTTGTTTCTACCTGTAGATGATATTGTGGTTGTTCCATTTTCATTAAAATAGAAATCTAACATTGCATCTCTACCATCAGCTGAGATATTACATCTATGTTGAATTCCAACTCTTATTAATTCACTTGCATAAAACGACTTCCATTGTCCATTTCCGATTTTTAGAATTAAATTTCTTATTTCACTTCTATCTATAAAAACTGATTTTTTTGACATTGATACTTCCTTTCAATATTCTATATTTTATTATTATCCTTTATTAATATTTATATAAGTATTATACATCAAGTTTAATGTTATTTCAATAAACAGAAGGATTCTGTAGGAGTGGGTTAAATTTTAAAATCTCGTCTAGTGAAATTAGGTAGTATAGAGTTTTATAACTGAAGAATCGAATGATAAATAGAATTATGAAGTAGTATTTCAAAGTAATAATGAAAAAATAAAATTCTTCAATATTGTCTAAATTAAAATATATAAAATAACATAATATAGTTAAATTAGTACTTTATCAGGTAAATTATTTGAAGATATTTATTCTTAATTACTATTATTGTATATCTAGTCTGGGTTTGTTATAATAAACTTAGGTGAGTAAGATTAGTTATAAATGTTAAAATTAAAGTGTAAATAAATTTTAATATACTAAGCTCTGGGTTTATTATACAACAATTTTTTATTACGTTTTTAGCGTTTAGCTATACGTAGGCTCAAATATATAATGTTACTTAAAATTATTTGGAGACAATTAACTATTTAATAATTATAGCTGTTTATAGGATTAGAAAAGTTGACTAAAATAAATAGTTAATTGTTAAGAATTTTGAAAGGACCATGCACTAAAAAATCACGGCGCGTTCGAATAGGCGGTCGGATAAAAGCTTATAATAAAGCCAAAAAGTGAGCTTATTTTTCCATAGGCGGTCGAATAAACGAATAAATAGAAAGGACGGGTATTTATGATTAGTGAAAAAAATATAAAAAAATATTTAGAATTAGGAGAAAATCAAAATTTAGAGTTTAAAGAATCCGAAAATAAGTTTCCAATAAATGCTCTAGAGACAATAAGTGCGTTTGCAAATACAGATGGAGGAATAATTATTTTAGGTGTTAGTGAAAAAGAAAAGAATATCATTTCTGGTGTTGTAAATCCTCAAAAACAAATAAAAGAATTATTTAATCATATGAACAATCCAAGAGAGATTAGTAGGAATGTATTAAGTAATGATGATGTTTATTCTGTCCAAATTCAAGATAAATCTATTATTGTTATCCATGTCGCTCCTGAGAATTATAAAAACAAACCAATATATTTAAAAGATAATCCTAATAAGACCTATATTAGACAAGGAGAAGGAGATTATTTAGCAACTGAAGAAATTGTACAATCTATGACAAGAGATGCCTCTCGAGATAGTTATGATAATAAATTATTAGATGGATATACTATTGATGATTTAGATAACCTATCTATTCAAAAGTATAAAGATATTCTAATGAGAAATAATCCTGATCATCCATTCAACAATTTAACCACAATAGACTTTTTAAAAAAAATAAATGTTATACAGAAAAATAGAAAAAATAATGGGGAATATTTAACATTAGCAGGACTTTTAGTATTTGGGAAACATGAATCAATAAAAGAATATTTACCCCACTATAATGTAGAATACATTAGAAAATCTAGTAATATTGAAAATTCCTCTTATTCTGATAGACTAATATACGATGGGTATTGGGGAGAGGATAACTTGTTTAATTTCATGTTCTCGGCATTTGAGAAACTCAAATTAACTATTTCCGATAATTCGAAAATTTCAGCAGATTATTTGACTAGAGAAAGTAATTCTAAATTGATAATAGCAATAAGAGAAGCATTAGCTAACTCTATAATTCACTGCGATTTTTTAAATCATAAAGGGGTTTTTATTATTAGATATCCAGATAGAATGATATTTATAAATGGAGGAAGCTTGAGAATTAGTAAAGAAGATTATTTTACAGGCGCTCATTCTACGCCAAGAAATCATTATATACAAGAAATTTTCAGGTTAATCAACATATGTGAAAAAGCAGGGACCGGGGTTCCAAAAATCATGAATGCTGTTAAAGAATATCAATTAAAAAAACCGGAAGTTAAAGCAGAAATAGATTCTTTTGAACTTACTATATGGGACACGTCAATTATAGAAAACTTAAATATATCTAATGAAGTTGAAAAAGGAATTATTGAACTGATTATACGAAATAAATTTTGTAGTAGAGCAGAGATAGAAAAAGAATTAAAAATCTCGAAAACGACAACAATTAAATATTTAAATAGTTTAAAAGAAAAAAATATTCTCGTTTCATCAAAAATAGGGAAAGTACATGTGTATAAATTGAATGATACTGAACAACATCTAGAAAAGTACAATATGGTTAATACTTTATATTCTATTATTGAAGAAATTAAGCGTAACTAATTCATATATAAATGATTATTTAATATTTTAAAAATGAATTTTATAGATTTGATAAGTTTGAAAACTGAAGTGAATAAAATGCTATCCTCAAATCTCAAAATTTTAAAAGATTTAAATAAGAATTTATGGGTTCAGAACACAACAGAAGACAACTTTTAGTTCCTAGAGGTTTTGCGCATGGTTTTATGACATTAACACCTAATGTTAACTTCATGTATAAGTGTGATAATTATTACAATGCGCAAGCAGATGCGGGTATAATATTTGATGATAAAGAGCTTGGAATTGATTGGCAGATTGATTTATCTAAAGCGATTATTTCAGATAAGGATAGAAACCTTCTTACATTCAAAGAATTCGAAAAGATCAATGAATTTGAGTATGGGGAAGGTTAAAAGAAGAATAGATTACTTTAGAAAGTAGCAGTAATCTTGTGTTAAATATTTTTGAAAAGGTAAAAAAGATGAAGACTATTATAGTAACAGGTGGGGCTGGTTTTATCGCTTCTAACTTTGTACATTATGTTATAAATAATCATCCAGATGTCCATGTGACTGTTCTGGATAAATTGACTTATGCGGGGAATAGAGCGAATCTTGCTGAACTTCCAGAGGATAGATTTGAGTTAGTTGTTGGTGATATTGCAGATGCTGAATTAGTAGA
>CAURVX010000056.1:0-7362 GCA_963528605.1 uncultured Gemella sp.
AGTTCTTCTACAAATTGAATATTATGAGGTTCAAAAAAGTCATTAAATTTCGATAATTCTTTACTATAAATTGTCACAACATTATAGCTATCAAGCATAATTTCATCATGACTTTTGTGTCCACCAAATCCAAACTTACTTAGTCCATCATTAACAAGCAAATCACCGTATCTAATCAACAGTACAAGGCATTCCTCTCTTGAACAATTATCAATATAATAAACATCCTTATGTAATTCGTTGATAATATTCTCTGCTATCTCTTTTTCTCTATCAATACTAACAGGCAATTCCAAAATAAAAAACAAGGGCTCGTCATGAATCGCAATAAAGTGTTGAAAAACCTCTAATATTTTTTCTGCGTGTACATTTGCCATCAAATAATGCTCAGTTAACTTTGTAAATGACTCAAACAGGTTTTCTACTAAGCTAACTCGATGACCTTTTACTAAATTCAACATTATGCGTCCTCCAGATAATTTAAACATTATACAAATTTATAATCTCATTATACCATTAAAACCTCAAAAAGACTATAACTTCCCTGTCACAGTCTCTTATAAATCTACCTCAATTCCTTATGCTGAACTACATTCAGAACAGAAAATATTGGTAGTAAAAGAAGCATTTCAATAATTTATTCATAGCTATTAGGAACGTTTCTCTAACAAACTTACACACTCAACATGGTACGTTCCTGGGAACATATCTACAGGTTGCACTGCACCTAGTTTATAACCTAGACCTCTCATAATTTCCATATCTCTAGCTAATGTTGCTGGATTACAACTAACATAGACTATTTTTTCTATATTCATAGCTGCAAGATCACGTAGGAAACTTTCTTCACATCCTTTACGTGGTGGATCAACAATAACTGCATCTAATTTTACATCTTGTGATATTAATTTTTTAATTACATCTTCACTTTTACCTAGTAAAAACTCTATATTAGTTATATTATTATTTTTCGCATTTTCGCGAGTATCTAAAACAGCCGCTTCTACTATTTCAATACCGTATACTTTCTTAACTTTTTTCGCTGCGAATAGACTGATTGTTCCAATACCACAGTAAGCATCAATTATCGTATCAGTTTCTTTTAATTCTGCAAGTTCCAACGCTTTACTATATAATACGGCTGTTTGAACTGAATTCACTTGATAGATGGAAACATGTCTATAAACCGTTTAACGATAGAATAAGGTTATCGTTAAACGGTATTACCTCGACAATCTAGTATTTATATGTCGCACTTCTTCACAAATTCATGAATCAATTTATTTACAGCATCTGGTCTATCTGTGTTGGAATTATGACCAGCATTATCAATCCACTCAACAGGATTCCCAGATTTTTTCTCATATAATTTTAAATATCGGATACAGGAACCTGCTCGATCTTCTTTACCGCATATCACCATGTGTGGACATTTTATTTCATAAGTCAGATTTTTTTCTACTGCTTTTGCCAAGATTTTATATCCATGTCCTACTAGATGAGAATATCTTTTTTTGTTCCCATCATAAACCATCATCATATCCAACATTAATTTTCTTCCGTATTCAGTTGTTGATACGCCTTTCGGTCCCAGTCTCAAAAGTACTTTCCATGGATAAATTCTATATATTACTTCTACTTTTTTTAATAACCATAGTTCTATTACAGTATAATACCGCCTTTGAAGAGGAGCTGAATCAATAGTAACAATACCATTTAGTTTTTCAGAAAATAATTCTGCATAAATCTGGCCTAGATAACCTCCCATTGATTGTCCGATTAAGATTGGTTGATCAATTCCTTCTTTTATTAATATTTCATACAACCATTTTGCTTCATCAAACAGATCAAAATCGAGGTCAAAAGGATATGATGAAGCATGTCCAGGTGCATCCCAAACCAATACTCTGAACTTATCCTTAAAATATTCTATCTGTTTGTCAAACAATCTATGATCAGCCGTAAGTCCTGGCAAAAATATAAGAGCGATTCTTGATTGTTTATTAATTTCATTTATCCAATAATGAATCACTCCTGATGAAGTTTCTAGTGTTTTTTCCAGCATTATTGTCCCCCCGTAACACTAATTTGTCATTGTTTAAAATAAATCCCATTATATAATTTCATAAACTCTTTGCAAACTTTGCTACAAGTTCATGATTAAGTGCAGTAGCTAAGATCTCTTCACTATCATTAGCTGTTGATGTCCAATTATATGATACGTGCATTATATAGTCTATATCTATGATACAAAACTTATCATACACACGGTTATACGCTCTACTTCTCCATCTCGGAATAACAACAATATCTAATTCAACAACTCAACTCTCACACTTTTTAGCCTTTTTTTCTTTGAATAAGTTATCGAATAGCGTTTATCCTCCCCTTTAATAAATTAGTTCGATTGTCCAGAAATTTCGGTATTACTGGGCTTAAACAGCTATCAGTTCCTAATCCTTGATATCAATACAACACACTCGGAGGTTCAAGCTTTCTTTTCATATCAAAGGTTTCTCTCCTCATTCTACGAGCACTATCCGAGATTATAAAATATTCTTCTACTTCTCTAATTATTTCGTTCAAGAAGTGTTACTGCTTCTACATGATACGTTCCTGGGAACATATCTACAGGCTGCACTGCACCTAGTTTATAACCTAGTGTTCTCATAATTTCCATATCTCTAGCTAATGTTGCTGGATTACAACTAACATAGACTATTTTTTCTATATCCATAGCTGCAAGGTCACGTAGAAAACTTTCTTCACACCCTTTACGTGGAGGATCAACGATAACTGCATCTAATTTCACATTTTGTGAGATTAATTTTTTAATTACATCTTCACTTTTACCTAGTAAAAACTCTGCATTAGTTATATTATTATTTTTCGCATTTTCGCGAGCATCTAAAACAGCCGCTTCTACTATTTCAATACCGTATACTTTCTTAACTTTCTTCGCTGCGAATAGACTTATAGTTCCAATACCACAGTAAGCATCAATTATCGTATCAGTTTCTTTTAATTCTGCAAGTTCCAACGCTTTACTATATAATACTTCTGTTTGAACTGGATTTACTTGATAGAATGAACGAAGTGAAATCTTAAATTCTATTCCATCTAACGTGTCAGTTATATAATCCTTTCCAAAAAGATTTTCAGTTTTATCTCCAAAAATTACATTTGTCTTCTTATCATTAATATTTAACATAATACTAACTATTCTATCATCTAATTTAAATATTTTCTCAACGAATTCATCTAGTCTATTAAACTTCTCTTTCGCTACAATACCTACCATAATTTCACTTTTTAGGGTATTTGTTCTGAACATAATATGTCTAATTGCACCTGAGTGGTTATTTTCATCATAGATGGATAAGTTAAGTTCTATGATTAGACTACGCAGTTTGTTCATTAATACATTATGTTCATCATATTGAATAAAACATTTCTCTATATTAACAACATCATGGCTTCGTGGTTTATAATAACCCATCTTAACTCCACCATTAACTTTTTGCACCGGAATCACAGACTTATTACGATAATGATATCCATCTTCCATTCCTAGCGTATCTAATACTTCGATAGAATCTTTTCCAAGAGCTTTATCCATAACATTTTGAACTTTTTTCTTCTTAAATTTCAATTGCTCTTCGTAGTTCATATGAACTAAATTCACCCCTGAAGTTTTTGGAATACCATCAACTCTATTTTTTGAACTTTCAATAATATTAAGAACTTTTCCGTAACCAAGATTTTTCCTTAATTTAATTATCTTAAATTCGATTACTTCACCCTCTATAACATCTTCAATAAAAATTGGGAAATTATCAATTTTAACTACACCAAGACCATCATGTGTATAATCTATAACCTTCCCTTCGAATACATCATTTTTTTGCATAATTCACCTTTCTAAAATAAAAAGGAGAACAGATATAGGAAACTGACTTCCCTACTCTGTTCTCCTACATTTAATATTTATTAAACTATCTCTACATGCTTAAACCAATTACTTTAATTGAATTAACAAACTCAAGATCTTTAATTCGTTTATTTAATTTTTCAATATTTATATCACCTGAACTCAGCTCTAAAGAAATAATTATCGTAGCTTTTGCATTAATCGGCACCGTCTGGTGAATAGTAAGTACACTACACTTTTCTTCATTAACAACCGATAAAATTTTACCTAATATTCCAGGAATATCATCAACATCGATAGATAATGATAGAATTGACTGTCTTTTCACATCTTGAATCGGAAAAATTGTATCTTTATATTTATAAAATGCACTTCTACTTAAATCAAACCTTTTAGAAGCTTCTAAAATTGATAATTTAGAATCTTCTTCTAAAGCTTTTTTCATCGCTAATGTCTTCTTTACAGCTTCTGGCAATACATCTTCTCTAATTATATAATAAACTTTTTCTTTATCCACAGTGGTTATCTCCTACTCTACGAATTCAAACTCACCTTTAAGAATTTTAACCGTATCACCGTTTTTACATCCTCTATCACGTAAAGCATCATCTACGCCCATAGAACGCATTTGTTGAGCAAAACGTCTAACAGAAGCATCACGGTTGAAATCAGTCATTAAGAATGCACGTTCGATACCAGGTCCACTTACTACATAAGCTCCTGTGTCATCACGAGTAATCTTGAATGTTTCATCCTTAGGTTTATGTTTATAAAGAACTCTGTTTTCCATACTTTCTTCTTCAGTATCAAGTTCATATAACATATTTGGATCTGTATTATCTAGTATATCACTTATTTTATAAAGTAAGTTATCGATATTACTACGTGTGAATGCAGAAATTTCAACGATATCTACTTCTTCACCATCGTTTTCTAAGTGTTTTTTAAACTCTTTAAGATTATCACTAGCTACTGGAATATCCATCTTATTTGCTACTACTACTTGAGGTCTTTCTAAAAGTCTCATATTATATTCTGCTAATTCTTGATTAATAATTTTATAATCTTCATATGGATCACGACCATCAGTTGCTGACATATCTACTACGTGTACAATAACTTTCGTTCTTTCAATATGACGTAAGAACTGGTGCCCAAGCCCTACACCTTGACTAGCTCCTTCGATTAATCCTGGAAGATCAGCCATAACAAAGCTTCTGTGATCTTTTGTCTCTACTACTCCAAGATTTGGCGCTAATGTTGTAAAGTGATAATCAGCAATTTTTGGTTTTGCTTTTGATGTTATCGATAATAATGTTGATTTACCAACAGAAGGGAATCCAACAAGACCTACATCAGCCATAAGTTTTAATTCTAATGTAAGATTTCTTTCTTCTCCTGGTTCACCATTCTCAGCAATTTCTGGCGCTGGGTTCGAAGGTGTTGCGAAACGACAGTTTCCACGTCCTCCGCGTCCTCCACGAGCTACTACTACTTCTTGCTCATGTTCTACTAAGTCTGCTAATACTTCTCCAGTATCAGTATCACGAATTACTGTTCCTGGTGGTACTTTTAAGTATAAATCTTTAGATTTTCTACCGTGCATACCTTTACTCATTCCGTTTTCACCATTAGGTGCTACGAATTTCTTCTGATAACGGTAATCCATGAAGGTTCTTAATCCTTCATCAACTATAAATACGACATTGGCTCCACGTCCACCGTCCCCTCCGGCTGGTCCGCCTTTTGGAACATACTTCTCTCTTCTAAATGCTACTAATCCATTCCCACCATCACCTGATCGGACGAATATTTTTACCTCATCTAAAAACATAAAATTCTCCTATGAAATTCTCTTTATTTTTCTTAAACTTCAACTTTTAAACTATATAAAATTCAACTCGATAAAAGTTCATATACCATGAACTATTATAACATAATTTTTCCTACGATAATAATATTTAGCGAGATTTTAAACAAAAAAATATACGGCTGCATACACAGCCGTACTTTACTCCACAGGCAGGACTCGAACCTGCGACCCTCTGATTAACAGTCAGATGCTACTACCAACTGAGCTACTGTGGAAAAATCTCTAAATAAAAAAATGGAGCGGGTGATGAGAATCGAACTCACAACATCAGTTTGGAAGACTGAGGTTTTACCACTAAACTACACCCGCATAAATATTTATAATTAACTTATATATCGATTATATAATAGATATTATTGTTTGTCAACAACTTTTTTAATTTTTTTTTATTTTTTTCGAAATTTGTAATTTTGTTAGCTTTACTAAAGAATTCTTTTGAAAATCAAGAAATATCTGTAGAAAAAATAACATTATTTTCATTGGATAATATATAGTATAATATTTTTCATTTTATTTGTAAAGGTATTTTACAAAAATCTCTAAAATATATTTTAAATTTTATAAATCAAAAGAAAGCATAATCAATGCATATTGACTAGCAATACCTTATAATATATAATTTTTGTATAGATATAATTTATTAGGTTAGAATTACCGATTTATAGATTAGGAGAAGAAAAATATGAAAGCTAAATTACTATTTACAAGTCTACTATCCGCTTCAGTAGTTCTAAGTGGCTGTTCTTTAATAAGAGGCGAGCTAGTTAGACAAAGTAGATCTGCAGCGGAAAATAAAGCTAAAACAGCTGATAAAACTACAACAGAAAATAATACTACAACTACAAAAAATCAAAACTCTACAGATAAAGTATACGGGCTTAATGAAGAATGGATTGTAGAGGGTCAATGGAAATTGAAAATAACTGAGGTTAAAACTACTCCAGACAGAAATAAATATAGCAAAGCACAAGTAGCACAAGTAGTTCTCATAAAATATACTTATGAAAATTTAGGATATAAAGATGAATACCAAGACCTATTTTTAATACCTAGAACAGTTGTTGATAGCGCAAAAAAAGTTTCTGAAATTTATCCAGTTCGTTCTTCTAAATATCCAGAGCCTACTCCAGTTGGTGCAATTTCAGAATCTACCGTGGGCTACGGTCTAAGTGTGGAAAGTGATAAAATTAAAATCTATTTTGAACAATTCGATCATAATGCTAAAAAAATGAAAAAAGCTACTTTCGAAGTACCAGTAACTAAATAATACACAGAATAAAAAGGTTTGATATACAAAATTTTTGATACGGATACACAGACAAAAATAGATACATTAATACGATAGACAAAAAAAATTGACTTTCATCCCTATTTACAATACAATATAATTACTAAGATAGATACTTAATTGTGTCTATTGCAAATCATAACTAGAGCTGAATGCTCTCATCCGTCTGTATTAATTTACTGGCGGTTTTTTTATTAGTATGGCATTCAAATGGCAAAACAAAAAGCCTTAAACGTTGATACTTTAAGGCTTCTCTAACTTTATTATTTA
>CAURVX010000057.1:0-6929 GCA_963528605.1 uncultured Gemella sp.
CCCTTTTTCAATACTCGAGAAGCTTCTTTATATATGTTTTCTAAATCTTCTACATATACATTTGAAACTGGATTAAAAATAATATCAAAAGTTTCATTTTCAAATGGAAATGGTTTTGTCATATCACCTTGAACTGTGTTGATTTTTAAGCCTTCTCTTTTAGCAACCATTTCATCTCTTTGTAATTGTGATTTAGAAAAATCCATTATAGTTACATCATAACCTTTTACAGCAAAAACTGGGCCTTGCTGACCACCACCACAAGCTAAACCTAATATCTTTTTTCCGTTTGCTTTTTCAAACCATTCTTTTGGAACTTTTTTCCCAACAGTTAATGCTACAGAAATTGGATTATTTCTAGCTTCTTCTAATTGTTCATGTGTCAACGGCTCAGTATAGTCATTTTTTACATTATTCCATCTATCTTCATTTAATTTTATATAACTGTTCATCTTATAATCTCCTCGTAATTTTTCAAATGTGAGTTATCGTTAAAAAGTATCAGATATATTTTTATTTACGGTACTCCTCTAATTTGTACCCATATTCATTCAGAAGTTGTTTTGAATAAATTTTTTCATTTTTTGAGTTTCTAACTTCTTTCCAAAGAATAGCTGCAACTTTTAACTTGTTAGAATAATTATTGCTGTGTTCATCTGCACAAAAATCTTTTAGAAATTGATTCCACTGACAAGTCGAATTATCATACTTTGCATAATCTGATTCTCCATAATATATTTTTATCATGTCTTGAATTGTAAATTCTTTATCGTTATCACTTTTTACTTTTCTCCAAGCCGTTGCCATATCAGCATTAAATTTAAACGGGCTAACTCCTGTTACAGCTGAAAAATAATCTCTAAATTTTTGGTTAAAGGAAAAACCACATTCAAGCAATGGTGTATTTAAAGATATTACTTCGACATGTTTTTTGTTTACTTTTCTTGTAGACTTTTCTATTCTATTTCCCTTGAAATATTGTTCAATAATATAGTTCAATTCTTTCTTTGTACATCTATACTCTAGTCCAAGAGACTTACATATTTGTGAAAGTTCTTCTCGATACCAATAGTACTTGTCAAATTCCTCAAATGATTCTATATCTTTAAAACTAGGTCTAATTTCTATCACACACTCACCTCCAAAACTTTATGTATATCTCACTTTTCAGCTTTAATCAATTTTCTTTATTCTTTTATACTATATTACTTCGAGTTCATAAATCATAAAAAATGTAGAACAAGAACACTACCTTACACTACTTTATTTTGTCAAAACTATATATTCTTATTTTATCATTTCATTCTGAACCCCCTCTTCCTACATTGTGCACCCCTTTAAAAATAAAAATAGATACCTACAAATAAGAGCATCTATTTTTATGAGGATTCTATTGTCTTTGACGAACCTGAAATTTCGTTTCGATATTATTAGTTATATAACCTCTTTCTCTTAGCGCATTGGTTATTTCTGAATAAATATCATTACCATTTGGATCTTTGACAGTAATAATTAAAACGAATTCTTGCGATGGTACATAGAGCCCATTTCGTGGAGTTAAGTCAACTCTGAGTTTCCATCCATCCGCCAATTTTATTCCTCTGTTTAGTTTTCTATAATAGGATTTTATAGGACTCCATTTAAACCCGTGTTCTACTCGTGCTGATTCAAATTTTTCATCCCATTTCAATTCAAGCGGAACTTGTCCCTTATAATTAATCTTTCCACCATCTGTATATGAATATGTTCCAAAACTAACATCAATATTAGTTCTACAATATTCACGACCATATTTCTGGTCAAGAGGCGGTAAGTAGGCAAGAGTCATTCCTATTTCACCAATATATTTGTTGTTTTTGATAAGAGACTTTGGGTATGGGAAATCATACATTTCCAGATGTGACCCCTGAGATATTTTTTGTTTAAAAACAAGAGTTACACAATCTTTGCTGCATTGCAAAATATCTTGTGTATTAGCAGAAGGAATTCCAAATCCATAATATTTAATATTGTCAGGACGTTCATCTAACAACTCACGAGAGTTCATTCTAGCAGAATGTATTAACATTGCTTTCGTAAGGAGTAAATCAGGTTCAATCATTTCCTCATATATAGAGGCATATTTCTGCAACGATCGAGGAGTTGAATAACTTGTACCATTCCCCTCAACGATTTTTCCGCTAGAATTCAATCCCTTTACTCCTAAACCATCAATTTTGTATGATGTAGAATAATTACCACCGTAATCGACAACATCAGGCTTAACAATATAATTGGCACCAGGTCCTCTTCGACTAAAAGGTGAAGGCTCATTAAATTTAACAATCGAATCTGCGGAATCAAATAATGCAACAGAGCCTACTGTTATAGCACGAACAGAATCGGCTGGAGATATAAGGCGATCATGTTCGCCAATATCTTTTTGGGGAGGCCAATTTCTAAGGGGCAGGCTATTTACATTTCCACTAGAAACAAAGACTTGTACATGGTATGCGTCTTGAATGTAATCTAAAAATATCCCTAAATCAGACATTGAACCATCACAAGGCTTATTTTCAATGCCTAGTGATAAATTCCATATTTTAGTAGTAGATGAATATTTCTCCATCACTTCTTCGATAATTTCCATCAAATCATCTTCAGTAATGGAATCAGTTAACCCAAAATTTTCATCACTATTTGGAATGGCAACAATATCTACAAATTTAAAACGATAATCTGCGGGTGCAGAAATACTATTTAAAACATTTCCATATTGTATAGTCGATGCAATAAATGTGGCATGTTGTGGGTTTTGATAAACTTTATTTACATATTCTTCACGTGCAACAATATAAGGCTTTAAAAATGGATTGTCGTCACTTATTCCACCATCAATAATTCCTATGGTAACATCGCTATCCTTGTACTCAGAATCCAATAAGGTTTGTATTTCCGTTGCCGAAAAAACGTTTTGAGGAAGGGAATACTCTTGAAAAAAACCAACAGTTTTTACTCCGTTAATAGAGGCCAGCTTAATAATATCATCATAAGAAGTAACTTCTATTTTCAAAAATTTAAGCTGATTACCATATGAAATAATTTCGTATTTATCTTCAAAATGAAGTGAACATAATTTACGTATCACATAGTCCCAAATTTGTGCATTATCAAAATCATCTTCAAAATCAAAGACTTTAAGTTTAATAACTTTTTTAATAGAGTTAAAATCTTCCTGTACGATAGAATGGAGTGTTGGCGAGATTTTTTCTTCTGGCTTAATAGGTTGAATATCAACTATTGAGGTCATGTTGGCTTGGAATTTTTGTGATGGTGGATTTTTTACCATCTCTATTGTTTCCTGAATGTTTTTTCTGTTGACCTTAATATATATTTCATTTAACTCTTCGCTACCAATAATTGGACAATTTCTACACAGGTCAGATGGTTTGTGTGACTTTGCAATAGCTTCAGGTTTTACAGTTATTTTTCCTACAGCAGGGATTGACTCATTCTCATTGAAAACATCTGAATAAAAAGATAGCAAATTTTCAAACTTGTCAGTTATTTCTCTTTTTAACTGCGGAGTTACTTCACCAAAAAATTTTAATCGCCCGCCCCCAGCATTCGGAACAATATCTGTTGTTTTGGGAAGAACTAATTTTATAGGTAGATTATTTTCGCTCATAACTAAACCTCCTTCACAATTTTTTGAATAGTTGTTTTTGAACTACCTAAGATGTCAGCGATTGTCTGTAAACTAAAAATTTTAGAATCTTTATCTCGCAAATATTTTGCCTTGATTTGTAATAGCTCTCGTGAATCATTACAGTTTTGAGGAATGATATTTTGGGTAATAAATAGTTCTTCATAAATACTAGATACACTAAAAGAAAAATTATGGATAACAGAGTTTCTTATGGCTTTGGTTATCATATCTTCTATATCTGATCCACTTTGCCCATCAAGTAAAGTTGAAATTTCTAAAATTTCTTTTTTACTAAATTTATATATACCATTGGAAAATAAGGTAATCAATGCTGCAATAGCATCTTTATCCGGTAGTTCTATTTCCAATTTATAGTCAAATCTTCTCCATATTGCGGGATCAAGTAACTGCTGATGATTGGTAGCTGCTAAAATTAGGCTATCTTTGCTCATTGTATCTATATTCTGTAAAAGACTATTAACAATGCGTTTCAATTCTCCAAGTTCGTTGTTATCATCTCTAGCCTTTGCAATAGCATCAAATTCATCTAAAAATAATACGCAAGGCATTTTTTGTGCAAACTCAAACAAGCTACGAATATTTTTGGCAGTAGTACCGAGGTATGAGGAAATTAGGCTATCTAACCTAGCAACAACAAGTGGCAAATTTAATTTTTTAGCAATTAGGTAGGCACATTTAGTTTTTCCACATCCAGGTGGTCCATATAACAGCAGCGAGTTAGACCCATTTATTCCAAGAGAGTTAAGTTTATCTGCATTTTGATAACTTAAAATAAATGAGTCTAATTTTTCTTCATTTCGTTTTGAGAGAATAACCTCAATATCATTTTGATATGGATAAATAATGTCAGCAAGATTCATTCTTGATTCAGTATCTACAGGAATAGCAATAGAATTAGAACTATTCATAGAAGTTAAGGCGGATTCGGCTTGAGCAGATAATAAACGCTGAAATTTAGCTGCAGAGCGGGAATCATCATCCTTTTCCAGCTTTGATACTAATTGTTTTGTATAATTTATAACTTTGGCTTGATCATACTTTAATGCACCCTCTATGATCTTACCAATTTCAATAGAATATTTCATCATTACACCTCCTCTTTTATTATAACAGAACGAAACTAAAATGTAAAGAACGAATGCCGCTATATCGAGAACGAATTATAGTATTTTACGTATTATTCTCCATATTTAGGAATATTTCAAATTTCGTTTCTTTATATTTTGTGTAGTTAATATTTTCCCAATAGCTCTGATGGTGCATGGTACATTATACAAATCATCAAACAAATATTTCTTAATATTACGTCTATAGGTACTATTTTCCTGTATAATGAAAAACACTTACTCAACACGCAAATTTGTCCAGTTTAAGAAATAGAATTTAATCTTACTAACTTTCTTTTTTTCTCCGATACCTTTCTTTATTTCTCGGAATTATCATATAATCAAACTTCGCTCTTGCTCCACATCTACATTCTATTAGACCCTTATTGAAAATGATAAAATAAGAATGTACAGTTTTGACAAAATAAAAATGTACAAATAGGTTATAATAGTGCATATAATAAAGATATATATATATGTACTTAAACATAAAAATAAACAAAAATATAAAAATAACTCAACTATCAGACTTAGAAAATCTACGAGAACAAATGGAGGTGTTTAACTTGAAACCTAACTTTAGTAAATTAACTAAAGTTTTTAAAAAAAATAAACGCACAATAAAAAGACATTATTACCAAGGAAAAATAAAATAAATAAGAAATAAGCCATCAAAAATTGATGAATACACTGTTCTATTAGATAAATTATTAGGATAAGCATCTATAAAAATATTCAAATCAAAAAGAATACTTTGGCAATATTTGGTAGACCAAACAGAATTAAATATCAGTTATTCCGCATTTGAGAGCCTATTTACTAAAGAATTCAAAATATAATGATTACTTTAAAAACAAATCACATAAGATTTCTAAAGCTTATACTCAGAATAGAAACTATTCCCGGAGAACAAGCTCAAATAGATTGGAAAGAAGATGTAAAATTCATAACTAAATATGGAGAAAAATTATCTTTAAATGTATTTTTCATGGTTTTATCATACTCAAGATATAAAATATTTCATGTAACACTTTCAAGGAGTCAAGATGTATTAATTTCATGTATAACTGAATGTTTAGAACATATTGAAGGAGTTCCAAAAGTAATTGTATGCGATAATAATCACCACTCCTAAAAAAAGGAAGGTTTTCTCTTCAGGTATAACCCTTTGTTACTAACACGCACCTCAAGGCGCTGGCTTTCACATTCGTTCAAGCCCTATTGTATTTTGACGCCCGCTACCCGTTAAACGGGTTTATTTATTTTTTCTTATTTCCAAATGGATTTGTATATTCTTTTGTTGTCAATTTATCTATTGCAATATCATGCGATTCTTGTTCTCTGATATATTTTCTTATTGTACTTTCATTCAATCCTACAGTACTTACATAGTATCCTTCTGCCCAAAACTTTCTATTTCCGTATCTGTATTTCATGTTTGAATGCATATCAAATATCATTAATGAACTTTTCCCTTTCAGATATCCCATAAAACTTGATACACTATATTTTGGCGGTATTGATAGTAGCAAATGTATATGATCTGGCATTATATGTCCTTCTATTATTTCCACTCCTTTATACTTACATAACCTTTTTATTATATCTACTATATCTCGTTTATATTGATTAAATTCTATTTTTCGTCTATACTTAGGTGTAAATACAATATGGTATTTACACAGCCACTTTGTATGCGATAAACTATTATATTTATTTGCCATTATAAAAATCATCCTTTCTTTATTTTAGAGCTTGAACTACTCTTATTTTATCAAGAAAGGATGATTTTTCAATTGTTTAACTTGTATCTCGCACCCGCATAGTGGGTGGTTTTTTGTTTCGGAGACTTCGCCTCCTCAACTGGCTAAAGCCTTTAAATAAAAAACTGCAACTTACTAGTTGCAGTTAAACCACAGATTTACTTCTGTTTCTTCTAAAAATTTACTAAAGTTAAATTTGAAGTATCAGAGGAATTGAAATATTTTCTTTCTAATCTATAGAAATGCCTATTCTGTTCGAGTTTCGGCTAAATATATTCCCCATTCAGCTAATTCTTCAGGCAAATCATAAACAGTTTTTCCATTACTTTCATAGATTTCAGAGATTCCTGG
>CAURVX010000058.1:0-6873 GCA_963528605.1 uncultured Gemella sp.
ATAAGTTATCAACGACAACTACTTCATTTCCATTATTTAATAATTCTATACAAGTGTGGGATCCAATGAATCCAGCTCCACCTGTAACAAGTATTTTCTTAGTCATAGTGTAATCCTTTCCATTCTGTAATATATATATATATATATCATATAAAGTACATATAAGTCAACAAAAAAATGAAAAAACATGAAAATAGTTTCTATTATTTTCAAGTGGATATTGAATAGTTATTATGATAGAGGTGATGAGTTGGAGGAAGAGTTTTTATGCAGAAAAGTTGCTAGTGTGAGTTTATAAAGATATAATTAAAGTATACAAAGTAGTTTGGAGGAAAACATGAAATTAGGAATTATTGGTTCTGGAATGGTAGTGAAAGATTTCTTATCTTTTGCTCATGAACTTTCAGAAATAAAATTAGAAGCTATTACAGCGAGAAATATTGAAAATTTAAAAGAATTACAAAATAAATATAATATTAAGAACATATATACTGATATTGATATTTGTCTAGAAAATAAAGAGATTGATACAATTTATGTTGCAGTTCCAAATTACTTACATTATACAGTTGCTAGGAAAGCTTTAGAAGCTGGTAAAAATGTTATTTGCGAGAAACCTTTTACGTTAAAGTATGATGAAGCTGCAGATTTATTTGAAATTGCTGAAGCTAGAGGATTAATTTTAATAGAAGCAATAACAAATCAATATCAAAAAAATTATCTCGATATAAAAGACAATATTGATAACATTGGAGAAATACGACTTGTTGAGTGTAATTTTTCTCAACTTTCTTCACGATATGAAGCATTTAAAAATGGAGTTATAGCACCTGTTTTTGATAAGAATAAAGGTGGAGGAGTACTTGGTGATTTAAATATTTATAATATTCATTTTGTTGTTGGATTGTTTGGTAAACCTAATAATGTACATTATGCACCTAATATAGTTAATGATGTGGATACTTCTGGTATTCTTCTGTTGGAATATGATAACTTTAAAGTAGTGTGCATTGCAGCTAAAGATACATTTAATAATAGTTATGTAAATATTCAAGGTGATAAAGGAATAATAAAGGTTGTTGGACCTACAAACGAAATCCCAAATTACAGTATTCAAACTAAAGATAAGCTTATTGAGAAAAATAATAATATCCATTCACACAGAATGTTTGCTGAGTTTAAAAAATTCGTTGAAGTTATAAATAATAAAGATTTTGAATTTATGGATTATCAAAAAGAACAAACTTTGAATGTTGTGTATATTTATGAAGAAGCGAAAAAAATTTATAGAAAATTAAAAAGGAGAAAATCACATGAAAAAATTTTTTAGTAAACCATTTGGAACAGAAGAACAACCCATAGAGGAAGGAAGATATAGACTATTTTGGACTGCGGTATGTCCGTATGCACATAGAGCGGTTATAGCAAGAGAGATACTAGGGTTAGATGATGCGATTAGTTTAGGAACATTGGATTATCGTCGTGGGGAAGAAGGATGGCAATTTAGCTTAGATAAAGATGGTCTAGATCCAGTTTTAAAACAATCAAAAATTAAAGATGTGTACTTAAATAGTGATTTAGATTATGAAGGGCCGTATTCAGTGCCGGTACTTGTTGATGTTACTACAGGAAAAGTAGTTAGAAAAGAATCAGCAGAGTTACTTCACGAATTTGCGACAGTTTTTAAAAAACTACATAAAAAAGATGGAATAGATTTATATCCTGAACATTTTACAGATCAAATCGATGAGTGGAATGAAAAATTAGCTGTAGCTATTAATGATGGTGTATATGAAATGGGATTTGCTGAAAGCCAAGAAAAATATGATGAGGCATTCGATAGATTCTTCGATATGATGGATGTATTTGAGAAACGTTTATCAAACCAAAGATACTTCCATGGAAATACAATAACAGAAACAGATATTCGTTTCTATACTACTATGATTCGTTTTGATGCTGTATATTACGGATTATATTCTGCGAATAAAAAGAGAATTGAGGAATATCCTAATATTTTCAACTACTTAAAAGACTTATATCAAACGCCAGGATTCGGATCTACAACAGATTTCGAAGCAATTAAAGTGGGATACTATGCATCAGCAGGTAAAACTATTGTCCCAAAAGGACCAGAGGTAGATAAGTGGAATCAAAGGCATGATAGAGCTAGATTCTAATAATAAATATGAAGATCATAGATGTTGAAAAATATAACTTATCTAAGGAACAGCTAAACGGGTTTGGATTTAAGGAAGAATCAGAAAAATTAATATATCGAAAAGAAATTTTAGACAGTAGTTTTCTAATAGAAATAGTATTTGTTAATAATCAACTAATGGTAGAAGTTTATGACATAGAATTTGATGAGATTTATTCATTATTCAGTGTAGATACTGCCGTAGGAGAAACAGTTCAAAATATTAGAGAACATGTAGAGAATCTACTAAGCTCTATATTAGGATTAGCTGATGAATCAGAACAAATAAATTCAGAAGTAGTTGATTATTGCAATAATAAATACGGTGAAAATCATGTTAATCCTTTTAAAAAACATCCCGATATATTGGCGTTTGTGAATGAAAAAAATAAATGGTATGCCTTGTTATCGGATGTAGAGTATAATAAATTGAATAAAAATACTGATATTACAACTAAGGTGAAAATTCTAAATGTAAAATATCCTACGGATAGAATTTTAGAAATTATTGATAATAAAAGTATTTTTCCAGCATACCATATGAATAAAAAACATTGGATTAGCATAGTGTTAGATAAAAATATAAAATTGGAGACAATAGAAGAATTAATCGACATTAGCTATTCTTTAATTAAATAAAATAACAGGAACAACTAAATCAATTTGTAAAAATTATGATTTAAAGTTGTTCCTGTTTTTATTTATTATACGCAATTATCAAGAATATTATTTGGAAAATAATAGAAATAATAAAGAAAGATCCAATATAAATCCCTAATGCGCCAGCAATGATATATAATATAATATTTATAATTATTAAATAATTTTTCGCGAATTTTATTAATGAGATAACAATATTAAAAATAACAGCTATTAAAAGTATAAAGTAGTGTGGTATTAGAAATGCAAGTAGCAAACCTAAACCAGCGCCAGAACTCGGGCTGTCAGAATGATTAATTTTTGATATTATATAAGCAAAGTATATTACTGTTAGTACAATGTAAAATATTGACGAAAGTAATGATAATCTTATAGCGAGTTTTCTTGTCATCTAAAGCCATCCTTCCTCAGTAGATTTTTTTACAGCTTCTGTTCTGTTTTTGCAGTTTAATTTAGTTAGGATGTTAGAAATATAATTCCTGATAGTTCCTTCGGATAAGAACAATTCATTAGCAATTTCTTTATTTGATAATCCTTCTTTAATTTTTATAAGAATAATTTTTTCTTGATTTGTTAATGGATTATGACTGTTGAAAATATTATCCATTAGTTCAGGTGAGTATTCTTTGTGTCCTGCTAAGACATTGTTTATAGTTTTCATAAGTTCATCGATTGAACGATCTTTTAAGACGTAGGCATCTACGCTATTTTTTATAGCACGTTCAAAATACCCCATACGTTTAAAGGTCGTCACAATAACAACTTTACAATGTATATTATTACTACGAATATATTCTAGTACGTCTAATCCTGTTGCTTCAGGCATTTCTACATCAAGTATAGCTACATCGATATTATTAGTAGAAATTAAATCTATAGCTTCTTTTCCATTTTTTGCTTGAAGTACATTTTCAACACTATCTTCCATTAATAATAATGTTGCCATTGCATCTCGTAACATACTTTGATCTTCAGCGATAAGTAATTTCATATTGTCCTCCTGTTTTTATTTATTAATAGTTACTTTGATAGTTGTAGGGGATTTTTTTGATGTTATATCTATTACTCCATTAACTAGTTTAATTCTATCTCTTATAGAAGTTAGTTCTGTTCCGTTAATACTTTCAAACCCATTACCATTATCAGAGACAATAATAGTGTAGTTATTAGTAGATTCATGGATATTAATATTACATTTGTTAGCATTACTATGTTTAATGACATTATTTGTTAGTTCTTTTAGAATCATTGTAATAGTCCATTCAACTAGCTGAGATGGTAGTGCAGTCATATTATTAACGATATCTAATGAAATATCAGCCATTGACATAATATCTGAAATAACTTTTAATTCTTCATTAATACTTCTATATTTAAGTTTATTAATTATAGATCGCGTTTCTGTCATAGAAGAACTACTGATTTCACTGATTTCTTTAAGTTCATTTCTGGCTGCTTCAATATTATTTTTTTCTAAATACTTTTCAGCTAGTTCTGCTTTTAATTTTAGCATAACAAAGGTATGTCCGATACTATCATGTAAGTCACGTCCAATTCTATTTCTTTCATTTTCAGCAAGAAGTAGATTAATATGTTCATTGTGTTTTAAACGTTCATTCTTTAATTTATTTCTTTCATAAGCATATTTTTGGGTAAAATAAGTTATGATACATATAGAAGAAAAAATAAATAGGATTATTCTATCTCCAATATTCATTTTGGGATTAGCAATTATATATAATGTTAGGGAATTTATTGTTATGAAAAAACTAATTGTTCTGTATGTAAAATACTTATCATGAAAATGCCAAACAAGTAGATTACTTAAATAAAAACTAAATAGAATGTTCGTTGGATATAAAACAATGGTCATGTAACTGATATAAGCAATTAAATAAAACCATTCTGTAAAAACAAGAACTCTATTTTTTGTATATAGTATTCCTATATATGAAGCGATGGCAAGAATAGTTAAGGGTAATGTATATTTTGGATAACTTCCACTAATAACATATACAAGTGGGAATATAAAAAATATCGAAGATAGATAAAACCCATAATTTCCCTTTAATAAATTTAATATTTTTTTGTACATTTTAATCTCCTTATTCTTTAATAATACCATAATAATATAAGAGTGTGAATATTATATCCGCACTCTTATGTTATTATTTTGATTCTCTTCTGTTTTTTATTACCAATGTAGCAATTATACATGCAACTGAATAGGCTAGAAGTATAGCTAGAGCTTTATAAGAGAAAATATCTTCTTTAATATATTTATTAACGAACTCTAATAAATAATAGGTTGGAGTCAGTTTAGATATATTTTGTAACCATTCTGGAAAAAGGTAAGTAGGCCACCACAGTCCACCTAACATAGCAAGTCCTAGATATAATATGTTTGCTAGAAGAGTAAGTTTTTCTTCTGATTTAATAAGGGATAGAAGTAATCCCATACCTAAAAATGTAATACTTCCAATAAGCATTAGAACGGCTGACATAAACCATTCACGAGCTGTCATATTAACACCTCTAAAGATATGCCCAACAGCAAATACAACAACTATTGATATAATAAACGTAATTATTAGACGAATAAAACGAGCAAGATAGTATTCAGATATTTTTATAGGGGAATTATTTAATATATGTAGATAGTTGTTTTTCTCATCTTCTTTTATTGAAATAGGAAGAGAAAATAAAGCGAAGCTTATACTGCTGAATGCGGTCATTGAAATAAGCATATCTTTTACAACGCGTATCTTTGTTTCAGGATCATCGAATTGCTGCATTCCAGAAAATAGTATAAAGAAGATAACTGGAAAACCTAATCCCATAATAAAATTAGTTAAGTTTCTTTTTATGAATATAAATTCTATGTTTAATAAATTAGCAAGATTTTTCATTATTTCTCTCCTCCATTATCTTTAGTTGTTATAAAAATACTATCTAATAAAGTTCTATTTTGAATTTCAATTTCTTTAAACGTGCAACCAGCTTGTTGTAATATGTTCCATATTTCGTCTGGTTGTTTAGTCAAGAAGTTGAAGCTATCAGTTTTTACTTCAAAATTATTTATAATAGCACTATTTTTTAATAAATCTAGGTATCTTATAGGTAGTGTGAAGTATTTTTCTATTTCTTCAGCACGCATAGCATGGGGAGTAGTATCGCGAATAAGTTTTCCTTTATTTAGAACTAAGATTCTATCTGCAGTATGTTCTACTTCTTCGATGTAATGGGAAGAATAAATAATAGTTAAACCTTTATTTTTTAAGTTATTCACAATTTCCCAAAATCTAATACGTGTTGATGTATCCATTCCAGCTGTTGGCTCATCTAAGAAAATTAATTTTGGTCGTCCTATTAATGTTATAATAAAAGATAATAGACGTTTCTGACCACCTGATAATTTAGAAGCGAAGTTATCCTTTTGAGAATCATCAAATCTCAGTAGTTCGTCGATTTCTTGAATGCTTAGTGGGTTGTTGTATAATTTTTGAATAAAGCTAAGTAATTCTTTTACTTTTAGTTTTTCAGGAACAACATTTTCCTGAGGAAGTATGTTAAGAAATTCTTTTAGTTTTTGGTTTCCTGGATTTAAAGAATTAATTTTTATTGAGCCTGAATTGATAAATTTATTTCCTAATAGACAATTCATTAGAGTAGTTTTACCAGCCCCATTAGGTCCGATTAAAGCAATGCATTCACCAGAATTCACGTTAAAAGAAATATTATTTAAGATGTTTTTTCCTTTGATTGTTTTTGTTATATTTTTTACTTCTATAATATTATTTAATGACATTTTGTTCACCTCATCTTTGATAATTTAATTATATCGAAGTAGAAGGTAATATTTTAGTAGGTAATGTCATAAAGTAATATGACAAATGTCATAAAAAAAGACTTAAGGGGCTGATCCAAAAGTCTTAAATTTTAACAAAGTGTATATGAAAACTCATAGACGCAGTGGTTTATTGATATCTAAATTCGCTTTATAAAAGCTTTTT
>CAURVX010000059.1:0-6840 GCA_963528605.1 uncultured Gemella sp.
TGCCTAGATTTCATTTCCTATTTTTCTCCATACCCCGAATTTGACAAAGAGCCTTAATTATTAAGAGAGATTATCAAGAACGATAATCTCTCTTAATTTTATTTTCTATTGTTAATTTTGAATTTTAAGAATAAATCGTTATAGAATTGAATCATTTTAGGATCTAAGTCTTCATACACTTCAGCTCTATTCCCAAAACTTTCTAAATCTGGATAAAATTGTTCATCACTTGTTGTTTCTTCAGATAATAATTCTTTAGCTTTAGCATTAGGAGTTGCATACCCGATAAATTCAGAGTTTTTCGCTGCATTTTCTGGTTTTAACATAAAGTTAATAAATTTATATGCAGCCTCTTCATTTTTAGAAGTTTTTGGTATTACTATATTATCAAACCATAAGTTAGTACCTTCTTTAGGTAACGCATAAACCATATTTTCATTTTCTCCCATAATTGACTTTGCATCTCCTGAGAATACTACTGATACCCAAGCTTCATTGTTAATCATAAGCATTTTCTTCTCATCAGAGTTAATTGCTTTAACATTTGGGTGAAGTAACTCTAATTTTCTTTCTGCTAGATTTAGGTTTACCTCATTAGTATCATTTACAGAGTTTCCTTCTGATTGAAGAGCAATTCCCATCATTTCACGTGCACCGTCAATTAGTAATATATTATTTTCTAAACGTGCATCCCATAGATCATTCCATTTTTCAAATTTAAGATCTTCTGGTACTTTAGTTTTATCATAAAGTATTCCTAAAGTTCCCCAGAAATAAGGAATTGAATATTCATTATTTGGATCGAAACTTTTATTTCTGAATTGTTCGTCAATATTTTCAAATCCTTCAATTTTAGTGTGATCTAGTTTTTTTAGCAAATTTAACTTTTTCATCTTCTTAATCATATAGTCAGATGGAATTACTATGTCATATGGTGTAGATCCAGCCTGAATTTTTGTTAACATAGCTTCGTTAGAATCAAATGTTTCATATACTACTGAAATTCCTGTTTCTTCTTCAAACTTCTTAATTAACTCTGGATCAATATATTCTCCCCAGTTAAAGATTGTTAAAGTTTGTTTTTCTCCGTTATTTGAACTATTTATAAAATTACGACTATATAATAATCCTAAACAGATAACTAATATTGAAATTGCTGAAATAAGTAATTTTTTCATATTATCTTACCTCCCTTTTTAATTTACTTGTATTGAATACATAATAAATTAATACTGCTACAACAACAAAGATAGTTAAAACTGTAGATAAAGCATTAATTTGTAAGTTAATTCCTTGTCGTGCCATTGAGTAAATTTCAACAGAAAGAGTTTGGAATCCATTACCTGTAACAAAGAACGTCACCGCAAAATCATCTAAAGAATAAGTTAATCCCATAAAGAATCCTGCCCAAATCCCTGGAGTAATATAAGGAATTACAATCTTGCTTAATACTTGTGGATAAGTCGCTCCGAGGTCTATTGCTGCATTAACCATACTTCTTGGCATCTCATATAGTTTAGGTAAAACCATTAATACAACGATTGGAATACTAAAAGCAATATGTGATAGTAACACTGACCAAAAACCTTGAATAGTATCTAATCCTGTGTACTTAGAAATAAATGTGAACATTAATAAGAATGAACATCCGATAATAACGTCAGGACTTACAATAAGAATATTATTCCCTACTAAGAAAGAATTTTTCTGTTTATTAGATTTTAAAGAATATATTCCTAATGCACCCAGTGTTCCAAAAATAGCAGAAAATAATCCGCAAAGTAAGGCAACAACAATTGTGTTAATTACAATAACCGTCATACGCGTATTCTCAAATAAATCTACATAATGTTTCCAAGAAAAACCTTCGAAATCAATCATTGTCTTACCTGAGTTAAACGAGTAGTATGCTAGATAAATTAGAGGTATATATAATATTGCAAAGATAACCCCTAAATATATTTTTGAAGTTAATTTCATTATTTTCTACCTCCAAAATTAGTTTTGTCTTTAGTATTTGTAAGAAACATTATGATTCCCATTACTACTATTAAGAATACTGCGATTGTTGAACCTACTCCCCAGTTTTGAGTAACTAAGAAATGCTCTTCAATGGCTGTACCTAAGTTAATAATCTTATTCCCAGCAACAAGTCGTGTAATCATGAATAATGATAGAGCTGGAATAAATGTTACCTGAATACCAGTTTTAACACCATTAATACTTAATGGTAAAATAATTTTTGAAAATGTAGTTTTAAAGTCAGCACCTAAATCATATGATGCTTCTATTAAGTTTTTATTCATACCAGAAACCGAGTTATAAATAGGTAATAACATAAATGGCAAGAATATATAACTTGATACAAAAATAAAACTAAATGAATTAAATAGTAAACTTTGAGAACCTATACCAATATACTCTAAGAAACTATTAATTGTTCCATATTCACCAAATAATCCTAAAAATGCATAAGTTTTTAATAAAATATTAATCCATGTTGGTAAAATGATTAATAGAAGTAACAGTTCTTTATATTTACTTTTATTAATAGCAAATGCAAGTGGATAACTAATTATCAAACATATAAGTGTAATTAGAAACGCATACCAGAAACTATACAATGTCATTAACACATATGTGCTACTAAAGAATATCTTATAGTTTGCGAATGTAAAGTTCCCATCGATATCTCTAAAAGAATAATATACTATTAGTAATATTGGAAATACTACAAAAAGTAACAGCCACATTACATAAGGAATAATAAAAAATGAGCGTGTTTTTTTATTGAACATTCTTTATTCCTCCTCTTCATATGATTCTAGACGAGCGTCGAATTCTTCTTCGGTTTCTCCAGGTACCATGATATGTATTGCTTCAGGATCAAAGTTTAAACTTACAGCTGCACCTGGTTTTGCTTGTTTAGTTGAGTGAACTATCCATTCATTATATTGATCATCTAAACAACAGATTTCATAGTGAACTCCTCTAAATAACTGAGTATCTACTACTACACCGATTTTACCTTTATCTGCACTTGTAATTTCTAAGTCCTCTGGACGAATAACTACTTCTACACGTTTGTTTTTATCTAAACCAGCATCCACACATTCATACTGTTTACCATAGATTTCTACTAAATAGTCATCTAACATAACAGCATTAACAATGTTAGATTCACCAATAAAATCAGCAACAAAACGGTTTACAGGCTCATCATAAATATCCGTTGGTGTACCACTTTGTTCAATTTTACCGTGATTCATTACGAAGATATAGTCACTCATCGCTAATGCTTCCTCTTGGTCGTGAGTTACATAGATAAACGTAATACCTGTTTGTTGTTGAAGTTCACGAAGTTCATATTGCATCTCTTGACGAAGTTTTAAATCAAGCGCTGATAGTGATTCATCAAGCAGGATAATTTCAGGTTCATTAACAATTGCACGGGCTATCGCAACACGTTGTTTTTGTCCACCACTCATCTCGCTTATATCACGATTTTCAAAACCAGCTAAATTAACTTGTTTAAGAGCTTTTTTTACTTTCTTACTAATTACTTCTTTCTTTTCATTTTTAATTTTTAATCCAAAAGCAACATTTTCAAATACATTCATGTGTGGGAATAACGCATAGTCCTGGAACACAGTATTTACATGTCTCTTATTTGCAGGTAGATCATTGACTACTTTATCGTCAAGTAGTACGTCACCTGATGTTGGACTTAAAAATCCACCAATTAGCTTTAAAATTGTACTTTTACCACATCCACTTGGTCCTAGTAATGTATAGAATTTTCCTTTTTCTATTTCTAAATCAATATTTTTTAATACATGTGTATTACCAAAAGACATTGATACATTTTTAAATTCAACAATATTTGCCATTTTTTTCTCCTTATAAATACGAATTAGTCGCTACGATTAACACTTCACATTCTTCATCAAATGGATTTGATATTCTATGTTCTGACGTAGCTAAAAAATAAAAACTTTCATGAGTGGAAGCAATAAATTCCTCATCACCTAATCTCAATTTACATTTCCCCTTCAGTACATAACATAATGTTTCTGATTCAGAAGGATCAAATATTTTATAATTACTATTTTTATCAAGTTTCAATATAAGTGATTCCATCTCTTTCTCATTTGATTCTGGAACCAACCATGTAAGTTTATATCCTTCATCAGTTTCTTCATAACTAGTTTGATCTTCTAAAGAATAATATACTTTCTGACTAGTACTCTCCTTATCAAAGAAATCTTTAGGAGCACATCCAAGTACTTGGAGTATATTAAAAAATGTTTCCATTGATGGTGACGCTAAATCACGCTCAACTTGAGATATATACCCCTTACTAAGATCTGTACGTTCCCCTAACTCTTCTTGGGTGAGGTTTTTTTGAATTCGTAGTCTCTTTAATCTTTCACCTATAGAATACATAACTTCTCCTTTCTATAGTTAATGAGTAGATTTGTTTAACAATATATAACTTTTAGTTAATTTTGTTTATTATTATCTAACATATCGTTATTATTGTTTACCATTATTAAACTTCTCGTTATTTAAGTTTAATAATAATAAACTCTGTGTTTAGTATGTTTAAATCACAAGTTATATAATACTATATTTTTAAGTTAAAATCAAGTTAAAATTGAATTATTTTTCAACTTTTTAATAATTACAAATTTTCTAAACAAAACCTATTATTCTTTATAATCTTAACGTTTTAGTATATAATGGTACTATTAAATATAAGAAAGAATTCAAGGTACCATAATGAAATTTAAAATACTACAATCCTTCACATCAGTTGAGGATTATTTAAATCAATTTTTAAAAGTGTCAAAAAAGAATATACATACTATTAGAATGCAATGTCATCATGATAAACAAATAATTAAAATTAATGAAAAAGAAGCAGATTTAACATCAAGTTTATCTACAAATGACTTACTAGAAGTAAATATAGTTCTAGCAACATCTAAGTACTTATCAAACACAACCGCTAAAATAAATAAAGAATACGAGGACGATTACATTCTTGTAGTATCAAAACCATTCGGTATAAAAACTCATCCAAATGATATAGAAATTGAAAATGATACGTTAGTTAACTATTTAATAGAGGATTATAACTATTTAGAACCTATCCACAGACTTGATATAGATACTTGCGGTTTAGTGATTCTAGCAAAAACCCCCTTAATTAAGGCTAAACTAGACCAGATGCTTGAACAAAGAACAATTAAACGCTACTATACAGCTCTAATTAAAAACAATATTCAACCACAAACTATTAATACTAATATAGGAAGAGATAGTAAAGAAAAAAATAAAATGGCAGTAACAAGAAACGGGAAGAATGCTATTACTAATATACTTGAATGCAGTAAATTAGATCAAAATAGGTTTGCGGTTCTTATCTCACTTGAAACAGGTAGAACTCACCAAATAAGAGTCCATTTAGCCTCTATAGGTGTTCCAATAATCGGAGATAAATTATACTCAAAAGACGGTTATAAATACGAAAAAATGTATTTAGGGGCACTTAAAGTAGTATTTCCACATCCTGTTACAGGAAACATTTTAGAAATTCAATCGTCTATAGAAAAAGAGTTTATACAATAATAAATGAAAAACAGATGTGAAATATTTTTACACATCTGTTTTATTAATATTATTTTTTCATTTGTTTTTGAGCTTGTTTTTGCGCTTTTTGCATGTTGCTCATAACTTGATTGATTTTTTTACGAGATGGTTTTTGTCCCATTTGACTCATCATACTCATAACCATATCTTCATTGATTTGAGGATTTTTTTCCATGTAGCTCATAAAATTGCGTCTTGCTAGGAAGAAACCTCCCACAACACCAGCAAGTAAACAAATTGCTCCAACTAAAATTGTAACTGCAGTTGCACTCATTGTTAATTTCCTTTCTTCTTAGGAGTTATATCTTCTCCATTTTCATTAATTACTTTAGTATTATCTAATATGTTTCTCATATTAGCTTTAAAATTTTGTAAATATAATTGTCTATATTTAGCTAATTCTTCTGACTCCTCAGCTGTTAATTCACGCTCTCTTTTTGTAGCGTTAAGTGAATTAATTTTAGCAATAACTTCTGTCATTTCCATAATATTATACACTCATTAACTCGTCTTGTTTTTCTTTAGTAACTTTGTCAATTTCAGCAACGAATTTATCAGTTACTTTTTGAATATCATCAGAATATCCTTTTAAATCATCCTCAGTAATTTGAGAAGATTTTTCTAATTTTTTCATAGCATCCATTGCATCACGACGTACATTACGTACCGCAACTTTTGCTCCTTCAGACTCTTTACCTACTAATTTAGCAAGTTCTTTACGACGTTCTTCAGTTAATGCTGGGAATACGATACGTATGACTGTTCCATCATTTGCTGGATTTAATCCTAAGTCTGATGATTGAATAGCTTTTTCGATATCTCCTAATAAAGTTTTTTCGTATGGAGAAATTACAAGCATTTTAGGTTCTGGTACAGATACCCCTGCAACTTGATTAATCGGAGTTGGTACACCGTAGTAATCAACTGTTAATCTATCTAAAACAGCTGCACTAGCTTTACCAGCTCTGATAGATGCTAATTCACGACGTAAACTAGCAATCGCTTTTTCCATTCTTTCGTTTAAATTATTCATTATTTGTTCAGGCATAATTGTAAACTCCTAATATAAATTTTATTCAATAGTTGTTCCTAGATTAGAATCAGAAACAACTTTAACAATATTCTCTGCATCATCTATTGAAAAGACAATAATTGGCAGGTGATTATCCATACAGAATGTAATTG
>CAURVX010000060.1:0-6831 GCA_963528605.1 uncultured Gemella sp.
TGATATAATCAAAATCAAATAATAAAGTTATTTTAATAAGTCAGAAGAGGAGGGATTTTATGATTTCAACATCATTAAAATTCGTGGGTAACACACCCGTATATCAACTAGATAACACAAACATTTTTGTGAAATTAGAAAAATATAATTTAGGAGGAAGTGTAAAAGACAGAGCCGTACTAGGTATGTTAGAAGAAGCTATGTCTCAAGGTGCTATTAATAAAGATACTATTATAGTAGAACCGACTAGTGGAAATACTGGTATAGCTGTGGCTATTTTAGCTTCAGTTTTAGGGTTAAAAGCTGTTATAATTATGCCTGAAAGTATGAGTATTGAAAGACGTAATATTATTAAAGCTTATGGAGCACAACTAATTTTAACTCCTAAAGAATTAGGTATTAAAGGTTCAATCGAAAAAGCTGCAGAAATTAGAGAAAAATACAGCAATGCAATTTCTTTAAGTCAATTTGATAACCCTGCTAACCCAGCGTATCACCACAAAACAACAGGAAGTGAAATTTTAGAACAAGTTCCAAATATTGATGTCTTTGTTGCAGGTGTTGGTACTGGAGGAACATTTACTGGTGTAGCGAGATATCTGAAAGAACAAAAACCAGAAGTTGTAACGATTGCTGTAGAACCAGCAGAATCACCAGCTATTAGTGAAGGCCGTGGGGGAGCACATAAAATCCAAGGTATCGGAACAGGATTTATTCCAGAAAACTTCCGAAAAGAGTATATGGATGAAGTATATACTGTAACTAGTGAAGAAGCAATCGAAGAAACTAAAAACTTCTTACGCTCTACAGGTATTGGTATAGGTATTTCTTCAGGAGCTGCAATAGTCGGAGCTAAGAAAGCTGCTGAGAAATATCCAGGGAAAAATATCGTAACGATCTTACCAGATGGAGTAGATAAGTATTTATCAGTACTTGATTTCGAGGATGTTACACACGTAGAAGTGTAATGGGGTATTTCGAAAATTTAAATTATAATTTAAATCGAGTTTTGAAAGATGATCCTGCGGCTGAGTCTAAACTTATGATATATCTTACATATCCTCATATAAAAGCTCTTAATTATCATTTCTTTGCGCATAAGTTATATAAAAAGGGTTGGCACACAGCGGCTCGTTTAGTAGCGAAAAGAGCGCGTCGTAAGACTGGTATAGAAATACATCCAGGAGCGAAAATAGGTAAAGGTTTATTTATCGATCATGGTATGGGTGTAGTGATAGGAGAAACAGCAGTAATAGGTGATAATGTAACAATGTATCATGGTACAACATTAGGTGGTACAACATTAGATCCAATTAAAAGGCATCCCACGATAGAAGATAATGTAATGATAGGTGCTGGAGCAAAAGTCTTAGGGAATATTACAATCGGAAAAAATTCTAAAATAGGTGCAAATGCAGTTGTTAAGCACAGTATTCCTGAGGGAACAATTGTTTATGAAGCGAGACCAGTTGTAAAGTATCTAGAATCTGAGCAAACTAAGATTTAAAATAAAAAAAATAAGTGATTGAGCCAAACAGGAAGTTTTAGAACTTAAAAAAATGTATATGAGAAATCATAGACGCAGTGGTTTATTGATATCTAAATACGCTTTATAGAAGCTTTTTAGATATCTAATAAACTTTGTGAGGATGACTCGACAAAATCGATTTCTACGAAATCACGATTTTTGAGTCACTCTTTTACTTTTAAATTACAAGAACCAAACAATTAAATGTTTAATAGGAAAATAAAGGAGCTATTCAATAAATTGAATTTTGATTTTAGAAATGCGCTCCTTTATTTTTTATTATTATGTTATAATAATATTGAGAATGTATATAAATAGTTAACATGAACTTTAATAAGGGAGGTGGAATTGATGTCTACGATAAAAAATTTAATTTTTGATTTAGATAATACTTTATATGATTTTAGTACTATTTGGAAAAAATCTAACAAACTGGTATATGAATATTTAGAATATGACAAAATAGTAAGTTATGAAGAGTTTTTCAAACATTATAAAGCTATCAACAATATGCTGGTTGAAGAGGTTTTAAATGGGCATATGAAGCTAAGAGAAATCAGGAGTAAACGATTAAAGCTAACCTTAGAGAAATTTGGAATTATTCTTACTGAAGAAGATTGTAATATTTATTATGAGAAGCAGTTTGATTTTATAATAGAATCAATAAAACCTAATGAAGAAGTAAATTTATGGCTAAGACGTTTAAGTAAAAAATATAAAATGATATTATTAACTAATGGAAAATCTTGTGAACAGAGGAAGAAGTTAGCTAAGTTAGGTTTAGAGAATTTGTTTAAACTGTATATTTCGGGCGAAACCCATATTAGTAAACCCAAAACAGAAGCATTTATTAATGTTTTAGAGAAAGAAAATATAGTGGCTAGTGAAACTATGATGATTGGAGATTCTCTACATCATGATATAAATCCTGCAAATAAACTAGGAATGAAAACTTGTTTAGTAGAAAGAAAATGGCATTTTGATGATGAGTTAGTAAATTATACTGGCTATAAAGTTAAGAATATTATACAGTTTTTTACAGAGCTAGAAGCTAATAAACTATAAAAAATATTATTATTTTTCTGAATATAACAAAAGTATAAAAAAAATAAGGTGTTAAATAAAGGTTATAATTACTAGTGAATTATAGCCTTTATTATATTTTTATGTAAATTGAAATACATGATAAAAAGTAAAATAATTATTCGGTATCTTGGGAAGTGCTGTTGATTGAATTTATTGAATTTGTTATACTATTTGTGAAAACTATTACAAAGGAGATAACTTTATGAAAAAGAGTAAATTATTAGTTATCAGTATGGCTACTGTATTATCTTTATCATTAGCAGGGTGTTCTTCAGCTTCAAATAATACTTCGACTAGCAGTAATGGAACTGTTGCTGTAAAAGAGTTGAAAGGTGAAGAATTAAATAAAATTGAAAAAGATGACAAAGAAAAAGAAAGATACCTTGTTATTGATGTAAGGGATGCTAATGAATATAAAGAAGGACATGTGAAACATGCTATTAATATTCCATTAACTGATATAGAAAAACATATAGAGCATTTAAGTGCATGGAAAGATAAGGAAGTAGTGACAATATGTAATACAGGTAAGAAAAGTAAAGAAGCTGCTGATAAACTTGTAAAAGCAGGATTCAAAAAAGTTTCTAATGCCCAAGGCGTTAAAGATTATAAAGATTATGAAATAGTTAAATTCACTACTTTACTTGCTCATGAATTCCAAACGGCAATTGATAAAAAAGAGGGGACATTTATCGATGTTCGTGAAGCAAAAGATTATGAAAAAGGGCATATATCTGGAGCTAAAAAAATTGATGTAAAAAATATTGATAAAGATTTAGCGGCATTATTACCAGCAGATAAGAATGCACCAGTTTACACATATTGCTATAGTGGCAATCGTTCATCTAAAGCTGCCCAAAAAGCTGTAGAACTAGGATATACAAATGTATACAATGCTTTTGATGGTGCTAAAGAACACGAATACAAATTCTAAGGAAATATTATAAAAAATGAGTAAAATATAATATATTTTATTAGAAAAAAAACGCTTTTTAAGTTATACTAATAAAGAACAGGGTTCTACGTAAATGTATAAGAAATTTAGAGTATCACCTTGTCTTTTATTAAATAAGGAGAGGAAGAAAAATAAATGAAATATAGTAAACTTTTAGCTGTAAGTATGTCAGCAGTGTTATCATTGACTTTAGTAGGATGTTCAACTACTTCATCTGCAAAAGAATTAAAAGGTGAGGAGTTAAACAAAATTCAAAAAGATGATAAGGAAAAAGAAAACTACCTTGTTATAGATATTAGGGATGAAGGGTCTTATAAAGAAGGTCATCTTAAACACGCAATTAACATTCCATTATCAAAAATAGATAAGAGTATTGAAGAAATCCGTAAATGGAGAGAGAAAAAAGTTGTTGTTTATAGTGATAAATCTGATAAAACTAAAGATGCTATAGATAAACTTACAAAACAAGGATTTAAAGATGTATCTGGAGCTCAAAATGTAAAAGATTTTAGCTATGATCTTGTAAAATATACATCATTAAGTGGAAGTAAATTCCAAGATGCATTATTAGATACTGCAGCAAATAATGTATTTTTAGATGTAAGAGATAAAGCTGAGTTTGAAAAAGGACATGGTGCAGGGGCTAAAAATATCGATGTAAACAAATTAGATAGTTTACAGTCTATTTTACCTGAAAAAAAAGAGGTTCCTATATATGTTTATAGTAATACTGGGAACAGTTCATCTGTGGTAGCTCAAAAACTAATAGACTTAGGATATAAAAATGTCTTTAATGCAATTGACGGAACTAAAGAATTTAGTTATAAATTTGAAATTGCTGACTGCTGTAAAGATCCAAGTGATGCAGTGAAAGGTTCAGAGAAACATGAAGGACATGAAGGACACAGTCATTCTGAAGAAAAGAAAGATGATCATGCTGGACACAAACATTAATATATAGAGTAAAAGGGTGACTCAAATTAGTAATTTCAATTAGAAATTTTATAGTTGAGTTTCCCTTTTTTGTATAGGGGCTGACCCAAAAGTCCTAAATTTTAAAAAAGGAAAATTTCAGAGATGAAAAACAGAATAATATTTTTTACAAGGGTACCGAAGGTAGGTACAACAAAAACAAGATTGTATGACTTCGTATCTCCGGACACTGCTGTAGAAATTCAAAAGAAATTAATGAAAAAAAACTATAATGTTTTAAAAAAGTGCGGAGAAGAGATAGCAGTTTATCATGATGGTCAAAGTATTGATGACAAAGTGATGGAGAATATTTTAGAAAATAGAGAATTTTCTTATCAAGTAGGTGAAACACTTGGTGATAAAATGTATAACGCAATTGATGAGGAGTTAAAGTCTAGTGATAAGGTAATTTTATTAGGTTCAGATATCTATAATCTTCAAGAAAATATGATTCATGCTACGTTTGAAAAATTAGATGAGTATGATGTCATTATAAATCCAAGTGTTGATGGTGGTTATTTTTTAATAGGTATGAAAAAAGCTATTAAAGAAGTTTTCGATCTTCCAAGTTATGGGGATAATACCGTGTTAGAGAATTTACTTACTGTATGTAATGAACAAAGGTTAAGCTATTATTTAGGAGAAACCGGCCTAGATATCGATACTAAAGAAGACCTTTTATTAGCAGAGACAGGTTATAATAATATTAAGTTATTAGGTGCAGGGGAGTATAATATTAACTTTACCTTTGATGAAGGAGATTTGAAAAAGGTTCTCAGAATAAATATGAAGAGCCAGATGAATCTTGAAAATCAGATAGAATATGAATACGAAACGCTACAATTGTTGAAAGACAGTGGAGTTACACCAAAACCTTATGATTTAGTAATAAAAACAGATTTATTGCCGTATAACTACTTAACAATGGAATTTTTAAAAGGAAGAGCACTTAATTACAAAACAGATATGCATATTGCAGCTTATTTATTAAGTAAGGTTCATAATACACCATATGGAGGCAATAACTTAATCAATGCAACCAATCCATTCCAACTTATGTTTGATGAATGTAAACAGATGGCAGGTGAGTATTTAGCCTGGGATAAAGCTGATGAGAAAGTTAGTTCTTATATTAATAGATTTTTAGAAAAGTGCCTGACACTTATACCTGAAAAGTATAGTATAGCTAATTCATGTATTATAAATACAGAATTAAATTCAGGAAATTTCTTAATTGGAAAAGAAAAAGAAGACAGCTATGTTATTGATTGGGAGAAGGCATTAATAGGAGAATGTGAACAAGATTTAGCACATTTTCTAGCACCAACGACGACATTTTGGAAAACTGATATTATTTTATCAGAAAATGAAATTAATAAGTTTTTAGAAGAATATGGTAATTATAGAAATTTCGATAGAAAGAGATTTGAGAGGTATTTAATATTTAATTGTCTAAGAGGAGTTACTTGGTGTAGTATGGCATTTAGACAGTATAGTGAAAATGACAAAATACTGATGGATGACACTACATTTAAAAAAATAGCTTCATATATTGATTTAGAATTTTTAGAAAAAGTATCAGCGTACTTTAAATAGGAGGAGAGTAATGACTGAGTTTATTCAAAGTTTTGGTGTCTTAGCACCGATAATTTATGTATTAATGTTTATGTTCTTACCAGTATTTTTCTTTCCGGTTCCGATACTCGCCGTTGCAGGAGGAGTGGCATTTGGTTTTGTAGAAGGAAGCTTATTAACCTTTGTTGGAGCTTCATTGAATTGCTATATTATGTTTGTGATATCACGTCGTTTCGGTCGTGAGTGGGTGAAAAACTACCTTAAGAAAAAAATGACACCGAAGCAACACGATAGGATTTTTAATGTTAGTGATGAAAAGTTGATGATGAGTCTAGTAATTTTGAGACTTATTCCATTAGTACCATATAATATGATAAACTATGGATATGGTTTAACTAATATCAGTTTATCAAAATACATGATAGCGAGTGTGCTTGGTATTATACCTGGAACAGTAGTATTCTTAAACTTCGGAGCTACTAGTACAAATGTCTTTAGTAAAGAATTTTTAATTGCATCATTATTAGTAATATTATTAACTGTTGGTTCTATCTACTTATCAAAACTAGTTGAGAAAAGGGAACAACAAAAGAAATCAGAAAATAACAAAAAAAACTCTCAAGAGCCTTAGTGTCGGTAATAGCCCCCAAAATTTGGACGAATTTTGGAGGGCTATTTATTATGAAATTAACAGATGAAAATAGGATAGAAATGT
>CAURVX010000061.1:0-6628 GCA_963528605.1 uncultured Gemella sp.
TATTAGAAGATGGTGGTTACTACATCACTTCTGGTATTATCGAAGAGAAAAAAGACGAGCTTCTTGAGAAAATGTTAGAACGTGGATTCAAACTTGTAGAGGAAACTTCTGATAACGGATGGTATTCATTCGTAGTTACAAAATAAGATAATAAAACTCTTGATTCCTTGTACACATAAGGGATTAAGAGTTTTTATTTTTTCTTTAAAATTATTAAATTTTATTTTATAATATTTATGAAAGATATTTTTAGGAGAGTTTTATGAATAACAATAATAATAAAAATAATCGTAATTCAGATAATCAACATTATTCAAATTACGAAAATAGTAACAATAAACAAAATTTCAATCAACAATATCCTAATAATAGTCAGCAGAACTACAATCAACAGTATCAAAACTACAATAACGCTGGAAATCAAGGATATAACAATCAAAATTATAATAATCAAGGATATTATCAAAGTAATACTCAAGGATATAATATGAATAATATCCCCCCTAGGAAGATACGTTCAAAATTGATACCAATAATTACAAGTATTCTTGGTGTTGTACTTCTCGTTACTGGGGGATTCTATTTTTACAATTCTAATAACAAAATTTCAATAGATGATGAATTATATTCACCTATAATAAAAAAATATAGAGAAACAATGGATACTGGTGAAACTAAGTTTGATTACGAACTTAATAACTATGCTATTGAGCGTTATAATTTCACAGGTAAGAATAAGGATTATCTAAAATTTGCGTACTTTGATATGGATAAAGATGGAAAAGACGAAATGTTAATTTTTGAAAATAGTAATTTAGTGAGTCCTATAGCTATCTACAATATTGATAAACAGAATAAACTTAACGTACTATACAAAACAAATTCAAGAAGTAGTCAACCTGTAGCGACTTTTTATAAAGATAAGACTATGGTTGTTAATGAAAATGAAAATTTTACTGATAGAATTACTACATATAAAATCAAAGATAATGGAATTAGATATGAAATAACTCATGATATTGACTTTGGAAAATATAGTGATCTTAATGGAAAATATAGAGATATCATTACTAAAGAAGACTTCGCTTCTAAAGAGGATTTCTTTAACAAGTATCCCCTATCTAATGATAAAATAGATTTATCAAAAATTGAACTTAAATCACTTTATAATTATAATAATAAAGTGGACAAACAAAGTGAAGAGAAAAAGGATAGTGAAAAAGTCACTGAAACACCTGAATACAATAACTTACAACTTGCTTTAATAGGACGTGCTATTATAGCTGGTGGCACTGAGCCTCAAGTAGGAACTTTGAAATATGATACAAAATTCTCTATTCGTGGTGATGATGATACTATTACTTCTGATTTTGGAAGTAAGGCAACTGTTGTTATTGTAGAGAAAAAATCTGATGGTATAGAAATAAAAATACCTGATTATTCTTCAACTAATCACAAACTGAAAGTTATAAGAAACTTAACTTACAAAGAAATCCAAGAAACTTTCAAAAAAGAAGATATAGATAAAATTAATAGGATAATAGAAGAATATAAAAAAACTAGAAACTACGAAGAACATAAATATAGAGTATAATAGTCCTTCCCTAGCTCCAACATTCTGGAGTTAGGGATTTTTCATAACTTTTTGAAAAAATATGCAATTTAGTCTATAATATAAGCAAAGTATATATAATGTAAAATAAATAGAGGAGAAAATTTGTGAATAAAAAATATAATCAAGATGATTTAACTAACCAGCAGAATTATAGCAATCAAAATTATGGAAACTATGAGAGTCAACAAGGATTAAATCAGCAGTATCAAAACTACAATAATTATAATGAACAGCATAATTACAGTGATAATTTTGAAAACCAACAATATACTGGACAGCCATATCAAAATTATAATAATCAACAGTACTATAATCAAAAAAATCAGAATTATGCTAATGAGAATCAGCAAGGATATAACCAACAATATCAAAATTATAATAACCCTAATCAGCAATATCAAAACTATAAGAATTCAAATCAACAGAATTTAAATCAACAGTATCAAAATTATAATAATACAATTAACCAACAATACCAGAATTATAGAGATGCAAACCAGCAAGGTACTAATCCTCAGGATCAAAACTACGGTAATGTTAATCAGCAAGGTACTAATCCTCAAGTTCATAACTATGGTAATACGAACCAACAAAATTTTAATCAGCAATATCAAAATTACGATAATATAAATCAACAAAGTTTTAACCAACAGCAACAAAACTTTTATAATACGCAACAAGCCCCTAACATGAATGCAAATGCTCAAGGTGCTGAAATCAGTAGTTTTGAACCTAATAAGAAAAAACGTTCAAAACTCGTTCCAATAATCTCAACTGTTCTTGGTCTGGTACTAATTGGTGGTGGTTTATATTATTATTCAAAATCTACAAATAAATCTATCTCTAGTATCTTCTCTTTCAGTAAAAACAAATCTGATGAAGAAGCTTACGCTCCGCTTCTTGAAAAATATAAAAAAGCAATGGATAAAGGTTATTCAGATAATGATTCAGAAGTAAATAAATATGCCATTAAAAATTATAATGATAATGGTAAAAATAAAGATTTCCTACAATTTAATTATTATGATATCGATGGAAATGGTACAAACGAGTTATTTATTACTGAAGAAAATAAACCTAATAGTCCTGTTGCAGTTTATTCATATGACTCTAACAATATTAGGGTACTTTATCAAGCTCAATCTGATAGTGATATTCCACGTGCTGTATTCTATAAAAACCAGACTATTTGGATTCACACTGAAGAAAAAGATACTGACAGATATGTAGTTTATAAATTAAATGATAAAAAAGACAAGTATGACAAGATTCATGACGTAAACCTATCTGATAAAGAAAAGAAAGATGGGAAATTCAAAGATACTGTATCAAATAATCAATATGGTTCTAAAGAAGAGTTCTTAAAAAATCGTCCACAGTCAAATGAAAAACTAGAAATACCTAAATCAGCACGTAAAACTGTTTATACATACAATGAAGTTAAACAGGAAAATACAGAAGATAAAAAAGACGACAACAATAAAAAGCCAGAATTTACTAATTCACAACTAGCATTAATCGGTCGTGCATATGTAAATCAGTCTACTGATCCTAAAGTCGAAACTTTAAAACCGGATACTTTCTTTAGTATGCAAGAACAAAATGGTGCTTATGTTACAGACTTCGGAACTTTAGGCAGTAGTATATTAGTAAGAAGAGTCGATGATGGTATTGAAATCAAAATTATAGATTACGATAAACCTGTTGGGCAACGTGATTTTAAATTATTCAAAAAAGTAACTTACAAAGAAATCCAAGAAAAATTCAAAAAAGAAGATATGGATAGAATTAATAAAACTATAGAAGAATATAAAAACACTAATAAGTATAAAAATGGTACATACAAAATTAATGATTAATATCTTCTCTTAAATTTATTATTTCACTAAAAAAACCTTCAAAACAATTAAAGTTTTGAAGGTTTTCTCTTTATTACAAATTATAATAATTTTTCTAATCTACTTTCTGATTCAACTGTAAATACTGACACAGGTCTTCCTGATGTATAGTATTCAGCATCTTCACTAAGTATGTTTATATTAACTAAGTGATTTAAATATTTTCTAATAGTTATTCTAGAAATATCTAACTTATCAGCGATTTGTTGAGTAGTAAATCCACTATTGTGCTCTTTTATAGCCTCTAGTACTTTCTTCAACGTGATTCTTGATAGTCCTTTAGGTAAATTATCTTCCTCTTCTACTCTACCAGAATTTAGGTAATCATCTATTAGATCTTGGTTGATTTTTTCTTTTGATAATAATTTCACATAGTCTTGAACTTTATCAATTGCTTGCGCAAATCTTTCATAAGTAAATGGTTTTACTAAGTAATCTACTACTCCATTAGATAATGCAGCTTCTACTGTTTGAATATCATTCGCTGCTGTTATCATAATGATTGGATATCCTTTTAATTCTGGTAAGTATTCAATTCCTTGTCCATCAACTAAATAGTTGTCTAAAACTATTAAATCAACGTCATTGTTTGCCAAATATTCTCTCGCAGATTCTATTGATGTAACATGACTTAAGTCATAAGTTAGTTCTTTCTTCTTAAAATACTCTGTATGTATCATCGCTACCATTGGATCATCTTCTATTATTAGTACTCTCACTTTTTATTCCTCCTCGATTGGTATCTCTATAGTAAATTTTGTTTTGCCTACTTCGCTTTCTACGTCTATTAAACCATTATATTTTTTCACAATTGTGTCAACGGCATTTAGTCCATATCCCCTGTTTTCTCCTTTAGTTGAATATCCTCTTTCAAATACATTCTCCAGTATATCCTTACTAATTCCACAGCCATTATCATACACATTACATAATAGTATATTTTCATCTGTATTTAAGTATAAGTAAACAACAATTTTTCCATCTTCTTTTTCCCTTATAGATTCCATAGAGTTGTCTATAAGTACTCCTAGAATAATTAAAAGTTCATTAAAGAGTTCATCTAAACCTTCTTGATTTAAAATCATTGAATCTGGATCAATTAATAACGATATATTTTTTTGTTTAGCTTCTCTAACTTTTGCAAGTAAGAAACCTGCTATTGCTGGTACTTTAATACTTTCAGACATATATCCGATCTTATCATGATAGTCATCTTTTAGATAACTTATGAATTTTTCAACTTCATCGTAAGACTTCATCTCAATTAAACCGTGCAGTACATGCAGTTTATTCATGAAATGATGACTCTGTTCTCGAAGGCTATCATTATATTTTTCTGTACCACTTAATTCTGTGATTAATTTTTTCATTTCACTTTGATCACGTAGTGTAACTACAGCACCATATAACTTGCCATTTTGATAGATTGCATTTCTATTAACTAGAACTTCGATGTGATTTAGAACTACCACTTCATCTCTACTTTGAAGATTTTCTTCTATTGTACTCTTAAAGAAAATTTCATACATCTGATCAGGAATCTTTTTACCTTTTTTAACTTTAGAGTACCCTGCTTTATCCAATATTTGGTTAGCGCTACTATTCTTAACGATAACTTTCTTATCTATGTTTATCGCTATAATACCTTCGGAAACATGATCAGATATAAGATTTTTCTCAATATAATTGTATGCTATTTCTTCTGGTTCATAATTTAACAATATACGTTTAAGTCGTCTATTATACACTACTGCTAACGTAATTGCAACTGCTATACCTATCAATAATCCAAATAGTATTTTTTCTTGTGAGTGTTGTACTTGTTTTTTTACTGTTTCTTTAGTGTATCCTACACACACAACACCAATATTTTCATCATTTTCATCTTTTATCGCTGTGAAAAATCTAAGTCCATCTCCTAGAATACCACTTTGCTTACTATAGTGATCTCCAGAATGGAATGTCGAACTAATATCCTCTATATTTGAAAATTTTTCACCGACAAATTCATTTATTGGATGACTGTATCTTGTAAAAGTATCATCCGTGATAACTACAAAATCAGTCCCTGTTTCTTCCAATACTCTATTGGCATAGTCTTGAATTTCCTTAGTTCTTCTGTGATTTTTTACATCATCTATGACTCCTTTATCATTAGCTACTACCTTTGCAGTTGAATATATTTTTTGACGAATAATCTCATCTTCTCGTTTTTTTATATATTCCGTAACAAAAAATGAAGTAATTAATAATGAAATGACTACAAGACCTGTCATTATCAACATTAACCTAGTTAATGTTCTATATTTTTTTCTCACTCCTTTATCACCCCTCATCATTTTTTAACTTTCTTTTACACCTGTTTATTATAATTCAAAACTGCTTGTAATTCAAGTGTTGTCCTTTATTATCAACTTTATATATACTTTAAAATATCACGATAATACTAATATATTGCTATAATGTAAATTTACATTTTAAATCGTTGTCAATTTTAAAATTTACTGATGTATTTGAGTAATTGTTGAACATCATGATTTTATATATTCTATAAAATAGTATTGTATTCTCAAATAAAAAAATTTTAGTTTAATTTATTTTATTTACACTTGAATAATTACATAGTCTGTGCTAGTATTTTAGTAATGCAATTTTGCAGTTATTAGTATATTTTATATTTTAGGAGGTTCTCAATGGAGAGGGATGCAAAAAAAATATTTTGGTACACTCTAGCCTTCATGGCATTCTCAACTGTATGGGCGTTCGGGAATGTCGTTAATGGATACTCTGAATTCGGTGGATTAAAATCTATAGTTTCTTGGGTTTTAATTTTCGTAATTTACTTTATTCCGTATTCATTAATCGTTGGTGAGCTAGGATCTACTTTTAAAGATGCCGGTGGTGGTGTAAGTTCTTGGATTAGTTCTACACACGGTAAACTACTTGCTTATTATACTGGATGGACAATGTGGGTAGTTCACATGCCTTATATTTCTCAAAAACCATCTCGTATTATCGCAGCATTTAGTTGGACTGTATTCCGTGATAACCGTATTAGTAAAATGGATATCACATACTTACAAATCGCTTCTTTAGTTATCTTCTTAGTTGCTTT
>CAURVX010000062.1:0-6540 GCA_963528605.1 uncultured Gemella sp.
AAAATTGTAATCCGGGGCTGGAATTTTTCCATGCCCCGGATTTAGTATACAACCCTAATTTCGAGTTTATTTATTTTTTATTTCTCTACTTTTAATTTAATAGATTCTATTGTTTTTGTTTTCTTCTAACCGCTATCGCTGCTGCTAGAGCTAATAAAGCCATACTAATTGTCTGTTCTGACTCTAACCCAGTTTTTGGTAATTCTTCTTTTTCTTTCTTATTAGTTACTTCTTTTTTATCATTATTAACCTTATTACTATTATCAGAATCCTCTTTTTTATTTTCAGCTTTATACTCTGCTTTAACCGGTGTTACTATTTGAACACGACTTTCTAAATCTTTAGCCCCTACTCTGATTCTTTCTAGAATAGTAAATTTGCTGAAGTGGTTTATTTTGAATTGTAGCGAACCATCACTAAAGCTACTTTCAACTTTTTCTAAAACATTATTACCCGCTATGTGATATACTTCTAATTCTGCATTATCATTTTTCACTACTGATACTTTAACTGTACGTTCAGCATCACTATCTATTTTTTTCCCGTCTTTTTTAAAATGAATTTCAAAAACTTCAATAACTTTATATTCACTACCTAATTTTTCAATAATAGTTTTGTTTAGCTTCTCATCATTTATCGCACCTACAAAGACATCGTCAGCTTTTATTTTATTTTTGTCAAAAGATACAGCTACATCACGCCCTGATAATGTTGCAGATAAAACTTTATTTTTAACCGGCGCATTATTCTCTGAGGTTTCTTGTTTTTTATCATTAGATGAATCTGTTTTATCTGAAGTTACTTTTGGAGTTTCTTTACTAGGAGCTTCTTGTTTATTTTCTAGAACAGTTTGCCCTTTAGAAACTTCCTTCTTGTCAGTTTCTTTTACAGATTCTTTATTATCCTTCTTATCTTCTGCTTTTGCTGGTTCTTTATTTTCTTTTTTAGTCTCAGTTACTTTTTCTTCTTTATGTGTGACTTTTTTAGTCTCATCTTTCACTGATTCTTTGTTTTCTTTCTTATCCTCAGTTATTTTTTCTTCTTTTGGTTTTTCTATTTCTACTAAAGACTTACTCTTTAAAGAATTTTCTAAAATAGCTTTTACCTTTTGAAGATTTACATTATTAGGATTACCAGCTAATAACTCATTAACTTTAATTAGCCATACTTCTTTTATTTCTTGTTCTTTCTTTTTATCGACTTTAATATCAGCAAATAAATAATTTACAAATTCTTTCTCGTCAATAGTATTCCAATCTATCTTATCTTCTAAAACAGATTTAAATAAATTATCTGCTTTATTAGCCTCTGTTACTGGCGTTACCGATTCATTTTTCTTTTCAGGTTTTGACACAACTTCGGGTACAGGAATTGGGTTTTCAACTTTTTCTAAAGCAGGCTTATCGACTACATTCACCAGGTAAGATTCTCTTTTAGGTTCCACTATATTCTCTTCATGTTTACAATCTTCACACACTGGGGGTGCCATAGGCTCTACAGGTTTTGGTGCTAATTCAGGTTTAGGCATTGGTTTTTCAACTTCTTCTAAAACAGGTTTGTTTACATGCTCTAAATTAACATCGTGATTAGATTCTGCAGTTACAACAACATTGTTTGTGTCTTCGTGTGCATAAGCTGTTCCAAGAGAGCCAGCAACAATGCCTATTAGAACACTAGCAATACCTACTGAAACCTTTCTAATCGAATATTTTCTCGTACTAAACATAATTTTCTCCTTATCAACTTGCTTAAAAATTACAATTTACTTATTAATCTATCTTTTTTATTATAATATATCTCAGAAGAATGAGCAAGTGGGAATATACTTTAATAACTTACAATACAAAAATACCAGTATCAAAAAGCTAAATATTCTACTTTACTCTTTGATACTGGCATATAATAATATCTATAATTTTTAAATTTTATATTATTTAATTTGGTGTTTATTCATTTTTTCTTGGAAAATGGCTGTAATAATTTTACGTAATTCTTCTTTTTCTTTTTCTGGCCATTCTCCCTCTTTTTGAGCTGCTGCGTATAGTTCTGGATATTCGATAGAAATTCTCTTAACAGTACGCGTATTAGCATGTTTTCTCACAAAAAATGGAATTTTCTTCATTAATTCTTCTGGAACTAATGAAAGTATTCTATCCGCAGTTTCTTTATCACTAATTACCGAAAAAGTAAGACCTTTCTTTATCTGTTTTTGTTCCTGTTCTGTAAAATCTTCTAACTTCATTCTTATTCTCCTAAAGTATGTATATTTTCAATTAAGATTATATACTAATACTAGTAAAACAACAAATTAATTTCACTGATAGAGATTATCAATATTACAAGTTGCTAATTTACTAATTAATACTTATAAAAATAACAATTTTTATAAAGATTCAATGGTATAGGCTACTACTTTTAAAATACCAACAATAATACTCTATTAATAAATTACCTACTTATCACCCTTCACTATCAAAGTCACACACTCAACCCATACAACTTATAAAATTCACCTTTTCTATCCATCAAATCATCAAAAGAACCATCTTCAACAATGACACCGTCTTTCATAAAGATAATTCTATCATATTTTTTCAAAATAGCTTCATTCAACTTGTGCGTGACAACAAGTGCTGTCAAATCTTGAATTTTCAAGATTGAATTTTCAATTTCAGTAGTAACTTTATTATCCAAAGATGAAGTAGCCTCATCTAATAATAAGATTGGTGTTTTACGAATTAAGGCACGAGCAATGCTAAGTCTCTGTTTTTGCCCACCGGATAAATTTGATCCACCCTCACCACATAAAGTTTGTAAACCTAATTCATTTCCTAAAATATAATTTTCTAACCCAGACTCCTGTACAGCTTGTTTTATCTCATCATCTACAAAAGGTTGATTAAGTGTAATATTCGCACTTAAAGTATCATCAAAAATATAAACATCTTGTTGAACTACAGTTATTAAGTTATACAGACTCTCTGACGAAATATCCTGTAAATCTTGATTATCAATTGATATGTGCCCACTTGTTACATCATAAAAACGCAATAATAGATTCAGTAAAGTTGATTTCCCACTTCCTGACATACCTACGATTGCAATTTTTTCTCCCTTTTGAATATTCAGAGATAAATTATTAAAAATCTTTTCTTTAGCATTAGGATAAGAAAAATCTACATTTGAAAAAGAAATTACATCATCGAAATATTCTTTCCTTTTACCTGTTTGAAGTTCAATTACATCTTTTACCTCAAATGAATTCAGTGTAGCATATCCTTCACGGAATTTACTTATTCCCATACCAATTTCATTAAGTGGCATTACTACAAAATTGACTAGTTGAACAATAGCAGTTACACTTCCAATTGTAGTATGACCATCGAAGACAAGATACATTCCTCCACCAAAGGCTACTAAAAAAACAATCATCCCTGAAAGCTGAGAAATAACATTAGCAAAAACATCAAATTTCCCTTTTATATAATAAATCTCATCCAACTTTTCACTTTCATGATTGTAATCCTGACGGATATCTTCTTTCACATTAAAACTTTTAATAACCAGAAATCCTGCTAAAATATCTTTAACTTTAGCTAAATACTTCTGATCAGCAATGAGAGCACTATTTTGTAAAAAAGCTGACTTTTGTCCAATGATTCCTGAAATTATCATTGGAATAATGCTGGCAATGATAACCAATAAAGTTAAAAACCAGTTACCTATAAACATAGCTATTAGCGAGAAAATCATCAAAGAAAAGTTTTTTGAAATATTAAAATACTGATACAAATAGTCTTGCTCAATTTTCTTCATATTTTCAGTCAATATAGAAATATATTTTCCTGATTTCTCATTAGAAAATTCTCTATAATCCTTATCTAAAATCGATTTAAACACCTTATTTTTATATCTTGACATAATTTTTCTAACAAGTTTATTTCTCAATCGAAGAGATATGAAATTAAGACCAGCATAGACGAAAATAACAGCAGCGCCAAGTAATACAGCTTCAGTCAGTGCTTCTCTATTTTGGGACAGTCCACTATCAATAATATCTTTAATAGAATAAGCAAAAGCAATATTAGTTAAAGGGACTAGCATATTAAAAATCATGAAAGAATAATAAAACTTTTTATGATTCTTTATCAATTGTTTCATTCTTAATCCACCTCATAATTATTAAATTTTATTTAGAAAATGTGACATAAAATATTCTTCTAAGTCAATATTTTCTCTCATAATTTCTTTCATAGAAATTTGTTCAATCATTTCTCCATTTTTTATAACACCAATCCTGTCTACTATCTGTGAAATTTCGGATAAGATATGACTTGAGATTAATATTGTAATTCCATGTTCCTTAGAAAGGGTTAACAAAAGATTTCGAATTTCTTGAATTCCTATTGGATCCAAACCATTGATTGGTTCATCTAAGATTAATAATCTAGGTTTTGTTAAAAAAGTCCTAGCTAAACCAAGGCGCTGTCTCATTCCTAACGAAAACTCTTTTACTTTTTTAGTAGTATTTTTTAATCCTACCATACTTAAGACACTTATTATATCTGATTCATTAATATTCCCCCCCATATACTGAGCATGAATTTTCAAAATTTCTTTTGCAGTACAATTTTCATAAAAAATTGGTGTTTCAATAATACTACCAATCTGACTTAAAATTTCTTCTCTGTGTTCTTGTAAATTTTTTCCGAAAATTTCAATACTACCAGATGTAATAGTTGATAAGGACAACATGCATTTCATTAAAGTTGTTTTTCCCGAACCATTTGGCCCTAGAAATCCATATATTTCTCCTTCAGCAATTTGAAGATTAATACCACTTAAAATTTCTTCCTTATCAATAGTTTTAAAAAGTTCTTTTATTTCAACAACATTTCTCATTTCTATACCTCTCTTTCTGTATCCTGCTTTCAATACGAGATTCTTTTTTTCTGGAATATGAATACTAACTTGTATAGTCTCATCTTTTAAAGTCATTATCAAAGAACTGTTACATACTTTAGTCGTTATATTTTTATTCCTTAAACAATTCATTCCAGTAAATTAAGTTATACTACTTGATATTAATATCTTTTCTTGAAATATTATAAATTGAAACTGAAGCAATAATTATACTTATGAAGCTAGCAAATATTAAAAATAATGAACTGTCAACAAAATTATTAGTTAAACTTCCCGGAGTTGCATTAGATAGTAATGCTGCTAAACCAAGTCCTGAAAGCATCGTTATAGGTGTTGAATACTTGATCATACCTATAACAAAAGGTAATACCCCAATTAATACTGTCCCAAACGAAATTCCGATTAAATTAATTAATTGATTAACTACTGGGATATAATTTGATTCAGTTAAAACCGCAACTAATTTAATTAATAATTGAATAACTAAATGTGCAGTAAAATGAGCAATAAATGATATTAAAATCACCGATATGACTTTCCCCCATAGTAATTTTATTTTAGAAATAGGGTAAGAAAACAACTGAAAAATTGTTCTTTGTTTAAATTCATCAATAAAAATTATAGACAATAAATAAGCTTCAAAAATTAAAAATGCTGCTTTTGTAAATAAAGATGAAAACAATGATGTTGCAATTGCCCAATTTTCCCATTTGTCAGCAATTTTAAAATTATTAGAACCCTGCCCTACAAATTCTCCCAATTTATTATCCATACCTAGCCCCATAATTATAATTCCCGTGACACCTAATACTATCAATATAGTAGCAAACCAAGTCAAAAACAATTTAGATTTTGAAACCTTATTTATTTCAATTTTAATAAGTGATAACATAGATTTTTCCTCCTAAAAGTAAATATAGTTTATATTATTTAAACAATTCTGAATACATATTTAAAATAACCGTTTAAATCAAATAAGAGTATATAACATACCGACGGTATGCCGTAACTAAAAAATAATACATACTCTTGGTATGTTAATAAGTTTTTTAATAACATACCTGAGTATGTTATTTTTAAAATATCAAATACTTAAAATATATTTATAGAACAATAACTAATTAAATCGATAAAAAGTTATTACTAACAAGCATATAATAAGACTATCTATTTAACACCTTTTAAGTAATCAAATAATTGGAAAATTACCCCCATCATTTCATCAGAAATCAAGTGTACCCCTAGTCCATCAAAAGAAAGTTTAATGAATTTCATTTTTCTCTTCAGTTCCTCTACTGAATAAACAGAAATTTGGAATCCAATCCAAATATTCAAAGTTAAAACAATCAAATCAGCCAGTTCTTCTGGATATTCTGTTTTAATTGATTCATCTTTAACACCTTCGTAAACTCTTTCTCTAATTTCTGGTAAAAAATCAGAAAATAAACTTAAATACTGTTCTCCTAACAAACGTGGACTTCTTAGCTTAATCGAAGCTGAATATACAAGCCTTTGTTGTTCAAAATTAGAGAAAGCATCCATCAAAGAATTTTGTATTTTTTCTAATCCAGTATCTCCCCTCCAATTATAATTTAGAATTTCTTGATTATTTTCTCT
>CAURVX010000063.1:0-6524 GCA_963528605.1 uncultured Gemella sp.
GCATTGGAAACTTCGTATTTGGCATTAATAATGTATCTTTTAATTCTACCATTTTATCTCCTTTCAAAATAAAAAACTCTCAGTAAAAGTTATAGAGGGCGAAATGTATCCACGGTACCACCTCTTTTAACTCCTACCAAGAGCACTTGTTTGTTCTATTAAAATTATTACACAATAAAGTGATAACTCCTATGCTTCTATAAAACTTTTCACCAACCAGTTTCTCTCTAAAACTCCACATAGATGTCTTGTCTTTATTTACGATATGTTTATTATATTACATTAAGAATAAAGTTTCAAGCATTTTATGTGAATTTAACATAAAATTTTCTGAAAACATTTTTAAATTTATAAAAAGACTTTAGTAGAACCATATATATAAGATATGAATAATCTTCTCATTCTTTTATATAGTTTTTCTAAAGCCTTAATTTATTTTTATCCTCTAAAATAATTTTTTATAGCTGCAGAGCCATATTGTAAGATTTGCTTTTGTGTTAGTGAGGCAGTCACATTAACATTTCCACCTGCGACTTCCACATTGTCAATCGTAACAGGAACATCAAGTGATTTAATTTTAATTGTATTGCCACTCACTCCAACTCCAGTTCCTGTTAGTGCTTCTTTCAAATATTTTTCCAAAGCAAAATCAGGAATTGGAACTTTACCGATTTTAGCATCTTCTAGTACTAAGTCCACAGAATTATTTGCACCTACTACTTTAACATTTGTGTTGATCATCGTATCCCAAAGTCCTAGTTTAACTGGTAACTTCGCTTCAATATGATTTCCAACTAATTTATAACTTCCGTTTAATAATTCTGAATCTTTTTCAACTGCATTTTTAAAGATTGATAAAAATGTATTATTATCAATTTTTAGTGACGTAGACACTTTTGAATTAGCATAACTAATATTAGAAAGGAAGTCTCCATTCAAATCTTCTAATGTAGTTGATGCTTGAACATTTGCTAGTTTTTCTGAATTTTTAATGTTATTATCTGGTGTTAAGGCGTACGTTATACCACCACCAAATAGAGCTAATACTATTAATAACGATAGTAGTTTTCTTAAAGCTTTCATTTGAATCTCCTTTGTTATAACTTTCCTTATAATATAATTATACACTATACAGAAAAAAGTTAAAACAAAGTTAAACCTCCTATAGTGAATTACTCTTAAACTCTGTAGTTTTTTCATATACAAACAATATATTTTACGTTATAATAATTAGTAACCTTTTTAGATTACGAATACATAAAGGAGATGATGTATATGAAAGAAAAAATTACTATTAAAAATTTCACTATGAACGTCCTTAATGGTATCGCATTAGGAACTGTTCTATGTTTAGTACCGGGTGCCTTGCTTGGTGAACTGCTTAAATATATAGGAAAGCTATATCCATCACTTGCGTTTTTATCATTATCAATAACTATTTCCAATGCTATGATAGGATTAGCTTCAGGAATAATAATCGGATTATTCTTTAATTTCACACCCGTACAGAGTGTTTCAATCGGATTAGCTACATTATTTGCTGGTGGATCAATTATTCCAACACCAGATAAGACAGGACTTATGCTAAAAGGTTCTGGAGATATCGTAACGATGATTTTCACAGCTGCACTGGCTACAGCTTTTATACTTCTAATCGGAGATAAAGCTAAAAACTATGCAGTAATTATACTACCACCACTTACATTGGTAATTATCGGAGGTATCGGTAGATTTACACTTCCATTTTTCTCAGGTGCAACGAAATTGCTTGGGGATGGAATTAAACACTTACTTACTTTACAACCGATTATCCTTACTATTCTAATCGCGATGATTTTCGCTTGTCTTGTAGTCTCTCCTATTACATCAGTTGGAGTTGCTCTAGCGATTAATATAGAAGGTATTGCCTCAGGTGCTGCAAACCTAGGAATTTGTGCATGTGGATTTACACTTGCAATCGCAGGTTGGGCAGTTAACGCTAAAGGAGTTTGCTTCGCACACTTTATCGGTTCTCCAAAGATTTCTATGGCAAATATTTTCGCCAAGCCAAAAATCATGCTACCAGTTCTTTGTAGCGCAGCTATCTCTGGAGTTTTCGCTGCCATATTAAATATCCAAGGAACACCAATGAGTGCCGGCTTTGGATTCAGCGGTCTAGTTGGACCATTAGCTCACCTTGCAACTACTGACGGAAGCACTTTAGAAATATTAAAAGCAGCTATAGTCTTCGTAGTAATTCCTGTAGTTTCTGGTTTCTTCTTTGTAAAATTATTTACAAAGATTGTACCTATTATTAACCCAGAAGATTACAAACTTAACTTATAATATAATATACATACATGTGACTCGACAAAAATGATTTCTTAAAATCATACTTTTCGAGTCACTTTTTTATAATATGTAATTCATTAAAGCCTTGCATAAATTAGTCGCATAACTTATAATTATAAAGTATTAATTTTTAAGATATAAAATATTATCGACATGTTAAAGGAGTAGCTATGCTAGATCTTATTCGAAATAGAAAATTCAATGTTTATAAAACTTTAAATATTGTGAATCCCCTAATCCCTATAGCTACTGATGAAATGTTCTTACGCACAGTATCTAATAGTGATGACTGTATATTACATTTATATACATTACCAAATTCTGCGATAATCGGTGCACCAGATACACGCGTACCATACTTTGAACAAGCATTATTTGCATTTTATAGAAATAATATAATTCCAGCAGTAAGAAATATCGGAGGTCTTGGTATTATTTCAGACAAAGGAATTCTAAACTTATCAATAGTTATGAATAAACCAAAAGATAACTTTTCTATTAATGAAGGTTATGAGCTTATGACATCATTTATTAAGGCAATCTTCCCAGAAGGTGCTGACAAAATCGAAGCGGTAGAAATTGCAAATTCATACTGTCCAGGGGATTACGACCTAAGTATAAATGGAAAGAAATTTGCAGGGATTGCTCAAAGAAAGATTAAAGAAGCGGTAGTAGTTTCTATCTACATAAGTATTTTTGGTGATCAACAAAAACGTGCAAACATCATGAAAGATTTCTATGAGATTGGAATTGATGATCAAGAAGTAAGATACAAGTATCCAAAAGTCGATCCAGAATGTATGGAAACACTAGAAAATCTACTAAATAAAAAATTCACACTTGAAGATGTTTTTGAGAGAGTAGAAAAAGTACTTTATGGTTTAGACTGTGACCTAGAAAAAGGTGAATACACAGAAGCAATGGTAGAAGAATACAACGAAATCTTCGAACAAGCAAAAGAAAGAAACGAAAGTTACTTAGAAGGAAAATAAAATAAAAAAGTGGAATATACTCATAGCATAATTTTTATAGATTATGTTGGAGGTATTCCACTTTTTATTATTCCTTAATTTAAATCAATTTATCCTTATTTTTTAAACTCTCTATCATAAAGACACCGACATCTATAATATGAAGGTTAGTTATTTTCTCAAGTTCTTGTTTGATATAAGGAAAATGAGTACATCCAAGAACAACAGCTTCTACATTCGTTAATTCAAAATAATTAAACAATGTCTTGAAGTTGAAATCTTCCACTATCTGTTCAGGTTTATTGCCCTCTTCAATCGCCTTAACAAGCTCCAACATCGATAATCCTAATACACGTAGACGCGGATTCGATACATAAAGATTGTTCTCAACACCTGTAAGACCATGAGAGTTTGCAGCCATAACAGCTAGATACTTATACTCAAGACCAAGATTTCTATACATCTGCATAGGAGTAATAATAGAAATATTCATTTTATCTGCCAATCTATCGAAATCGACAACCGAACTAAGTGAGTTACAGTATACAAAAATTGCATAACAATCTTTCTCTTTTAGTTCATCAATAATTTTTACAATAATATTTTCACGTTCTTCGTCTTCTAATGCTTGAAACGTAGTTTGCTCTACTGGATTATTAGAAATTGGCACTAAAACTACATCATCATAACCATATGAATTTAGTAGCTCCGCACCTAATTTTGAATCAATTGGTGTTCCAGCCATAACCGCTATTTTCATTAAAATTCCTCCTACAACTTATCCATTTTTTTACAAAATCACACTTAACTATAAACTTCTCTTCGATGTTTAAAATTAATAGCGATTATAATAAGTCTATCATCTTCTATTCTTGTTATTAACCGATAATCCCCTATTCTATATCTCCAATAACCTTTTTTATTGCCCACTAGAGCTTTTCCCTTACTGCGTAGATCATCCGTATTACTCAAATTTTTTTCAATCCAATTAAATAAAATCTTCAAAGTTTGTTTATCTAATTTCTTTAAATCTTTTTTTATCGCTTCATCAAAAACAATTTTGTACATTATAAATCAAACTCTTTCTTTAAATCATCAAACTCTATTAGAGTTACTTCACCTTTCTCCTCACGACTTTCGAAATCTTTTATAAGTTGAAGATCATACTCATCCTCAATCTTCTCAAGTGCAAGTTGCTTAATAGTAGTTGATAGTTTGCCACCGTATAAGCCAGAAATAGAATTAAAAATCTGTTCTTCCTCTTTATTTAGTCTTAATGTTAAAGTAGTCATTCTTTCCACCCTCTTAATGTGTTACTTTTGTAATACAATTATACACCTAAAACTTACAGTAATCAACAATAATCACTTATAATTTAATACAAAAAAAGACCCCAGGATTTCTCCTGAGGTCTATAGTTATTTGAGAGTGACTCAAAACTTACGATTTAAGATAAATCGAATTCATCAAATCATTCTCTGTATGGGGCTAAATAAATATATTATTTTATATCTATTTTCAATTGATCATCTACATAGTCTAGGTGAATTTCCATTCCATCTTCGATACCGTGACGGATTAATTCAACTGAAAGTTTGTTTTCGATTTGACTTTGGATGAATCGTTTAAGTGGACGAGCACCGAATTTCATATCGAATCCAGCAGTTGCAACCCAGCTAGAAATATTATCAGTATATGTTAAAGTAATATTTCTATTAGCGATACGCGCAACAAGTTCGTTAAGAAGTTTATTAGCGATTCCTTTAATATTATCTTGTGTTAATGGTTTGAAGATAATTATATCATCCATACGGTTTAGAATTTCTGGTTTGAAGTATCCGTAAAGTTGGTTAGTAACATTTTTACGAGTTTCTTCAGAAATCACACCGTCTTTAACTTCTTCTAATAGTTCTAATGAACCGATGTTAGAAGTCATGATAATTATTGTGTTTTTGAAATCTACTACTACACCTTTAGAGTCAGTAAGTGTACCTTCATCAAGAAGTTGAAGTAAGATATTGAACACATCTGGGTGAGCTTTTTCGATTTCGTCCATTAAGATAATGCTGTAAGGATTACGTCTTACACTTTCAGTAAGTTGTCCACCTTCTTCATATCCGATGTATCCTGGAGGGGCTCCGATTAAACGGCTAACTGAGTGTTTTTCCATGTATTCACTCATATCTATACGCACGATATTACGTTCATCATCGAATAAGTTAAGAGCCAATGCTTTCGCAAGCTCAGTTTTACCTACCCCAGTAGGACCTAAGAATAGGAAGCTACCAATCGGTCTGTTAGGATCTGCGATACCAGCACGAGAACGTAAGATTGCGTTAGTTACACTCTCTACAGCTTCATCTTGACCTATTACTTTTTCATGAATAGTATCAGCTAGATGTAATAATTTTTCTTTTTCAGTTTCTACTAGACGAGTTACTGGAATACCAGTCATTTGACTAACGATAAATCCAATCTCATCTTCAGTAACTTCTTGTTTTAGAAGTTTGTACTCTTCATGTTTAGATTTTTCTTCTAATTCTTCTAACTCTTGAGTTAATTTTGGTAAAGTAGAATATTGTAACTCAGAAGCTTTTTCTAAATCATAGCTATTTTGAGCCTGTTCTAATTCTAATTTAACTCTGTCGATTTTTTCACGAAGATTTTTAACAGCTGATAATTTTTCTTTTTCACTATCAACTTGTAATTGAAGTTTATTTTGTTCTTCTTTTAGATTAGCCAACTCTTCTTTTAGATTTTCTAAACGTCTTTTAGACACATCATCGTCTTCACCACTTAGGGCTTTTTCTTCTATTTCAAGTTGCATTACTTTACGATTAATTGTATCTAATTCAGCTGGATTAGAAGAGTTTTCAGTTTTAATAGTAGCACAAGCTTGGTCGATTAAATCGATAGCTTTGTCCGGTAAGAATCTATCTGTAATATATCTATTAGATAATTCAGCAGCTTCTACAATAGCACGGTCAGAGATTTTAACACCGTGGTAAACTTCGAATCTTTCTTTAAGACCACGTAGAATTGAAATTGTATCTTCTACAGTAGGCTCATTAACAAGAACTTTTTGGAAACGACGTTCTAATGCAGAATCTTTTTCGATATATTGACGATATTCATTAAGAGTTGTAGCTCCGATACAGTGTAGTTCACCACGAGCAAGCATTGGTTTTAAGATATTACCAGCATCCATTGCTCCATCAGTTT
>CAURVX010000064.1:0-6256 GCA_963528605.1 uncultured Gemella sp.
ATATTGAAGGAGTTCAACACGAATTCCAAGCAATTAAAGGTGTTGTAGAAGATGTAACTGAAATCATTATGAACGTTAAAAACATCGCGTTTGTAGTTCATTCTGAAGAAGAAAAACAAGTTTCAATCAGTGTTAAAGGTCCTGCAGTTGTTACAGCAGCAGACATTGCTATCGATTCTGATATCGAAGTAGTAAATACTGATCAACACATTGCAACAGTATCTGAAGGTGGACAATTTGAAATGATTATTTACGTTGGAAAAGGACGTGGATTTGTACCAGTTGATGGAAACAAAAAACGTGACTTACCAATCGGAGTTATTCCAATCGATTCAATTTACACACCAGTATCAAAAGTTAACTATACAGTAGAAAAAACTAGGGTAGGTCAAAGTACTGACTTTGATAAACTTATCTTAGACGTTACTACTAATGGTTCAATTACAGCTAACGACGCTTTAGCATTAGCATCAAAAATTCTAATTTCACACTTAGAATTGTTTATGGAAATGTCTGAAGAAGCAAAAGCTGCTGAAATATTGGTAGCTAAAGAAGAAGATAATAAAGTTCAAATGTTAGAAATGACAATTGAAGAATTAGATTTATCAGTACGTAGTTACAACTGCTTAAAACGTGCAGGAATTAACACAGTACAAGAATTAGCTAACAAAACAGAACAAGAAATGATTAAAGTAAGAAACTTAGGTCGTAAATCTCTAGAAGAAGTTAAAATCAAACTTCAAGAGTTAGAACTAGGATTCAAAGAAGAATAATACTAACAAGGAGGCACACTAATGGGTTACAGAAAATTAGGACGTACATCAGCTCATCGTAAAGCGATGTTAAGAAACTTAGTAACTGCTCTACTAGTACACGGTAGAATTGAAACAACTGTTACAAGAGCGAAAGAAGTTCGTTCATTAGCAGAAAAAATGATTACATTAGGTAAAAAAGGTGATTTAGCAGCAAGACGTAATGCAGCTAAATTCATCCAACCTGTTGCAGTAGCAACTGAAGAAGGTAAGAGTCAATTAGCTCTTAAAAAATTATTTGAAGAAGTAGCACCTAAATATGCAGACCGTAATGGTGGATACACTCGTATTCTACGTGTTGGACCACGTAAAGGTGACGGTGCAGAAACAGCTATTATAGAATTAGTTTAATATAAATTTTTCATACAACAATAACATACTACATACACACATAACTAAACAACACATACAACAAGAATTTAAACTAATTTTTTTGGCAAAAGAGTGCTTGAAATGCGTAGGAAAAGGCTACGTCGTCTAGCTCTAATGTATCCTAGCATATAGCTAGGATACCCTTTTGTCCCTTTAAAAATTAAATCTAATTATACTTTAAAAGATTACCAGGCAAGGTAGTCTTTTTTATTTTGCACGTTAAGATTTTTAGAATCTTCGATTCGTAAAAATCATTACGTGCAAAATACGCAAGGACGTACCAAGAAGCAAGGCAAAAGCCGAAGGTGATTGGAATACGTCTACTGCGAAGTGACAAAGTAATATAGTAAATTATGTGGCAATGTAGAATTTAAAAATTATGAATTAGCATACGTTAAGTACAAAGTATGCAAGGACATACCAAGAAGCGAAGGGATAGCTGAAGGTGATTGGAGTACGTCTACTGCGCACGTCGTTAAGATTTTTGGAATCTTTGATTCGTAAAAATCATTACGTGCATAATACGCAAAAGGAACAATCTTTTAAAATAGTTTTATGAAGATTCATAGATGTAGTATTTTTTTAATTTGTATAATTGAAAAACTATGTTTTTATAGATAGTTTTATGATATAATGATTTTAAAATTTATTTATGGAAGGTAAGACGATTAGATATGCAGTTGAATCTCATTTTTTAAAACTGTGCAATTATTTACAGTTTTTATTTAATTTGATTTTTATATCTAATCTTGAATGGAGAAGAGTAATGTATGAGAAATTATTGATGAAAACAGCGTTACTTGCGGGGAAAATATTAATGGAAAATGGTGCCGAGGTATACAGAACTGAAGATACGCTTGAGAGAATCATTAAACATGGTGTTGGGGATAATCGTATTGATGAATATTATACTCATGTTACTCTTACTGGTATATTTATTAGGATAGAAAAACTAGGAACTGATTTCCGAAGAGTAGGTGACAGAACATATAATTTAACTAAAATATCAGAAGTTAATTCATTGTCGAGGGCATTTACATCAGGAAGAATAAGTTTACCAGATATGTATAAGGCACTAAAAAGAGTTCAAGAAGAAAAGAGTCCTATAAAGGATTGGTTTAAAGTTCTTTGTTCAGGAGTTCTTAGTGGTAGTATCGTCTTGATCTTTGATGGTAGCTTTTGGGATGTTATACCAGGAGGAATAGCTGGAGCAGTAGCATTTTATGTTTATATTAAAGTTATCGACTATTTAAAAGCACCTTTTATTTCTGAATATATTAGTACTTTTGTCGGTGGTGTAGCAGGATATATAGGATTCGCTTTGTTAAATGGACATTCACTAAGACTTGCTATGATAGGTGCAGTAGTGCCTCTTGTACCAGGTATTACAATAACGAACTCTATGAGGGATATTATCGCCAGACAGTTTATTTCTGGTTCTATTCGATTTATTGAAAGTTTCTGTGTTGCTTTTGCATTAGGTGCAGGAATAGTTACTGTGTACTATATAGTTAGACTACTAGGAGGTGTGGTATAATGCTTGCTGTAATGAGTCATGCCTTGTTGCTACTATATCATCTTATATTTAGCTTTATATCTTCAGTATCTTTCGGAATTGTTTGTGATGTTCCAAGAAAAACTTTGGTAACTGGTGGAATAATTGGAGCTATAGGATGGTGTGGATATTGGGAAATGTGGAGTCATGGACATAGTGTATTTATGTCGAGTTTAGTATGTTCGTTATTATTAGCTAATATAGGTCAAATTTGTGCGATAAAATTTAAAAATCCTGTAACTGTCTATTTCGTTCCAGGACTAGTACCGGTAGTCCCTGGAGTAACTATTTATGATGCATTTAGAACGTTATTGTTAGATGAATATGGAAATTCCGCAAAGATTTTCTTAAATAGTTTTTATGGTGCAATAGGTTTAGCAGTTGGTATAATAATAGCTGATTCAATTTTTAGAGTTGTACTAAAACCATTATTAAATAAAAAATCTAAATAAGAATAAGATATAATAATTGTTTCTTTGAAATTTATTATTATATCTTATTTTTTTACTTGCAATGTATGGTAATGTGTGGTACACTTTAAGTGAAAGATGTATGGTGGTATGTGGTACACTTAGAAAGGAGGTCACTATGTTTCAAATTGATTCATTATCAGAGAAACCGATTTATAAACAAATAGTAGATCAAATTAAGTCTATGATAAGCAAAGATTTATTACAGGAGGGAGATAAATTACCATCGGTAAGAGAATTTTCGAAAATGCTCAGTGTTAATGTTAGTACAATTCAAAAAGCATTTCAACAGTTAGAAAGTGAAAAGATAATTACAACGATAGTAGGGAGAGGCACTTTTATTACAAATAATTTTGATAATATTGTTCCAAATTATGAACTAATAGATTCGATAATTGAGGATTTAGTTAGGGAAGTAAAAATAAGAGGAATCTCGGAAGAAGCTTTATTAGAAAAAATTAAGTTGGAATTTCGAAAGGGTGATTAATTATGGATAGTGATAAGAAGATTGATGGAAAGTTAAAAGAATTAATCATGGAATGGAAATTTTTAGGATTATCGATGGAGAAATTATGTGAAATCATTTCAGAAAAGATAAAGGAGAAAAATTATGAAACTTACGATAGAAAAAATTAATAAAAAATTTTCCAAAAAGATAGTATTAAATAATGTTAGTTTTTCCGTAAGTACAGGAGAAATTGTAGCACTTGTTGGTAGAAATGGAAGTGGGAAAACAACTTTATTAAAGATACTATCAGGAATATATAGTCAAGATTCTGGTGAAATAGGAATTAAAGGTATAGATAATAAAAATATAAGAAAACAACTGATTTATATACCGGATAGATTCGATTATTTTAAAAATTCTAAAATTAAAAAGGTTTGTGAGTTTTATAAGTTAGCTTATGAAAATTTTGATGAACAATATTTTAAAACAGAATTAGAAAAAATTAAATTATCACAGACCAGCAGATTATCTGAATTATCAAAAGGGCAACTAGCTATTTTTAGTTTGATTTTGGGGATTTCATGCCGAACTAAGTTTATCTTCTTAGATGAACCGTTAGATGGTATAGATGTGATAAATATTAAAATGATTGTTGATTATATTTTGGATGCTCAAAGTGATGGGATTGGGTTATTAATTAGTAGTCACCAATTAAATGCTCTGGAAAATATAAGTGATAAGGTTGTCTATTTAGATGATGGAGTTGGAGTTAGTGAAGAAATTAATAAGGATGAGTATAGTAAATATCAATTAGTGTATCAAGAGAAAATACCAGAGGAGTTACGTAACAATCCTGATGTAAGAATCATTAGTAATATTGGAAGAGTCTATGTAGTTATTATAAGGGGAAGTTATGATGCTACTCATGACATTATTCAAGATAAAGATCTTCTTCAATATGATAAACTCCCTATTGCATTAGAAGATATCTTTTTATTAAATAGTAAAGGGGAAGATGAAAATGTGTAAAGATATTTTAAAAATTATTCGTATATATTTGAAACAATATTCAATAATGTTAATTATACTATTAATTGCTTTTTCGACATTTGCTGCTACAACTACTAATAAACAATTAAATGAATTAAAAAATGGAGTTGCAGTTTATGATTTTCAATTAACAACAGGAATAGCTAAGGAATTGGAAATTAGAAAAGGCTCGTCTAGTGACGAATTAAATAAAAAAACACATGAATTGTATAAGTTGAAAAAAGAATATCAAAAAAATTATAAAGAAAAATTATCAAAAGAAAAGTTAAATGAGATGAAACATTCTTATGAAGTTGGAGCATATTTACATAATTTTCCAAGTTCTCCAATAGGGACATTTTATACTAACAATGAGGATCAAAATGTACTTGTAGGTAGTGAGAGTGAAAAATACAAACAATATTTAACAGAAGAAGAACTAAATAACGTTCCTAAGTATAAAGAATGGTCACGAATGCAGCCGGGTAGCAAAGAGTACTTTGATAAACAAGAGGAATTAGATAAAGTATATCCACCAGCACTAGATATTAGTAATGTAAAAACATTAACTTTCTTAAAAGAAAATCTAGATGCTAGTAAAGTTAAGTTGAAAGAAACTATGTTTAACGAGGGGACTAATATTGGTTATTATATTTTGATAACTTTAATCCCGTTGTTAATCTTTGGAGTCGAATATCACACTAATTTCGGTAAGTTTGTAGCGAGCTTACCATATGAAAAAGAAAAAGTATATTTTGCTAAAGTAATTCTATCGTTCTTAACGTTAATGGTTAGTTATATTCTAACAGGACTAGCTAATATAGCGGTTATAAGTAATAGTTTGTTAGGGGAAATTTATAACGCGACAGCGGTACTTGAAATAAATAATAAAATATATATACTAGGAATGGGGCTAGTATTACTAGGAGCTATCTTATCAAGTTTTTGTGGAAGTATATTGAGTATAGGTGCGATGTATATTCCTGCTCTTACACTGATATATTATCCATTGGGAGTGTGGATTACAGTAGGAAGATTGTTCTTTGTAAATTATCTTCCAGATGGACCGTTTATTGATAATATACCAAGGATGCCTATATTTTACTATTTCGGATATGCTCCTTGGAAGAATATTATTATTTACCTAGTTATTTTAACAATAATTATGCTGTTAGCAAGTAAGGTTTATAAAATACATAATGTAGAAAAAGAAGGTGAATTCTTCATAATAGAAAGAGTTTCATTAGTGGGATATCTAATATTATTAATGGGAGTATTTGCTTTTTCACTGATAGTGCTAACAGAAGTGTTTACTATTAGCCAAGGTGTATCCTTAGCATTAACGATATTATTAATACCATCTATAGTTTGGAAATTAGTTAGAACAAAAATAAGAGTATAAAATTAAAAATAATTAGAAATCATTCTTTATTTTCCGATAATTCTATGAAGTTTTATAAAGTTTTCAAGAGAAAATACACAATTTTTCAAAAAAACGGTTGACACATAAAAAATTTACTGATATACTTAATAACAAGTTAATGATTCACACGTTGATAAGATAAGTAAA
>CAURVX010000065.1:0-6002 GCA_963528605.1 uncultured Gemella sp.
TTATCTATCTTAAAAAATAATTTTTCTAAATCTGACATGGTTCCTCCTCATTCATTTTCAATAATATTTTTTAATACTGATTCCAATTTTGAAATTATTCCAGTTACTAACGCATTTCCCATCATAAAATATCTTCGACGCATAGGCATAGTATTAGTCCAATTAGGTGGGAACATTTGTATCATTTCACACTCTACTTCTGTTAAAATTCGATATTTTTTATTAGTTTCATCAAATACTATGTGAGACGAACGATTGATAGTTCCCTCACTTGTCAGCATTGTTCTAGCAGGTTCTTTAATATTTTCAGGAAAACTCATTGCTCCTTCACTATAAATATATTTATGGCCAGTTTTTGATTCACGCTCTATTCTTTTAGATCCTTTTAGATATTTCCATTTATCTAATTTATCTTCTTCTGCAAAGTATTTGCTTAAGTCTTCATCATTATATTTTTCTGCATTTTTTAATAACTTCTCTAGCGAATAAATTTCAGATTTTCTTGGAGTTACATCTCTATGAATAATCTTCCCATCTATCATCATTCCAGTATCTAAAAACTTTCCATCTTTATAGTTTTCTGTTACATCTAATGCATCAGAATAAATATTAATATCTGTATTGAATAGAATATCTAATTCACTTTCCGTTGGGAAAACTTTCTCAAAAATACTGTTTTCAAGATTTTGTTCATTTTTTATACTCTTAGAATACTTTGTATTTTTTTTAGAAGCAAAAATAAATACTCTTCTACGTTTCTGTGGCATTCCATAATCACCAGCATTTATTACTCTCCATTGTACATAATACCCTAATTCATCAAACGTCTTTAACATAATTGCAAAGTCACGTCCTCTTTGAGATGCTGGAGACTTTAATAATCTATCAACATTTTCAAGAAGTACAAACGGAGTATTTTTTTCTACTAATACATCTCTAATATCCCAAAAAAGTACACCTTTTTTTCCAGCTATCCCCTTTTCTCCACTTAATGAACGTGCAACTGAGTAGTCTTGGCAAGGAAATCCTCCAACCAATAAAGTATGATTTGGAATTTTTTTCTTATCAACTAAATTAATATCTTCATTAGAACAATCATCCTCTCCAAATCTTGTTGTGTAGCATTTAAAAGCATGTTGCGCTTTTGTTGAAGGTTCAAACTGATTCGCCCAAACAAAATTCCATCCACCTTTTTCTATAGCTTTTCCACTTTTTTTATCAAATTCGCTTATTTGATTTAATCCAACTCTGAATCCACCAACTCCAGCGAATAATTCTACAACATCTAAATTCATGTTATTCTCCTTCAATTATGTCCTGAATATTCTTTAAAACATACGTTTTATTTAACCAAAAACATTGTTTTGTCATCTTATCTCCATTTGGCAACTCATCCATATCACTATCTGTACCATTACCATATTTTATTCCATTTATTATATATGCTGATCTTTGAGCATGTGGTCTCAAATGAAATATTTGTGTTTCTTTTGATTTTAATAAGTTGTTACCTATCCTATTATCTTTTATTTCAAATTCTATCCCATTTATAAATTGAGATTGATACTTTTCCCATTCATGCTTTCCAATACCTTCTAAATCTGATATCGGCATATTCCAAAATTTAGAACCTATTAACTCATATTCTCCTGTCATATTTTCTTTAAATACAACAAACAGAAATCTTTTTTCATAGAAATAATTATATAACTCTGAACTATCAAAGATTTCTTGAACAAAATCTAAAATTTTAAATTTCGGAAAAGACATACTCTCTCTAGGATTACCTTTTTTATCTATCCTTATTGTCTTTATTCCTATATTAGCTTTTTCAAATTCTTCAACATTATCAGTCTTAACACCAAGCATTCTTGATATCAAACTACTATTTGCTTGTTTAGAATTTTTATTGATTTCAAATTGAGAATATAGTTCCTCTTCTGTTTTTCCTTTATATTCATTAATCTTGTTTAATACTACATTATCAAAAGTTTCTTCTTTCAATTCTGTATTTTTCAAAATAGAATCATATGTATTAATTTGTCCAACAACATAATTATTAATCACATATGACATGTAAGATTGTTTTAATGAGTATGCTCTTCTTTTTGCAGGAATTTCACTATAATATTGCTTTTGCTCACTTTTCTTAGCTGTTGCTCCTTTGGTACATGCACCCAAATATTTTGTATCACCTTCAGATAATTCATGTGCTCTACCTTGTTGAATTTTTGTAATAATTGTAGAATAGTCCTCTTTAATAATTATTAAATCCTCTCTACAGCTCTCTGACAAAATAGAAAACAGTTTTACATACTCTATACTATACTCTGTTCTTAAAATATCTTTTTCTCTCAAATACAAAATTAACAACATTAATCTCATTTTTTCTAGTACATGAGATTTTTCAAATACTGGTTCAACAGGTCTATCATTAGGTATCATAGTAATAACTAATCTTTCTCCTGCTCTTAAACTACCATCTCTTTTTTTCTCTATTGGTGTTACCTTTAATTCTGTACCCGCTTCTAAAAAATCAGGATTAGAATCACTATTTGGTTTGTAATAAAAATAATATTCTTCTAACAGATTTCCTAGACTACCTTTCCCTCTAGGATTATTAAAATATGCTATTTGTTCTTGAAGTTCATTCTTTTCTGAATAACCAATACCTCTTTCTCTTATCTCACTATTTGAATAATAGTCTTTTAGTACTTCAAAAAACTTTTTTCCTTCTAATTTTTTAGCATATTTTTCTATAGCCAATGGATTATGTTTATCATAAGGTAAATTCACAATAATACAGCTCCTAATCAAATAATAATTATTATACCATAATTTTTACAGCAATATGTCTATAATCATTTAATTTATCTATTTTTCTTTATCAAAAAAATCATTTAATAAATTTATATCATCATTCTCATAATATTCTTGATATAGTTTATCCAAAACTAACTCATCTTTTATCTTTTTTTCTATGTAAATCATAGCCTTAATATATTCTTTATAATTCGATTCCGATATTCTCTCAATAACGTTTACTATTTCTAAATAACCCATAATAATTCTTCCTCTAATTTTACTATATTAGATCCTATCATTTATTCATCCAAGTGTCAACAAAAAAAACAATCCATATAAGGATTGCTATTTTTACCTTTTCTCTAATTCTACTCTCTTCCCTCATACCTACTTCTATCCACATCAACCAATATCCAATCTCTCGTGTCTGCTATTTGTCGTCCATCCTCGATTAGTGTTGTATTGAAGTTAGGTGCGAAAGTTTGAACATTTCGTGCGCTCACTCTCAATACATATCCTACCCAGTATCCATAAGTAGAGTTCGGCGTGATGAAGTATTTATCTGTTGCGTATAATTGTAAAAAATTATCTTGAATATCTTGCTCTTCGACTACTATATCATTGGTAAAATTAAATAATGTTTTTAGTTTCGGAACTAATTCTTCTTTACACCAAGTTGTGTCATCTGAAGTTATTCTTATTGTTAAATCGGCAATATTACCTTCTTTTTCTTTAATTATTTCTAAACAATCGACAACATACTTAACCGCGTCATAGCCATATTTCTCTGCTCTATCTCCATCTAAAAAGTCTGTTCTTCTAATCGCTATTGTTATATTCTTATTAACAAACTGGCTGGATAGTTCTTCTGTTCTTTCTAAAAGATATTCTCTACAAAATGAGTCCAATACCTCTGCATCATAATCTTTTCCTGATACTTGATAATATCCAAATGGTTCTAGTTCACAGCCTTGAGCTTTACCGAATAATCGTTCTGTTTTCGGAAAGAAACTTTGTGCAAATTTAAAATAACCTGTTCTTAGTACATAGCTTTCTTCTATACCAGCTAATCTATCTTTATGTGCTTGCATTAATACAAATAGTAGATTACCAAGTTGGAATCCTCTATCGTTATAATAAACTTTCATTATAAACTTCCTTTCCTATATTTTTTGTTTCATAAAATATTTACCCAAAAATGTATTCTCGTTTGGATTTTCATAGAGAGCTTTAATCTGTTTTCCTGTAAATACTTCTGTCTCAGATATACTAGTTTTTAACCCTTGTGATACTTCCATATTTTCTACAAGATTTTTAACTAATGCGAAAATCGGAGTAACTTGAAAAATTTTATCATCTGGATAAATATCTACTACATTTGGTAATTTTTCTAATATATCCTTTGATAAATCAATGTGTCCTTCCCAAAGATTAGTATTTTCTATCTTTTTATAATAATTCGTTAATTCTGGTAACTTTTGTATAACTTCATCAGATAAGAAACTCCATCGTTTAGTAATAATATCACTGATAAAACCTTTATTTAAACTAGGTCCATATAGCGTATCTACCATATAAACCATGTAATCCTTATGATGTGAAAGAACACTCTTCAATACCCTTTTCTGAACTTTTCCATATGGTTTATCTTCTTCATTAATAGCTGATTGTGATGAAATAAGAATAAAATTTTCTGTTTTTACTTCTTTGATTACTTTACATAATTTTTCTATATCTTTGCCGCTATTATCAAGTCCTAAATTTGTTTTTAGCTTCCTTGAAGAGGGTCCTGCGCAAATTACAATATCAAATTCACTATTCAATAAATCCTCGATATTTTTTCTAGTAAAAGTATCAACATGTACATTATCTTTTTTAGATAACTGATTAAATATTTCCTGACCTATTGAACCTGTTGATCCTATTAAAGCAATATTTTTCATTACTTCACATCGCTTTCTAAAATCGCTATTACTTCTCCATAAGATAAGCTGTTCATATCTTTTTCTGAAATTATCGGTGTTGTAGTCATATCCCAAGGTAAGTTAAGTTTTGAATCCAGTGGTGTAATCCCTAAGTATTTTTCTGAAGGATTATAATAACCAGTGACGATATAATTTAATATTCCATTATCTACTAGCGATTGAGCACCGTTCGCAACACCTTCAGGAACGAATACTGCCATACCAGGCTTCACATCGAGAGATATTGCCTTTTTATAAGTAGTAGATTCATGGCGTAAATCTACAAAACACATTCTAAAAGTTCCCCATGCAACAGTCATTAGTTTCGCCCAGCCTTGACAGTGCATACCCCTTAGAGTACCTTTATTCGACACTGAAACATTGTTTTGCAGATCATTATCGAAGAAATCTTCTGGTACTCCAAATTTTATTAAATCATTTTTCTTCCAATTTTCTAGAAAATATCCTCTATCATCGTGATGAAGTGGACTTGTCAAAACTAACAATCCGTCGATTTCATTGTATTCTTTTCTAAACTCCATTCCTTCTACCTCTTCTTTATATAAGTCTACTTTATATTATCATACTTTTTTTGTACAAACAAGTTGAAGAAAACTAAGCAAAAAGAAAGATTTATACAATCAAACTTAATCAGTATCTCCAAGGATTTCCTAGGAAATAATAACTACCTTTAATTATATAAATCTTTTTTAAATTCTCTAAAAGTGAGCTAAAACATCAAAATTTCTGTTTCAACATCCTTACTCAAATACCTTTATAAATCTTTTTTGAACTTTATCACAGGTATAACCGATATGTTCATAGAAATTATGTGCTTCTTCACGTTTCATGGCAGAATTCAACCTGATAAAGCTAATATTATTATCGATGGCATAGTCTTCTAACTTATTCATAAGTTTTCTACCTATTCTCCTACCTTGAAAATCAGGGTTAACAGCGAGACCTAGAATATTTAATCCTAAATCACTATAAAAACTTTCATACACTTGAGCATGAACAAATCCTATAATCTTCCTTGTATGTTGATCTTCATAGCCGATAATAATATGCTGTTTCTTATAATTAGTTAGTTTCTCTATTTGTCTTTTCACGTTTTCAACATCTACATCGTAACCTAATGCAAATTTACAGATTTCTGCAACTTCTTGTGCATCTTCTATATTTATTTCTCTAAACATATACTCACCTTCTGATTTTATCAAATATTATTTA
>CAURVX010000066.1:0-5963 GCA_963528605.1 uncultured Gemella sp.
TTCAGTGAATCAATGATTTTCCCTCGTGAAACTGAAGAAGAATAAAATAAAAAAAGCTGACCTCAAGTTAGATTATTATCTAAACTTTGAGGTCAGTATTATTTTTTAAAATTAATTATTTCCATAACATAAAAAATTTTTATTTATATTATTTCTCGAAATTTATTAAAAGTATTATTAGTTTTCTTATTACTTTCTCTAGAATTTTATGAGAATATTATTATCTTATTACTTTATAATAGATCATCACCCTTGACAAAGATTTCAAATATACCCTATAGGGGTATATTTGAGGTAAGGAAAATATTTTTTTTATTCATAAAAGTAGATAGTATTTCTACTATCGAACTAGAACAAAAACTTAAACAAAATATTCAGTTAATAGGCGTAAGAACACCTGGTGAATTTAGAAGAGACCATATAAAAAATGCAAAAAATATTCCACTAAATAAAATCGGCAGCTACACTCCAGTAGCAGACAAAAAAACATATGTAATTTGTCACTCTGGAGCAAGAAGCAAACTTGCCGCAAAAAAACTTAAAAAAAGAGATTTCGATGTTGTCAATATTCAAGGTGGAATGCATGCATTGAGAAGTAAAATAGTTTAAAATTAGACTATAGATAATTTAACTCAGTTAAAAACACAGCAATTTTCCAGATTAATACAGTAGTTAAATTTAATAATATTGAAAGGAATTAACTATGAAAAACAATATTTCAATGAAAGATTTTTATGAGAAATACACTAATAATGGTAGTGAAAAACTCACTATTATTGACGTAAGAGAAATTCATGAATATGCAGCTGGTCACATACCTACTGCTGAAAATTTCCCTTTAAGCACTTTAGGAGCAGATTTTTCTAAATTAGATAAAGATCAAAAATACTATGTGATTTGTCAAGCGGGTGGACGTTCAGCTAAAGCATATGATTTTCTTGATGCACAAGGATTCGATGTTATAAATATCAAGGGTGGTATGAATAACTGGCCTGGCGAAACAAAATAAAGAATTAAACAACCAATTAGTAAAAAAACAACCAACAATTACTATTTTAAAATTCTCTATAAAATTAATACATCTCAAAAAAATAAAAGTCCTGATTCAAAATAATTTTGAATCAGGACTTTTATTACTAACTTAGTATACTATTTCTTTTTTACTAGGTACTGTATAGCTTTCTCTATTCTTTCCTTATGCTCTTCAGGATTTTCTCTAGGGTTATTAATGCATTCCATAAGATTTTCTGTTATTAATAATTCAATAACTCGGTCAACACTAGAACGAACTGCACTTAGTTGAATCATTATGTCCATACAATCTCGCTCTTCTTCTATCATTTTTTGAATTCCCCTAAGCTATCCTTCAGAACGTTTTAAACGCGTTATGTACTTCGACTTTGACATATGTTTTTCCTCAGTATATTTTTTTCATTATACATTGCATAGTTTAATTTGTCAAAATTTTCAAAGTAAATGTACTCCCTTTCCCATATTCACTCTCTACTATAATATCTCCATTGAGCTGCATAGCTAATTGTTTTGCTATAGCTAATCCTAACCCATAGCCTCCTGTTTTCATGTTTCTTGATGCTTCAACACGATATAATCTTTTAAAAATATTTTCAAGCTCATCTTTTTTTATACCGCAACCTTCATCTATTATAGAAATAGAAAGGATTTCATCACTAATTTCAGCAACTATTTCTATTTTTGTCCCACTTGGCGAATATTTAAATGCATTACCTAGTAAATTAACTATAATTCTTTGTATTTTATTATAATTACTTACTATTTTTGCATTTTCTGGTATAACTTTAATAAAAATATCTCTTTGTTCTTTTTCTGCTCTTAACTTAAATTCAGACATACAATCAATTAATAATTTATCTAAAAATATTGTTTCTTTTTTATCTGCAGAATCAGCTCCTTTCACACTTAGCGTCAAGTAATTTAATTCTTCAACTAATTTATTTAATCTTGTTGTTTGACGACAAATTGTTTCTAAATAGTACTTGTATTCATCTTTTTTTATTATACCATCTAACATTCCTTCGGCTGTTGATTGAATAGAAGTTATAGGAGTTTTTATATCATGAGAAAGTTGAGCAATCATAAGAGATTTTTCTTTTTCACTTTGTTCTAGTGATTCAAAACTTTCTTTTAAGTGCTCCGCCATATCATCAAATGCCATAGACAAATCTCTAAATTCAACTGGACGTATCACTTCATCACTGATATCAAATCTCTTCTCACTTATATTTACTGTTTTTTTCTTTAACACATCTAATGATTTAAACACACCTTTTAATAATGCTAGACTTATAGTCGCGCCAATCAATCCTGCAATCACAGTAATTGCAACAATAAAATAGGTATCTTTATTTTCAATTAACATTTGATTTGAAGCCCAAAATACAGCGGCTATAGTTATTAAAAATGACAAAATATATCCAACAATAATATAATCTCTTAATTTCATTCTATATTCCTTTCCATTTTTAAACTTGTTTTTCCATTTTATATCCTAATCCCCACACTGTCTTTATATTTGGTGTTCTCTCTGTAGAGTATTTCATTAACATTCTCCTTAAAGAATGAACATGCACATTCAATGTATTCGCATCTTCAACATATTCATCCTGCCATATTTTTTCATACAATTCTGTTTTAGAAAAAACACGTTCTGGGTTATTAGCTAATAACCATAATAATTCAAAAGATTTCACCGTTAGGTCTAGTTGTTTTCCATTGACCTTTGCTATTCTACTATTATAATTTATTTCTAAATCCCCAAGCATAGAAATACTATCTGTGCTATTTTTTTCAATTCTACGCAATATGTTCCTAACTCTTAATACTAACTCTCTAGGACTAAATGGCTTAACTATATAGTCATCAGCCCCCATGCTCAAAGCATAAATTTTATCTGGCTCAGTTGTTTTAGCAGTTATAAATAAAAAAGGTTGCTCTGCATCTAAATATTGTACTTCACTAATCAAATCATAGCCATCCATATTTGGCATCATTATATCTGTAATAATTAGTGAATACTTATTTCTTGCATATTTTTCTAATGCTTCTTTTCCATCATTAGCAATATCTATATCATAACCACCTTGCTCTAGATATCTTTTGTTTATCTCCGTTATTTCTATCTCGTCATCTACTAATAAAATTTTATTCATCATATCTTTACTCCTCCTAACAAAATAGCACTATACATTAAAAGTATAGCACTATTTTGTTAAATTCTGCAAGGTACTATCTCTCATTATTTTAAAAATATCGATTTAATTGAGACTTTCCCGCATAATTCTAGATATTCAAAAAATTCTATAAAAGAGACTACTATCAAATCACATTAATTTTAATCGTTTAATACATAACTTTTTACAGTTATTCTATTTAGTCGATTTCATTTTTTCTTCTAATTCCTAAATACCCCAGTAAGCTAGAGATTATTAGTGCTACTAATCCAGTAGTTGAAGAACTTGTTGAATTTGTTGCATTCATTGTTCCTTCTGGAGCTGCACTTGTTTTTGGTAACATTCCTTTTTTCACCATATCATTATTCATGTGAGTATTCATATTTTTCATGCTCATATCTTTTTGCATATGTGCTTTCATATTCATGACATTTGATTTATGCATATCCATAGTTTTTCCACTCATATTTGGATCCATTAGAGCATGTTTGTTATAATCTGTCATCATATTTTCACCTGGTTTTTCAGCCATTTTCATTTCTTCTTTATGAAGATTTACAGTAACCTCTTTAACTGCTACTACGTTTGTTAAATCTGCTTTTCCGTCTTTTTCACCGTATACTTTAATTGTTGCTTTGTAGCTTTGTGTTCCATTTGCTTTTAGTAAGTCTAATAATTCTTTATCTTGTTTTCCTTGTGTTCCTGCTAAGTCTACTTCATAGAAGTATAATCCATGTCCTAATTTCTCTACTGGAGGAAGTGCTGGATTTTTCGCAGTTCCATTATCTGACCATGGTGCTTTATCTGATGCTTTCAAGATTAATCTTGTTAACATTCCGTCACCTGCGAATAAGTGATAAGGTATTACTTGGTTTACTCCGGCTGTAAATGGCCCAGGGAAGTTCGCTTTATCTAAGTATTTAGCTGGTACATCAATTGTATCTTTTGTATTGTCCATCACTGCTTTTTTAACTTCTTGTACACTTGTTAATCCATTTAGATTTACATCAATATCTTTTGTAGCTACTACATTAGTTAAATCTGCTTTTCCGTCTTTTTCACCGTATACTTTGATTGTTGCTTTGTAGCTTTGTGTTCCATTTGCTTTTAGTAAGTCTAATAGTTCTTTATCTTGTTTTCCTTGTGTTCCTTCTAAGTCTACTTCATAGAAGTATAATCCTTTTCCTAATTTTTCTAATGGTAATAAGGCTGGATTTTTCGCTGATCCGTTATCTGACCATGGGGCTTTATCTGATGATTTTAAGATTAATCTTGTTAACATTCCATCACCACCAAAGAATTCATAAGGAATTACTTGATTTACTCCCGCTGTAAATGGTCCTGGGAAGTTTGCTTTGTCTAAGTATTTAGCTGGTACATTTACTTCATCTTTTGTATTATCCATAACTGCTTTTTTAACTTCATTAACAGTTGTTAATCCATTTAGATTTACATTTACATCTTTTGTAGCTACTACGTTTGTTAAATCTGCTTTTCCGTCTTTTTCACCGTATACTTTGATTGTTGCTTTGTAGCTTTGTGTTCCATTTGCTTTTAATAAATCTAATAATTCTTTATCTGATTTTCCTTGTGTTCCCGCTAGGTCTACTTCATAGAAGTATAATCCTTCTGTTAAATTTTCCACTGGTGGAAGAGCTGGATTTTTCGCTGTTCCATTATCTGACCATGGAGCTGTGTCTGATGAGTTTAAGATTAAGCGAGTTAACATTCCGTCACCCGCGAATAAGTGATAAGGAATTACTTGGTTTACTCCCGCTGTAAATGGTCCTGGGAAGTTTGCTTTATCTAGGTATTTAGCTGGTACGTTAACTTCATCTTTCGTATTATCCATTACTGCTTTTTTAACTTCAACTGGAGTTGTTTTGTGTGTAGTCATGTCTGGTGTTTCCATTTTTGGTGCATCTACAGTATCTTTAGCAAGACTTAAAATATTATTTTCTGTTACCTCAGGTTTAGCTTCTCTATCTGTTCCAACTACAGGTTGTTCGACTGTTTTATCAGTTTCTTTAGGTTTTACTATTGTTGCTACTGATTCAGGTTTTTCTATTGGTTTAGTAACTACATTTTCATCTACCTGCGTTTTTACAGTTTCAACTATTGGTGCTTTATCTAATTGTTTATCACTTGCGTGTGCTTCTTCACCTACAACGATCACAAAAATACCACTAGCGATAGCTGCTGATACTACTCCAACACTAACTTTTCTTATTGCCCATTTTGTAAAATTTTCTGATTTCATAAAATTATTTTTCATTTGTATTTTTCTCCTCTTATTAATACTTTATTACCAAAACTTTTTGTTTGATGAATACAGTATACCTTATAGATATTAACTAACTATTAGTAAATATTTAAATATTTCTTAAATAGATATTATAAAAAAATTATTTAAAAAATATACTAATATATATGGTTCACATTAGATTTCTGACAATTTCGAAAAAAGTTTTTAATTTTTTTACTAAAAAGTGTTGACAAAAAAAATATCTTATGTTAATATTTCTTTAACAGTTTTAAAAAGCGAAGAAGTGAAGAGCAATATAGCTTAATTATTAGAGACCTTTTGGTTGGTGAAAAAAAGGATTTGAGTGTATTGTAAATGGTCACAGAGCTGAACTAATGAGTATATATAAGTTAGTTCCGGTTGATAACCGTTAATAATCATTGAGGTAAGATTAAAATTTATTTTAAGATTATAAAATTGGGTGGTAACACGGTCATTTCGTCCCTTGT
>CAURVX010000067.1:0-5489 GCA_963528605.1 uncultured Gemella sp.
CTCATATTTGTATATATTTTGTTTTATACCATAGAGTATAGCACAATAATTATATTATAAAAATAAAAACGCTCACAATTAGAAAAAATAATAAAAAATAGCTGGCCTATATTTACCAGCTACTTTTAAACTAATTTTGAAATTGTTATTCTATATTTTAAACTTTTTTTATTTTGCGTGTAACTCTTAACTACAAATCTTCCATACTTTCTTATAGATATTATATCTTCTGAAGTACAGGTCTTCTCTCCATTTCTTAGAACCACATGATTTAGTTTAATAAAATCTTGTTCTAAAAATTCTTTTACCTTACTACGAGATTTATTTGTAATCTTAGCTACTATAGAATCAATTCGAAATGATGAACTAACTATTTCAAAGTCTTCATATCTTTTTTCGATTCCTACTTCTGTGAGATCAACTCTTTGAAAATCAAGATTTACTCTTCCTGCTTTTGTGAACTCCATAACTATATAATCAGCGATTTCTTCATCGACAAAAATATAAACCTCATTTTCTAAAACAATTATATCCCCAAATCTATTAAAATTGATTCCAAGATTATGAACTGCTCCTAGAATATTTCTATGTTCTACTTTATTAAATTTGTTATTAAACTTTGCTTTTAAACAAACAATATCATAATCTACATCATAATATTCATTAGAAATTATCTTAGATTTTTTCCTTTCAGCATCATCAAAACCTCCAAAAAATTCAACTTTAAAGTCACTATAGTTATACGCTACTATTTGACTAAGAACAATTTGCTCAAAATTCGTTAAAAATTTTGTAACAGTATTTCGATTTTCCACAAAACTAATACTTTGCAGTAATTTTTCAGCTACTTCTCTTTGTTCAGTAGAAGCTTGTTGTAAAAAATTTATCTTCTTCATAGCATTAAGATAACTTAAATAATATTACTATTATTAGGTTTTCTATAACACTAAGTACTACAAGAGCAGCTATTGGTGATATATCTAGCATTCCGAATGGTGGAATGATTTTTCTAAAGATTTTTAGATATGGCTCGCAAATCGCCTCTAAAAACTCTACAATAAAATTATTTTTAATTCGTGGAAACCATGATGTTAAAATATACGCTAACATACTATATTCATAAAAATTAAATAAATATTTTACGAATTTATATACCCAAAAATACTCTGTTATATTTAACAATATTAATACTCTCCTTCGTAAAAGTCTCCTGAAACTTCAACACCATTAGGAACACATAAATAAATATCTTCACCAATAGTTTTTAGTCTAGCACCTAATGCGTAAATTCCTCCAGAAATAAAATCTAGAAGTCTATCAGAAGTTTCAATATCCAACTTTCTTAAGTTAATAATTACTACTTTGTTACGTTTAATATCATCCACGATATCTTTGCTATCCGCAAATACTAATGGTTCAGTTAGTATTACATTATTAGTTCTCCCTGCGGGTTGACTTTGTACGTTTTGTTTACTTACCACTGGATTCTCATTTTTCACCGGTCTCGGCTTAGGTTGTTCTTGCCTTACTTCTTTTTTTTCTACTACTTCTTCTTCAAAATCCTCTTCTCCAACAAAAAGATTATTGAATTTTTTCATCATACTCATATTCTCAAACCTCAACTTACTTATATTTAACTATATCATTATAGCATGTAAGCAGTAATTTATAAAGTAATAAGACAAAAAACACTTACAAAAAGTTTAAAATTCTAGTTTTCATTAATACTTGTTTTGTACCTTGATAAAAATCAGTAAATTTTAAAATATAATTAAAAGCCTTAGAGTAAAATACTCTAAAGCTTTAATTTTATCCATAGAATTTATTATACCTATCTCGTATTGAAAGTAGTAATTTCCCTACTAATACTTTCAAAATAGAATAAACAGGTATTCCTAAAATTGCTCCAACAACTCCCGAAATATTGACTCCGATAAGAATCACAAAGATTACAGTAAGTGGATGCATATTCATGCTTCGTCCCATAATATTAGGAGAAACAATATTTCCTTCTAAGAACTGAACAATCCCCCAAACTACAAGCATCTTAACGATCATTACCCAACTTGTTGAAGCTGCAACTAGCATAGCTGGCGTTATTGCAATAACTGGTCCAAGGTAAGGTACGATACTTAAAAATGCAGCTATAGTAGCTAACGAAAATGCATAATGTAATCCTATAATATTATAACCTATAAATAACATTACCCCTATACATAAAGAAACTAACATCTGTCCTTGGATATAAGATCCTACTTTACCATCAATTTCATCAATTGTTTCAGCAACAGGTTTTCTTAATTTTTTCGGTAGTAGGCTGATCACGAACTTGTTAAAGTGTGATGCATCTTTTAATAGAAAGAATAATACAAATGGCATAGTAACTAAAACTGAAGCAGTAGAAGAAATAGACGATACTACTCCTTGTGCAACAGATGTAGCTATCCTAACTAGTTTTTCACTAATCTTAGATACATTTAGATTATTATTGACATATTCCACAACTACTTGTACATATGCATTATCAGAATATGTCTCCAAGTATCCTTTCACTATCTCAATATATCTTGGTAAAGCAGTTATTAAATTCTGTGTTTGTTCCACAATAATTGGAACTACTCCAACAATTACAATTAGTATCGTAATTATACCAACGAAGATAGCAAGTAAACTAGCTAGAAACCTAGACATTTTTTTCTCAAAGAAGTTCACCAATGGATTTAACATGTAATAAAATACATAGGAGACTATTATCGGTGTAATTATACTTGAAACAATCGTATTTATCGGTGTGAAAATATACGATATTTCTGTATAAAGATAAATAGCTATACCTAATAAAATAACTATTAATAGTATGTAGATTATAAATTTCCCTCCGATAAAAGCCAATAGCTTATCTTCACGAGATTTCTCTAATCTTGACTCTTTTTTAATTTTTTCTAATTCTTTATCCATACAATTCCCTTTCTGTTAAATCATTTTAAAAAATTTAACGATAATTCATAAATTGTAATAATTGCTATGTATCCTAGATATCCTAGCGCAAAAGAAACTAAAATTACAAAAACCTTTATTTCTCTTGTACTATTTTTCTTGAAAAATTTCCCGAAATCAATTCTTATCATTGAAAAATTCGCAAGTAATATCATAAAAAATAAGATCATTAATTTAAAAACATTCATTATTCCAACCTACTTGATAATATTATTTAAACATATCAAGCCATCCTTTTTTCTTGAAGAACCATAACATACCAAAAGCGATACCGAACATTATAGCTACAACTAAGTAGTAACCATATTGCCATTCTAATTCTGGCATATATTTGAAGTTCATACCATACCATCCTACTATAAATGTCAATGGTAAGAAAATCGTAGAAATAACGGTAAGTGTCATCATGATATTATTAGATTTAAGTGAGTTATATGTCATAAAGTTTTCACGGATATCACTGGCTAACTCACGGTTTGCTTCGATTATCTCAGTTTGTTGAACAAGGTCATCATAAATATCATGGAAATATTTTCTATCGTTATCCGTCATTTCAACACGACGTGAAACTAAGAATCTATGAATAAGCTCGCGCATTGGTAGTAATCCACGTCGAAGTTTCAACAGGTCACTTCGAAGGTCAAATACCTCATCCATAATCTTACTTCCAGATGTATACGAATCAGTTTCTTCAATCTCATCAAGACGATTTTCGATTTTTGAAATAATAGGAATATATCCCTCTACTATTTCTGATACAAGCATATGCATAACATGTAAAGGTGAATATTCTGCACCGCGTTGTAATATTTTTGGAACAATTTTATTTACGTAACGTATGTGTGAGAGGTGGAACGTTACAATATAATTTTTCCCAACAAACATATTTAGAGTTTCATAGTCATCATCTATATTTTTTAATACATGAGATACTAAGAAAATTTGTTGTCTTGTAATTTCAATTTTCGGCCTTTGTAAAAGCGTTAAACAATCTTCAATTAAAAGTTCGTGGAACTTGAAGAAAGTTGTTAGCAAGTTAATTTCACTACGCGTAGGAGTATCAAAATCAACCCAATACCACGCTATGTCTTGCTCTTTAAGTCTTTCTAAACTAACATCAGTAAGGATATCTCCTTTTTTGTCTACTGCTATAGTTTTTAACATTAGATTTCACCTCTCTCTTTATTTTCACATTTACCATAATACCATACTTATAAAAAATAGTAAATTTATTATTATAATTTTGTAGAAATATAGTGCATTACAATACCTGCTGCTATAGAGACATTTAAACTCTCTGCTCGTCCAGGCATTGAGATTTTAAGTAAATTATTTACTTTTGATAATATTTCCTCACCTACTCCTGCACCTTCATTACCAAAAACAACCGCAACTTTTCCTGTAATATTATCTAGCTGTTCTATATACTTATCCGCTTTTAAACTAGTAGCGAAAATATTAAATTCGTGCATTTCATCTATTAATTCAACTAAATCTATATTATCAAAGCAATCTATATGAAAGTTGCTCCCTTGTGTACTACGGATAACTTTTTGCCCATATAAACTCGCAGTACCTTTTCCAAGAATAATACAGTCAAAGTTAAATGCATCTGCAGTTCTGATAATTGTTCCTAAATTACCAGGATCTTGAATTTTATCCAAAATAAGAACCCTGCTGTAGTTATTAATATCTAACTCTTTTTTTACGATACGACATACAGCTATAATACCTTGTGAAGTTATTGTATCAGATATACTCTTCAAAACACTATCCGTAACTTTTATTAAATCACCTTCAAAAGAGTCTACTACATTATATTCTTCAAAACTTTCTGAAACAATAATTTCTTCTACTACTTTTGCGGCTAAAGCTTCTTCAACAAGGTGTTTACCTTCTATTAAATATCTACCGTATTTTTTTATATTTTTATTCTCTTTTAATTTTTGAATATCTTTAATTCTTTTATTACTTGCTGATGTTATCATTTTTTCTCCAATAAATTTATTTTATATTTTTAGCATTCATACTAATTATAATCAATGTTGAACAAATTTTCAAATTATGATATAATTCACTTACATATATTATAATAAAAAGGAGTTCATTATGTCATCATTTTTACTATCAACAATAGTTTTAGTGGTTGTTTTAGGAGCAGTAGGACTATTTAATTACTTCAGATTAAAAGGCGCTGTGACGAAACTTCCCTATGAAGAATTTAGAAAAAATCTTAGAAAAGTTCAATTAATCGACGTTAGAGAGAAAGAAGATTTCAAATACGCTCACATCAACGGTGCTCGTAATATGCCTTCTTCTCAATTCAATTTCTTATATACATCTTTAAGAAAAGACCAACCTATTTATCTATGTGATAAAAATGGAACTTTAGCTCCTCGTGCTGCTTTAACTCTTAAAAAGAATGGTTATACAAACGTTTATATGCTAAAAAATGGTCTTCAAGATTGGAAAGAAAACCTTAAAACAAAACG
>CAURVX010000068.1:0-5283 GCA_963528605.1 uncultured Gemella sp.
ATATAGCATAGCTTCCTCCTAATTTTTAAAATCAACCGAATTTGACAAAGAACCTTCATTTCGCCCTTAATCTCTCGTTATTTCTTTTCTTAATTTATACTATTTAATTGTTTCTAATGCAGCTTTTACTCTAGCAGCTACACGTTCTTTACCAAGTAGCTCTAAGCTTGTGTTTAATTCTGGACCATGCATTGATCCTGTTGATGCAATACGAATTGGCATAAATAAATTTTTACCTTTAATACCTGTATCTTTTTGAATCGCTTTAATTAAAGCTTTAATGTTATCAGCTGTGAATTCTTCCACTTCTTCAACTTTTGTTAAGAAATCTTCGAATACTGTTGCTGTAGTTTCTTGCTTTAAGATTTCTAATTCTTCTTCGTCAAATTTAACATCTTCAACGAAGAATTGTTTTGTTAACTCAACGATTTCAGCTCCGTAACTCATTTGTGGTTGGTATAATGAAATTAATTTTTCAAACCATGCTTTGTTAGCTTCTACTTTTTCAGCTGTTGCTACCCCTTCTTTAATGAAGAAAGGTAATGATAAGTCTACGATTCTTTCTAAAGGTTGAGCTTTGATGTACTGGTTGTTAATCCAAGTAAGTTTATTGTTATCGAAAAACGCAGGTGATTTACTTAAACGTTTTTCATCGAAGATTTTTACAAATTCTTCTTTAGAGAAGATTTCTTGTTCACCTTCTGGAGACCACCCTAATAAAGCGATGAAGTTAAATAATGCTTCTGGAAGGTATCCTAACTCATCATATTGTTCGATGAATTGTATGATACTTTCATCACGTTTAGATAACTTTTTCTTGTTTTCATTTACGATTAGAGTCATGTGACCAAATCTTGGTGGTTCAAATCCTAATGCTTCATATACTACTAATTGTTTTGGTGTATTTGAAACATGGTCATCTCCACGTAATACGTGAGAAATTTTCATTAAGTAGTCGTCTATAACAACAGCGAAATTGTACGTTGCTACTCCATCATTTTTAATGATTACGAAATCTCCGAAGTCATGCCCTTCGAATGATAATTCACCTTTAACCATATCATCAAATTTGTATGTTCTGTCTTGAGGAACACGGATACGGATAGCAGGTTTCCTACCTTCTTTTTCAAAAGCTTCTTGCTCTTCTTTTGATAAGTTAGCGTGTTTCCCACTATAACGTGGTGGTAATCCATTAGCGATTTGCTCTTCTCTCTCAGCTTCTAATTCTTCAGCAGTCATATAGCATTTATAAGCTTTATCTTCTGCGATAAGTTGATCAGCATATTTTTGATAAATATCAATTCTCTCAGATTGACGGTATGGACCAAATTCTTTTTCTTTTCCAATACCCTCATCATAATCTAAACCTAACCAGTTCATGTATTTAAGCTGGCTACGTTCACCTTCTTCTTTATTACGTTTGAAGTCCGTATCTTCAATTCTTAATACGAAATCTCCACCGTTATGTTTAGCAAAAAGGTAATTAAATAATGCAGTTCTCGCATTTCCGATATGTAAATTTCCTGTTGGAGATGGTGCATATCTTACTCTTACTTTTGTCATAGTAATCTCCTTTTTATTATTCATTAAATTCTAATACTAAGATATTATATCACAAACTATATTGATATTTCAACGAAAGTTAAACATTTCAAACAGAATTGATACTTTAATCAAATTATTTCTATCTACAAATCTATAGATTAACACTTTATCTTAGAAAAATGGTTGTATAATAAACGATAGACTGGAATTTTTTTCTATACCCTAGATTTAGTTTACACCCAAAATAAAGAACTAAATAGCATTTCCTACTACTTAGTTCTCTGTATTATTTTTAATTTGTTTTAATTTCCACTGGGCGTTTTAAATTTTTCTCTATTAATGTTACCATTTCAGCTATACCAGCTTGATTTAAGTGTACTCTATCTGGCTCAAATAAATCTTTAGTACTATTTGCTACTGAATACCAGTCAATAAGTTTAACATTTGAATGTTTTTCTTGCGTTTCTTTTAATGCTGTATTTACCGTTTTTTCCCAAGCACGTGGTACTTTAATATTAACGAAGTAAATATCAGCTTTATCAAACTGTTTTACTAATTCTTCAATTTGACTTTCTGTAAATGGACCATTAGTTCCTAACTGGAAGATTACCGCTGAATTTTCATTATTGTACTTAGAATAGCTTTTCGCCTCTTCTACTGCTACATATAATTGACGACCAATTTTCCCATCGATAACAGCACCTGGGTATAGTTCTTGGAATTTTTCTCCAATGTCTACAGTTAATGAATCACCCATAACTAGTACTGAACTATATTTTTTATCAGAATTTTTTTTATCTTCTTTATTATCTTTGTTAGAATCACTAGATTTTTCTTGATTATTATCTTTATTGTTCCCGTTATTTACAAACTGAGTTTCTTTATTTGCTTCCATCTCTTTCACAAAAGCTGTAGAAATAAATGGAACACTTTTTCCAAAAATACCCATAAAGAATAATATTGAAACTAGTCCGACAACACCTGCATAGACTTTTCTAGATTTTCTAGGACGTTTCTTCAGTTTTTTGAATATAACTTTTATGTAGTTTTTAAATCCTAATTTTCTAATTGGAGTTTCTACAAACACATAGCTAGCTATAGCTAAAGCAAATGTTAGTATTACTCGTAATACTACAAAGATAATATTTGGATTCCCTATTTCTGATACCGGCGTTGTTAATACTAATACTGGGAAATGCCATAAGTATAAACTGTATGATATCTTACCAATAAACACTACAGGTTTGAATGATAATAATCTTGACATTAGTGTATGTTGTTTCCCACTACTTATTATAACTATCAATCCTAATATAGCTACTAATAGGAATCCACCTCTATATAGCCATGTGTTATACTCAGATGTATAAATCATTACCGTTATTAAAGTAGCGATAGACAGTAGTGAAACCACGCTGTATACCATGTTCTGTTGCGGAGTTACCTTAGCATATAATCTCTCCATAGGATATAAGATTGCTCCTACAACTCCAACAAGTAGTGAAAATGCTCGAGTATCAGTACCGAAATAAATTCTACTAATATTATTTATATCAAATAAAAGAATATGAGCTATTAATGATACTAATATTAATCCGACAACAACATATAAAAAGTTCTTATTTAATTTATACGTTCCATCTTTTGATTTTTTCTTTCTATTAATTAATAAGAATAGCAAAGGAAAAATCATATAAAATTGCTCTTCTATCGCTAAAGACCAAAGATGTTTGAACGGGCTTTGCGCACCGAAGCTATCAAAATAATCTAGTTTATGGAAGATATACCACCAGTTACTTGAATATATATAACCAAATATAGCATCAAGGTGACTCTTACGAAGTAGTACTTCATTGAAAAGTACCATTACGACTAACCCAACTGTTATCATAAAATAAACAGCTGGTAACAGACGTCTAGCTCTTCTAATATAGAAATTATATAAATTTAAGCTACCCGTTTTTCTATATTCTTTAATAATTAATGAACTAATTAAATATCCTGACAAAACAAAAAATAAATCTACCCCTAAAAATCCACCCGGTAGGTAATTAACGTCAACGTGATAAATAATAACGGCTAATACAGCCAATGCCCTCAAGCTATCTATACTTGGAAGGTACTTTGATTTATTATTACTCATTTCTACCTCCTTTAATCTTTAAACATCGCTAGTGCAACACGACCACGTTGTTTATCCACATCAATAACATAAACATCAACAATCTGTCCTACACTTAGCACGTCTAATGGATTTTTAATATAATTTTTACTAATTTTTGAAATATGTACCATCGCATCTTGTTTTAAACCGATGTCGATAAATGCTCCAAACTGTGTTATATTTCTGACAGTACCTGCTAATTTAACACCAATCTGAAGGTCATCTATAGTTAGAATATCAGATTTTAACAATGGCTTAGCAAATGATTCACGTTCATCTCGCAGAGGTTGTTTTAAATCTTTAATTATATCTTCTAACGTTTCAAGACCTACACCAATTTTTTCTGCTAGAGCTTTTTTGTCTACACCATCTATTGTAGTAGCAAACTCTTCTGTTCCTACTTCTTTAGTTGATAGTTTTAGCTCTTTTAATAAATTCTCTGCTGCTTTATAACTTTCTGGGTGAATACCTGTAGCATCAAAAATATTTTTACTATCGGGGATTCTAAAGAATCCTACACATTGCTCATATGTTTTTTTACCAAGTCTTGGTACTTTCGCTATTTCTTTAATTGTTTCTATTTTTCCATTTTCTTGACGATAAGCTACAATATTCTTAGCTATTTGCTTATTAACACCTGAAACATATGATAGTAAAGATACTGAGGCTGTATTAACGTTTACCCCCACTTTATTTACCGCAGTTTCAACTACGAAAGTAAGCTCTTTTTCTAAAAACTTAGGCGTAATATCATGTTGGTATTGCCCTACACCGATTGATTTAGGGTCAATTTTTACAAGTTCACTTAGTGGATCTTGAATACGTCGTGCTATAGATACAGCACTTCTTTCTTCTACATTGAAGTCTGGAAATTCTTCACGTGCTACTTCACTAGCTGAGTATACACTAGCTCCAGCTTCATTTACGATAACATAGTCAATTTTTAATCCCGCTTCTTTTAAGTTATCTACTACAAATTTCTCAGTTTCACGAGATGCAGTACCATTACCGATAGCTATTAAATTTATATTGTATTTATTAATAAATTTAATTAAATCTTTTTTTGATTTTTCTTGCTTATCTGCTGAAGCTGGTTTATGCGGGTAAATAACCATTTTATCTATAAAATTACCATATTCATCAACAATTGCCATTTTACAACCTGTTCTAAACGCAGGGTCTATTCCTAAAACTTTTTTGTTTCTAAGAGGACTTTGCATTAATAGTTGTTTTAAGTTTTCTGAGAAAATGACAACAGAGTCTTCCTCAGCTTTTTTCGTTAAATCACTACGAATCTCTCTCTCAATTGATGGATAGATTAATCTCTTCATACTATCAGCAATACATTCTAGTAGTAAGTTGCTAATCGCTGTTTGACGATTTTTTGTTAAACCACGTAGTATATAATTGTGTAATCTATCTTTATCATTTTCGATACTTACACGGATTATCCCTTCTTTTTCCGCTCTATTTAAAGCAAGAATTCTATGCGAAGCAATCTTTGAAATTTGTTCTCCATACTCATAGTAGTTTTTATAAGTAGAATTTTCGTCTTTTTCTTCTCCACCTTTTTT
>CAURVX010000069.1:0-4473 GCA_963528605.1 uncultured Gemella sp.
AGACCTGGTTTGAACAACTTTTGTTTAAATAAATCTCAAAAGCCTTTAATATCAGGCACTTTTAGACTTTTCTGAAAGCGTTATTTCATTCAATTTTAACTAATTTCATCTGAATGGTGTGAATTTTAACCCTAAAATACACTAATTGAGCTAGAATTTTACAAAAAGTTCACACCATCTGGAAATATCATTCCCAAATTATCTTTAACTCTTTTACATCGGTTTCTGATAAGACATGAATTATCCCTTCAAAATTTAGAGGGGATTTTTTCAACTCCTATATAAAGTTCTTATAATCGCATTTATGTATTTACGCTCTCCATTAGAATAATTTCTGAATACTTCTCCACTTCGAGTATATATTATCAGTTCATCATATGGTATAACCTCAAAGTCATCAAAGGAGTTATTACATACAAAAGCAAAATCAACACTTTGTACACTAAATATTGTTGCTCTAATTTCAAGTTCGATTTCAAAATCTGATTTTTATGTAGAATTGCAACAAGATTTTCCTTATCTTCTAAGGGTTTATAATTATTTTCTTGATTCACAACTGCCTTCATTTGGAAAATAGCTTCATCAATTCCAATACCATATAAATCAATATATAATAAATCTTTCATGATAACAGGTGGATTGCAATCATCAAGACGGATAGGAACAAATTTCAAGCCACTATTGACACTACTCATCAGAGCACTCTGCCATTCTCTAGCAACCATATTACTCCCAAGAGAATTTGTAGGCAGAAAATAGAAAAAAGTAGTATATTGCTCTAGACCCTCTTTCATTTTACCTATGATACTATCACCAGGTTGCATTGATCATCTATCATAGAAAATATTATTTTACCAAATGTTATCTCAAGTTGCCTTGCAACCATATCCACTAATTGTTGGTCTGGTAATGTAAAATAAGTTGTGTAAACAATTGCGTATATTATAAAAACATCCAGAATAGTAACACTTTCTTAAAACATTTGATTAAAAAGCACCCTAACTTCTATGATTGAGCTAAAACTGTAGAAATTAGAGTGCTTTTACTATTAGAAAGAATATGTACATGGAATTAAAAAGGAATTTAAATTCATCTAAAGAAAGTTGATTTTTCAACTGAATAATATTATAAGAATATCGAGTTGTAGTTATGTTGAAAGTAATCTTATAAGTGAGTAATTAGGAGTAGAATACGACAACCTTATCTTTTTAGTAGAGTAGCTTAATATATTTTCTATGAAAAATCAATTGACTTTATAACTATTTATCGTCTTTTTTTACCATATTTTTAACACCTTCGATTGCGCCTTCAACGGCTTCTTTTGTATCTTCTGCCACTTCTTTAGCTTTAGAAACTACTTTTTCTGCAGCCCCTTCTTTTTCTGTTTTCTTGTCGCCAGTCAATTTACCGACACCTTCTTTGATCGCACCTTTTGCTTGATTAAATTTTTCTTCTGTAGACATAGTCTTACCTCCATATTTTTATTTGTACGTTTTTAAATATCCAAATCAATGAACACGTGGTTTTTCATTTGATGAAGAGTCAGTTACAGTTTCTACGCCTTCGTCAACTTTTCTTTAACTGCTGAGAATCCATTCCCCAAACCTGTTTTAACATTTTCAAACTGTTCAGATGCAAATTCACCTGTTGATTCAACTGCACCAGTTACACGATCTTGCAAGCTTACTGAATCTGCTTCATGTTGTTCTTTCGTTTTAATATCGACAACATTCACGTTCACTTCAACAACTTCCAAATCTATTTGGCTTCTTCGGTTGGAAGTTTCATTCCTTTCCAGCCTTCAAAAGCACCGGCAAGTTCATATGCTTTAAAGCCTGCTTTTAATAGGATAAATAAGGCTTGTTTACCTAAAATAGTACCTCCATTCCAATCATAGACAACGTAAGTTTTACTCTTATCTAACATTGCTAACTGATTAGATAAATCTTTAGCTGGCAGGGCTTTGGCTCCTTTTATTTGTTCTTTTTTCATTTCTTTAGGAGCATTTCTAATATCTAGAACAACATAATCCGAATTTGGATCTTTCAAGGCTTCTAAAATTACAAAATGGTTAATATATAAGTCTAAATACATTTCTAAAAATTCAAGTTTATTCATGGTCTTCCCTTTCTTATTTTAATTAATTATGTTTGTTATTTCTGATTTATATTTTTCAAGTCCTAATTCTAATTTTGCTAAACTTTTTAAAAACATATCTTGTTGGTCAACTGATAAAAATGAGGTAATATTTTGAGTCAGTTTATAGTGAATAGGCAGAATCTTTTGTAAGTATTCTAAACCTTTATCAGTTAACGTAACCACTACTCTCCTTCTATCTACAGCATCATGTTGTCGAGTTATTAAATTCTTTCGATTTAATCCATCTAATAAAGTAGTGACAGATGCTCTAGCTATACCAGATTGTTCAGCAATTTCGTATGGATATAAAGTCTTATTGGGTGCCCTGTATAGTATCATTAAAACAGAAAATTTAGCATCCGTAAGACCATAATAATCAAAAAAATGATTATACGATTTGGTGATTTCCTTACTTATGGATAAGTAACGTAAAATGATTAGTACCGAATATTCATCCAAATTTGGATATAACTTCCTTATTGATGCTAGTTCTTCAACAGTAGGAAATTCCTTTAATCCAAAGTCTTCCATTGAAAAATCAACCTTTCCAAATCTATTTGGCTTCTTCGGTTGGAAGTTTCATTCCTTTCCAGCCTTCAAAAGCACCGGCAAGTTCATATGCTTTAAAGCCTGCTTTTAATAGGATAAATAAGGCTTGTTTACCTAAAATAGTACCTCCATTCCAATCATAGACAACGTAAGTTTTACTCTTATCTAACATTGCTAACTGATTAGATAAATCTTTAGCTGGCAGGGCTTTGGCTCCTTTTATTTGTTCTTTTTTCATTTCTTTAGGAGCATTTCTAATATCTAGAACAACATAATCCGAATTTGGATCTTTCAAGGCTTCTAAAATTACAAAATGGTTAATATATAAGTCTAAATACATTTCTAAAAATTCAAGTTTATTCATGGTCTTCCCTTTCTTATTTTAATTAATTATGTTTGTTATTTCTGATTTATATTTTTCAAGTCCTAATTCTAATTTTGCTAAACTTTTTAAAAACATATCTTGTTGGTCAACTGATAAAAATGAGGTAATCTATATTAATCTCCTACCTTCCTCTGAAAAGTCAACTTTATTTAATACTGCATATTTCTAATAAATTAGAATCAGGATCTTTTAAAGAAAAATAAGTTATATTATTCCATTCTTTTAGCTCAGAAACACAGATTCCCCAATATGGTATCTAGGGAATTTCGCTTTTTCAAATAACACTACATCCCATCCTTTGCGCTGTAACAATGTTGCAATTGAACTACCTCCAGGTCCGCCTCCAATAACAATAACGTCATAATTAGTTTTCATTATTTAACTCCTTTTGATTTGACTTATTATAATCAGCAATGATATAATTAGATTGCTAATTATTTAGATGATAACTTTAATTTTTTTATTTGTCAAGTTTAGGAGGCTATCTTGAAAGAAAAAATTTTATATATATATCCCACCAAACCATTTAATTTTGATTTAACGAAAAGAATAGTTAAAAATTTCTTCCCTACCAAAGAGAATTATAGGATAATTAATGACAACATAGTTTTTTCATATAACCTAGCAAATCAACTTGTTATAGTTGCTCTGAAAAGTTTGGGGACACTAGAGGAGCCAAAAATAAAGGTCAAATTATTATCTCATAAAGGATTATATGATTCGGAAATAAAAAAAATAAAAAATAAAATTATCAGGCAGTTTTCTCTTAAAATTACATTATCTGATTTCTATGAGAAGTTATATAATTTTGACTTTTTAAAATATAAATTTAAAAAGCTTTATGGCTATCATCCCGTTTCATTTAGTTCTATAGAGGAAGCGGGTATTTGGGCAATTTTATCTCAACATTCAAAATTTCAACAAGCTTATAATCAAAAAAAAGACATATCCCTCTTGTGCTCCTTTAAAGAAAGTGTTAAATCAATAGAATTTCATGGATTTCCTAATATAAAGCAATTAGGTTCAATACCAAAGGAAACCTGTATTGAAATAGTTGGTGATTGTAGAAAAGTTACATATCTTTCTAACTTTATTTCAACATTGAACAATATAGAAATTGATGATTTATATACTTATTCATACGATAAATTGTTTGATCTTTTAATTTCAATAAAAGGAATAGGCACTTGGTCAAGTGAATTTATTATTTTACGTGGGGCTGCTAATTTTGAAAAAGCCCCCTTATCAGAAAGAGCAAATATAAAAGTTTTCCAACAGTACTACAATGAGCAAATAGATAAATATATATCTTTTTACAGCACTTATAGTGGTTTATGGATTCATTATCTAAGGATTTATGATTATTTGAACAAAGGAGTTTTATCTAGATGAAAAAAGAT
>CAURVX010000070.1:0-4435 GCA_963528605.1 uncultured Gemella sp.
ATATTTACATTCAAATAATAACACATGAAAGCAATATTTACAAGTATTTTATACTTATTTAAAACTAAGAATAGTGCTTATTCTATAACAAAGAAAACCGTTTCTTATCTATATAGTAAGCATTTACTACTCATATATTGAAAATATAATGAAAACATTTTTTTCAGTACAATTTACCTATCAAACTTAAAAATCACAAAAAAAGTATCTATTACAAGGGAAGTAACGATACTTTTTTTATATTATTCATATTAATTAAATTTAAAATTATTATATTTTTATTTTTATACTGTAAACCTAGTTATGAAAATTAAACCAGTTCTCCACCAAGTTTGATTATAGATTTAAATTTCTCATAATCCTCATGGTTTCTATTGAAGTCACGAGCATTTTTATTTACTTCCTTAAAATCAATACCTTGGTCTTTAGCCGCAAATACACATCCACAGTAACATTGTCTATATATATTATAGTCATTACACATTTCTACAGATCTTTTGTAACCATTATTCTTTTTAAAATCAGATGGTAGATAATATATCGAAACTTGTTCTTGTAGAACATATCCAGCTTCATTTATTACAGTAGCATTTTTCTTAGGGCTCAGAGTCAAAGCAGAAGCAAAATAATCGTAGCCTAACTCCTCAGCCTTCTGCGCAGAAGAATCTAAACGCATCTCATAACAAATATGGCACCTATCTCCGCCTTCTCTATCCTCTTCATGTCCTTTTACGGCACTGATAAATTTACTTGGTGCATACTCATCAGCTAAAAATTTAATCTTTTTGTCATTTCTTTTATTGAACTCTTCTACAAAATCTTTTTGTACTAACATACGTTTAATATATTCTTCTTTTGGATGAATGTTAGAGTTCGAGAAAAATATTGTAATATCACTAATCTCTGATAAATACTCTAATACATATGTACTGCAGGGAGCACAGCAAGAGTGAATAAGAATTTTCGGACGAAAATTAGTCTTCTCCCATTCTTTAATAAGTTCTTTTAGTACATTATCATAATTAATCTTTTGATTTTTGTGTCTAGTATTTATAAATTGTTTACTATCAATCATACAAATTCAATCCTTCTAAAATTTCTAATATTTTACTTCACAAGTTTAATATACTTTAATTTATTTTACAATTAATATCATTTCTAATTAAAAGATATTATCAATAACATCTTTAAAACCTTATAAAAATAGATTCCGAAAAATGAAATTTTAACACTTCAAACTTATCGAAACCCATTGTTTATTAATTATTCAACTTTATACGCTATTCCTAAATGCTGATATGCTTTAGGTGTAGCACGACGTCCTCTAGGTGTACGTTCTATGAATCCTTCTTTTACAAGATATGGCTCATAAACATCTTCTATAGTAATACTTTCTTCACCAATAGTAACAGCAATTGTTTCAAGACCAACAGCACGACCATCATAACGCTTAATCAAACATTCAAGTATTTTATAATCAATATTATCAAGACCTTTCGCATCTACTTGCAGTAAATCTAATGATTCAACAGCTAAGTACTTAGCTATAACACCATCATTTTTTACTTGAGCGAAGTCTCTTACACGTTTAAGAAGCCTATTCGCTATTCGAGGTGTTCCACGAGATCTCATCGCTATTTCATATGAGCTCTCTTCATCAATATCACATTCAAAAATATCAGATGTCCTTTCTATAATATTTTGCAATTCAGAAATTGTATAAAATTCCAAACGACAATGCACACCGAATCTATCTCTAAGAGGTGCAGTTAAAGCTCCAGCTCTCGTAGTTGCACCCACCAATGTGAATGGCGGTAACTCAATTCTGATACTGCGAGATTCTTCACCTTTTCCAATTACAATATCAAGATAAAAATCTTCCATTGCTGAATATAATATCTCTTCAATAGATCTACTTATTCTGTGAATTTCATCGATAAAAAGAACATCACCTGGTTCAAGACTAGTTAATATAGCAGCTAAATCTCCAGATTTCTCTATTGCGGGTCCTGAAGTATATTTAATACCCACTTCCATCTCATTAGCAATAATTGTCGCTAATGTTGTCTTACCTAATCCAGGAGGTCCGTATAGTAGGCAGTGATCTAGAACTTCACCACGAAGTTTTGCAGCCTCTATAAATATTTTCAAATTACTTTTTATCTGTTCTTGCCCTATATACTGGCTAAGAAACCTCGGTCTTAAAGACTGTTCCTCACGCTCTTCACCAAAATTTTGGCTTGCAGATACCATTCTATCTTCCATAATTTCCTCCTTTCATTAATTATGCATTCATTAATAATTTTAATCCTTGTTTTACATATTCATCAACACCAACGAAGTCGAATGCTGATAATTTTTTCTCGATTTTTGCTAGTTCCTTTTTACTATATCCTAGAGCTTCCAATGCTAACATTGCATCACTTAGATAATTATTTACAGCAGTTGGTGCACTGCTAATATTAGTCATACTGAAGTCGACTTTACCTTGTAAATCAAGTATAATTTGTTGAGCAGATTTTTTCCCAATTCCCGGAAATTTCGTTAAATATGTTACATCTTGATTCTCGATAGCCCCAATAATTTCTTCACTAGTTCCACCAGCTAATATAGCTAAAGCACTCTTAGGACCTACACCTTTTACCTTTAATAATAGTAAAAATACTTTTTTCTGATCTTTATTAGAAAATCCATAAAGTATATTAGAATCTTCTCTTACTTGTTGGCTTATAAAAACAGTTTTCTCTTCATTCAATTGATATTCGTATGGGTTTGCGACAACTATTTCATAGCCTATTCCATTGTTATCAACAACAATATTTGTCGGATTAATTTCCGAAATTTTTCCTTTAATATATGCGTACATTACATTCACACTCCTGATTGATTATTTTATTATAAAATTAAACGTAAAAAATCTCAAGTGTTTTATTTAATCAAAATAATTACTTACTTCATAAAAAGAAAAAAACTTGGCACGTTATGTACCAAGTTCATATTTCTATTTTACTTTGTCTAAATCAACATTCATAACTTTTGCAGTTGCTTCTACTTTTTTATATGCATCTTGATCCACATCAGTAAATCCAGTGATACTAAACATCTTTGTGAATAATTCTTTCATTTTTGGATCATTTTCAACATCACGAAGAGCTTTTTCTAATTTATCCTGTAACTCTTTATCCATTTTGCTAGAAGTTGTAACCATAACACCAGGAATCATATCACTAGTTGCTAATTTTCGAATATCAGTTTTTGCCTGTGGGAAGTCTTTAGCATATCTATCTTCCACTCCATCGAATGTCGCAATTACATCAACATCTTTGTTAAGAAGTAATTGTAAACTCTTATCATGTCCACCACTAAATTGATAACTAATGTCTTTATCTAAATTAAGACCAGCTTCAACTAACATAGCACCTGGATAAATATACCCTGATGAAGATGATGGATCTACGAATGCTACTTTTTTGCCTTTAACATCTTGAAGTGATTTAATACCTGAATCCTTTCTTACATATAATTCAGCAGTATATCCAGGTTTACCTGTTTTACCCTTAGATGTTAGTATAGGTTTTGCACTACTTTGTTTTTGAGCAAGTAAAGATGAGAATGGAGGAATGATACCAAAATCAACACTTCCACTACCTAATCCCTCAACTACACCAATATAGTTACTAGCTGTAAAAGCTTCTACCTTTACCCCTAATCTTTCAGAAAGATAATCAGAGATAGGTTTAAGATCTTCAACAAGTTTCTCACTATTTTTCAGAGGAACAAATCCCATTTTAATAACTTTTTCTTCCTTTTTCGTTTCAGTCTTTGTAGTACATCCTACGATAGAGAAGACAAAAATAAAACTAAATAACGCCAATAATATTTTCTTCATATTATTTCCTCCTCGATATTTTTAAATTAAATTTTATATAATTTTATCATAAAAAAAACAATATATCTAGCTTTTAAAAAGAAATAATAACAATTTTTAATAACAATTTTATTTATTATTAAAATAATATTCGATAATTAGTAATAAATATTTGAACATTTTTATAATACGAGAAGAATTACAAAATATAAATCGTAATTTAGGCATAAAAAAAACACCTTATAAAAAGATGGTTAAATTTGGAGGCGGCTACCGGATTTGAACCGGTGATCAAGGTTTTGCAGACCCGTGCCTTACCACTTGGCTAAGCCGCCTTAATATATTTAATTTTAATGGGGCGGCTGAGGGGAATCGAACCCCCGAATGTCGGAACCACAATCCGATGCGTTAACCACTTCGCCACAGCCGCCATATCAAGAACAATATTTATTATACATTTTTCATCAAATTATGTCAAGAACTTTTTTGATTAATTTCAAATAAAGAAATAATGGCTCTTTGTCAAATTCGGGGCATGGAGAAAAATAGGAAATGAAATCTAGGCAG
>CAURVX010000071.1:0-4380 GCA_963528605.1 uncultured Gemella sp.
CTGGAATTAGAAGAGAAATTAAAGAATTAACAGAAGTTGAACCTAGAAATAGAGAACTATATGAAGAAATCGTAGTTGAGTATAAAGAGCTTAATAGAGAACTATTAGCTAAGCGTCATCAATATGGAGCAGCTGCAGAACAATTTGAACAAAATATCAAAGAAATAGCCCCACAACTTGATGATTTCAAACTTCTAACATCTACTGGTAAGTATATCGAAGCACAAGATAAAATTAATACTGTTAAAGGATTAATTGATAATCTTAAAGAAAGAATGGAAGTACTGCCTGACCTGTTAAAAGAAATTGAAAAAACTTGTCCAGCTCAAATTCAGTCATTAAGACTTAAAGTTGAGGAAATGGAGAAAAAAGGATTTAAACTTACTCACTTAGAAATTTCAAGTAAAATTGAAAGTATTGTTTGGCAATTAAGCGATGCTCGTGAAAAAGTTAAATCTGGAGATATTGATTTAATTGAAAACATTCTTGATGGTATTTATGATGTTATCGATGAAGTTTCTAATGATCTTAAAAAAGAACTTGATTATAAAAAATACATTGAAGAAAATTATAGAGAAATCACTAATAAACTTGAATTACAAGATAAGCTAAACGAGGCTCTATACAATAACATTCAAGAAATCAAAAATAGATACCAAATTTATCAAAAAGATGAAGAAATGGTTGCTAACTACTACGATGAGTTAAGTGATTTACTTGATGTTAAACATGATATTGATGTGTATATTAATAATCAACCAAAACTAAATTATAAAGACTTAAAAGAAAAAGTAGAATTATTAGGTCAAGGATTAGAAAAAATTGAAGAAGACCAAACAAATTATTCTAGATACTTAACAAGTCTTCGTGAAGAAGAAGGTCACGCTCGTGAGAAACTTATCTTCATTAATCAAGAAAAAGAAGTTATTAAACGTAAATTAGATAACTCACGAGTTCCAGGATTCAGTGATAGATTTATCGTTTTATATAAAGATGTAACTGATAGTTATAGATATGCAATTGAGGAACTTAAAAAAGAACCTATCAATATCGATTTACTAAAACGTGCAGTTGCTGAAGCTGAAGAATCACTTGATATTTATGCATCTGAAGTAAATAACATTCTTACTGATATTGAATTAATTGAAAAACTTATTCGTTATGCGAACAGATACAGAAAAGATAATGTTGAATTCCATCAACAATTAACGGTTGCTGAGCAATATTATAGAGAGTATCGTTACAACAAAACTCTAGAAATTATTAGAAATTCTCTAGATAAAGTTGAGCCAGGTGCATACGAAAGAATTAGAAACTCAGTAAAACCAAGATAATAAAAAGCCCTAGTTTTAGATATAAAACTAGGGCTTTTTAGGTTGTAAATCTATTTAAGAAAAATAATTAAAAACCACTGTTAATATAATGTGATAGTAACAGTGGTTTATTTTAGAAACTATTATTTTCTCTTTAGGTTATAATAGCCTAAACTAGAAAAGTAGAATAGTGCTTCGATAGTTGCTATAAAGAAAGTAGTAGGTAGGGAAGTGTAATATGAAAGAGTAATCCCTGCCCATGTACCAATAAGCGCAAATGATATTGATATAGCTATCATTAGTCCTACTTTGTTAGTAAGATACCTTGCTGCACTAGCTGGAACTGTTAGAAGGACGAACATTAATAATGCACCAACTACAGGAACTGTAATACTAGTTGCTACTGATAGTAAAACTAGGAAAAAGATAGAAATAAATTTTCCGTTTAATCCTAATGCACGAGCCCCAATCGCATCGAAAGAATCGAATTTGATCTTTCTATAAAAAATTGAAAGCAATAGAATAACTGCTAATGCTAGTGTAAATATTAATTTTACATCGTCACGAGTTATCGAAACTACACTACCGAATAGAATGTTGTTAACATAGCTTGTACTTTTTGGTGTTAGTGATAAAAATAATAACCCTAAACCTAAGAATATTCCTAACATTACACTTACTGTGGCCTCGCGTCTAAAAGCTTTTACACTTAGATGACCAACTAGATAAGACATTGTGATGGTGAAAATTAGTAATCCATAAATTGGATTTATCCCTAAGAAAACAGCAAATGCTGCTCCTGCGAATCCGACATGAGATAGGGTATGTGAGATAAATGACATGTTTCTAGCCATTACAAACACACCGATATAACCTGCCATTATTGCAACAATTGTACCAGCTATAAAAGCATTTTGCATAAAATCATAATTAAACATGGTTGTTATCTCCTACATAGTGTTTGCAAAGTTTAAGAGCATTTTTTTCTTTGTTATAATCTTCTATACTAATAAATTTAAAGCATCCTTCCTCTAGATATAGTATTTTATCAACGTATTTTTCATCTATAAGTGAAAGTTCGTGAGTTATACAAAGAGTAATGATATTTTCTTTCTTTGTAATTTCTTTAACTAGGGTCATACATTCAACCTCACTAGTTTTATCTAAATTCGATGTAAATTCATCAAGAAGTAGTAAGTTTGGTCTATTTACTAATGCTTGTGCTAAAAATACACGTTGTTTTTCACCACCTGAGAGAGTACCTATAGATTTATTTTGAAGTTTTAGAGAATTTGTTAATTCTAGTGCTTCTTTAATACTTTCTTTTTCTTTATTGTTAAGCCATGGAAGAAATCCTTTTTGAATAGGAAGTGATACAAAGTCAGCGGCAGACAAAGGAAGTTCTTCATCTATCTGTCTGAACTGAGGAACATATCCAAGAGTTGGATTTTCTCCAACTAGTGTAATCTGGCTAGTTTTATTTAATTTTTCTAGAATATTGTTTAATAATGTTGTTTTACCAACACCATTTTTCCCAACAACAGCAACAACATTTCCTGAAGTTACAGAAAATGTAATGTTATCTAATATTGTTTTATCTCCTATTGAATAAGTGAGATTTTTTATTTTAAGTTCAGCCATAAAATCTCCTAAGTAAATTTAAAATTTTTATTTTTAATATAAAAAAGAAGAGATACGATTTAGAATCTCTTCTTTATATTATACTACATATTTATAATATGTGAAGACTAATTTTTAATCTTCGTATTAATGTTTATGTTCTTTTTCGTAATCGTGATCATGACCTTCGTGAGAATGTCCTTCGTGGCTGTGATCGTGATCATGACCTTCAGAAGCCCCTTCTACGTGATAAGCTTTTTCACCAGAACCACCATTTAGAATTTCTTCTAATTTATTATATTGATCTAACATCCATTCGATATATGTTTTTCCATCTGGTTGTGTTTCTGTTACATTAAGAATAGGTACTTTATTTTGTTCAGCTAGAGTAATTAAACCTTCAATAGTTTTATTAGTTGTTTGAACATTATTTATGATTAATGAAATCTGTTTAGATTTAATTTGCTCTTGAATAGCTTTTAAATCTTGTGGAGCAGGGTCATTTCCTTCTTCAGTTGCTTGAGCTAATTTTTTAACTTGGTCTGTTGTTTTAAATCCAAGAGATTCAACTGCATATTCGAAAACAGGCTCTGTTGTAAGTACAGATTTACCGTTAGCTTTATATTTTAAAGAATTAATTTTATCAGTAATTTTTGAAAGTTCTTTTTTGTAGTTATCTCTATTTTTTTCATAGAAATTTTTATTAGCAGAATCTTTTTCAGATAAGACTTTAGTAAGTTCATCTGCAACTTTACTCATTACTTCTGGATTGTACCAAATGTGTTCGTTATCTCCATCTTTAAGTCCTAGTAGTTTAGCACCGTCAATTCTTTTGATGTCTTTACTATTAGCAGTAAGTTTTTCGAACCAAGAATCATATCCACCACCGTTAAGAATTGCGATGTTAGAATCAGCTACAGTTTTAGCATCTTGAGCAGTTGGTTCAAAATCATGAGGGTCTACTGAAGTAGAAGTTATAATAGAAGAAACGTCTGCTTTATCTCCTGCTATACTCTTAGCAACTTCTGCATAAAAGTTTACAGAAGTAACAATTTTTGTTTTACTTCCAGAGTTTGAAGCTCCAGAATTAGTTTTGCTTGAACATCCGACTAAAAGTAGTGCGAATGCAGCAACAACTGAAATTATTTTAAAAAATTTATTCATTTGTAATATTCCTCCATTATTCGTAATAATTACGTTCTAATAAATTATAATACTACTTAAAGAAAAAATCAACCTCTTAAACGAAATAATTTTGATTAAGTGTGAAAATTTTATATTTGATTTTCTAAAAGATACAAAAATAAATAAGGAATAGGTAAAGGAAAATTCCAATAATATTGAAGATAATTATTAATGTAAAATTTATTAAAATACTTGATTTTTAGTTGGTAATGCTATATAATTAATAAAGTTGAGTAAAAATCAACAAAAATATAACACACGA
>CAURVX010000072.1:0-4375 GCA_963528605.1 uncultured Gemella sp.
CTTTTTTGTAGTATGCATCGTAGTATCCTGAAGATAGTACGTATGTTCCTAACATGATACGGCGTTTAACCTCAGCCCCAAATCCTTCTCCACGTGTTTTTTTGTAGATTTCTTCAAGGTTTGTTGCGTTTGGACTTCTGTATCCGTAACGAATACCATCAAAACGAGAAAGGTTTGAACTTGCTTCAGCAGAAGCGATAATATAGTAAGTTGAGATAGCGTAGTCTGTGTTTGGAAGACTTACTTCTTCTACAATAGCTCCTTGGCTTTCTAAGTATTTAACACCTTCAAGTACCGCTTGTTTAACTTCTTCGTCAATTCCAGCACCGAAGTATTCTTTAGGAAGAGCGATTTTCTTACCTTTGATGTCTCCAGTGATGATTTTGCTGAATTCTGGTACTTCTACAGGTGCACTAGTCATGTCGTTAGCATCTAGTCCTGAGATGATTTCTAATACACGAGCGTTATCTTTAACTGTACGAGTCATTGGTCCGATTTGGTCTAATGATGAAGCGAATGCTACTAATCCAAAACGTGATACACGTCCATATGTTGGTTTTAATCCAACGATACCACAGTAAGATGCTGGTTGACGTACAGAACCACCTGTGTCACTTCCTAGAGTGAAGCTAACTTGTCCTGCTGCTACTGCTGTAGCTGAACCACCACTTGATCCTCCTGGTACTGCATCTAAGTCATGAGGGTTACGAGTTAGTTTGTAGTAAGATGTTTCTGTAGAACCACCCATTGCGAACTCGTCCATGTTTAATTTCCCTAAAAGAATTGGGTTTTCTTTGTTAAGTTTGTTCATTACTGTTGCATCGTAAATTGGATTGAATCCTTCTAAGATTTTTGATGCACAAGTTGTTTGAATGTCTTTTGTAATAATGTTATCTTTGATTCCCATTGGGATACCGAATAATTTACCTTCAACGCGTCCTTCTTCTTGAGCACGGTCTAAAGCTTCAGCTTGTTTTAATGCTACTTCCCCAGTTACTGTAATGAATGAACCTACTTTTTCATCAGTAGCTTTAATTCTGTCTAGTGATTCTTTTACTAAATCACTTGGTTTAATTTCTTTATTTTTAAGTTTAAGTTCTAAACTTTCAATTGATTCATGTAATAAACTCATTAAATTATCTCCTTATTTTATTCAATAATAGTAGGTACTTTGAATTGTCCTGCTTCAGTTTCTTTAGAGTTTTTAAGAACTTCTTCTCTATCCATTCCGTCATGAGCTACGTCTTCTCTAAATACATTAACTAAGTCTAGAACGTGATAAGTTGGTTTTACATTTTCTGTTGGTGCGCTGTTGATTGTGTTGAATAAATCTACAACTTTTTCTAATTTTTCGATGTACCCATCTACTTCACTTTCTTGGATTTCTAATCTAGAAAGATGAGCGATGTGAGCTACTTGTTCTTTCGTAATTGTTGTCATAAGTTCCTCCATATTTTTATCAATTTTAACTTCTAATATTAGCAAACCTCTTATAATTTGAAATAAAAAAACGCCCCATATAGTTATTTAACTACATGGGACGATTGCTAGTTTCGTGGTGCCACCCGAATTCATATCAGTTTCCTGATACCTTTCAATTCATATTCGGTTTTATAAAGAGTGTTGCTTATTTCAATCATTATTATTTAATCTTTCAGCCTAGGGATTAAACTCTCTTCTAAAGAAAACATGAAATAAAAGTCTCTTTACTAATATTTTATATTACGGTTTACTTAGTCTATATTATACTAAACGACCATTATTGTCAAGGATTTTACAAAAAATGTTAGAGTGAGTGAAAATTCATTAGTTTTTAAAATTAATTTTTTCAAATCGCTCTAGGCTGAATATATATTTATTTTATTAGTTAGGAGCACTCCAACAAAATCGACTCTCGAATCAGTTACTCTTTAAAATGCTACTTTGTTCTTCTAGGTTTTAAGGGTGATAAACCATGTGTCTTAAGTATAATTATTTTCTAACAATCTACTTTTAATTAGTTTGGCTTCTTATTCTCCTAAAAATTCTATTAACTCTTTTGAAAATTCATCTGCGTATTGGAATAATGATCCGTGTGCTGCGTTTGGATAAATTATTAATTTACTATTTTCTATTTTTTTATGCATATTATATGAGTTAACTGTAGGAACCATTAAGTCTTTATCACCATTTGCGATTAGTGTAGGTTGAGTAATAAATTTTAAGTCATCAAATCCTAGAGTACTCCAACGTTTGATCGCTTTTAATTGTCTTAAAAAGCTAGGAACTTTCATATCGTCATCTGCATTTTCTTTGCTACGACTAGCTAATCTATCTAGTACTTTATTCGCTTCAATTTTTCCTTTTTCATCATGATTATAGAAGATATATCTCTTTGGATCTACTCTATTTAATGCTGCTTTAAACATAAATTTAAAGGTAGTACTTGTTACTGTTTCAATACCTTCACCATCTCTTGGTCCTGTTCCTACTAGGATTAATTTTTCTACTAAGTCATTATTTAATCTTGTTACTTCTTGAGCTATCATTCCACCCATTGATAATCCTAGTAAGTTAATTTTACTGTAACCTAATTCTTTAATAATATCTATTGCCTGTTGTGCCATCCCTGGAATTGATGTAGCTACTTTTCCTTCGCTTCCTCCAACTCCTGGTAGATCTAATAATATAATATGATGTTTTTCTGCTACTAGGTCGATAAATTTCGGATCCCAGTTATCCATCGTCGCTGCTAAGTGTACTAACATCACTAATGGTTTTTCTGATTTACCTTTGTTTATTTCTCTATAAGCTATTTTTAATCCATTAACATTAATGTATTCATTTCTTTTATTTATATACGACATGATTGTCTCCTAACTTTATTATGTTTGTTGATATTTTGTTGTAATAAGAACAACTTTGAAAAATTGATTACTAAGAAACCATAATTTTCTAGTCGCTCCCTTCTCTTGTTATTTCTATATATTTATATTATTTAAAACTTAAAACTGTTTTACCTCTTGAACGTCCATTTGCTACCTTATCTAGTGCCTTATTTACATCTTCAAAATCAAATACTGTATCTATAGAAGGTTTAATTTCTAATTTTGTGAAAATATCAGCTACTTCTTGAAGCTGCTCCCCATTTGATTCTACGAAAATGAAGTCATAAGATACTCCATATTTATTCGCCATTTTATCGAATTTTCTTCCAGCTAATCCTAGGATGAATTGTTTCCACCAAGCTAAGTTCATACGTTTAGCAAAACTTCCATTTGGCATAGCTCTTAGTGATACTAATTTCCCACCTGATTTCATAATTGTCATTTGTTTTTCTGTTTCTGCTCCTCCTAAAGTATCTAGCACATAATCAACATCTTTTAATACTTTAGTGTAATCTGTTATTTTATAGTCGATGAATTGATCAACACCTAATTTTTCAACACGTTCTTTATTTTCTAAACTACCATTAGTGATTACTGTTAATCCTTTTGCTTTAGCGATAGGAATAGCCATACCACCTACTCCACCTGTTCCACCTGAGATGAAGATTGTTTTTCCTGATTCAGCAGCCATTAGATCTAGGGCTTGCATAATTGTTAATGCTGTTAATGGAACTGCAGCAGCTTCTTCATCTGTTAAATAGTCTGGTACTTTAGCAATATCATCTTGATTTATTGCTACATACTCTGCAAATGCTCCGATTTTATCTAACGGTAGTCTAGAGAATACTCTATCTCCTATTTCAAAATCACCTACATTGCTTCCTTTTTGTTCAATAATACCCACTACTTCATTCCCAGCAATTTGTGGAAGTGTATAAGGTACGATAATCTTCACTTCACCACGAGAAATCATATTATCAAGTGGATTTACTCCTGCTGTTTTAACTTTTACTAGTACTTCATTTTCATTAATTGTAGGTACTGCTACTTCTATAATTTCAAGTTCTATATTATTTTTATTGTATTTTGTGTGTAATGCTGCTTTCATGTTTATTTTTCTCCTATTATGTATAATTCTTTAATTAATTGCTCTAATGTTCTACTTTCAAGTTTTTTATAAAACGCTTCTTGTGCTTCATTGAATACTGGTTGTAATAAATTTTCTATATTAAAACCAACTGGGCATTCTTTATTAGCACCTTCATGGATATTTACTAAGTATTTATCAGGATAAATGATTTTATAAATTTCTGCTAATGTAATATCCTTAGTTTCTTTTGCAAGTGTAATTCCAGTTTTTCCTTGTTGACTTTCTATTAGTCCACCTTTTTTTAATACTGCCAGAATCTTTCTTATGTGACTACTATTTGTGTTAACACTTTTAGCTAGTAGTTCCGAAGAAACTACTTTATCTGTTTCTGAAATATATATTAGTATGTGTAATGCTA
>CAURVX010000073.1:0-4371 GCA_963528605.1 uncultured Gemella sp.
GTACTAAATAATACCACTTTTATTTTTTCTTGTCAACACTTTTTTAAAATTTTTTATATCTTTTTTAACTTGCTATTATCATATTCTATTTTCACACTTAACCAGGTGTATCATTTTATTAATATAAATAAACACTTCCAGGTGTATCACAATAGTATTTTTAATAAACTATTCCTGGTATTTCGCATATATTATTTTGTGTCACTTTTTCAAGTATTCCTTGTCACTACTTTTAAATTTTCAATTTATTATATTCTAATCAACCGTTATTATAGAAATAATTTAATAATCCCCCTTGTTGTTTAAAACGATTACAAGTATAATATAACTATAGATAATATTGGAGGGATACTTATGATAAATATTAAAAATCTTACCGTAAAATTCGATACAAAGTGCGCTGTTGATGATTTAAGTTTTACTATAAATGATGGGGAGATATTCGGACTTATCGGGCATAATGGAGCTGGTAAGTCAACTACAATCAAATCTTTAGTTAGTATATTAGAGCCTACTTCGGGAGAGATTTATTTCAATGACCTACTTTTAAAAAATAATAGATTAGCGTGCAAAAAGCAAATTGGCTATGTACCTGATTCACCTGATATGTTTCTTACATTATCGGCCTTTGAATATTGGTCACTAGTCGCTAGCATATATGAAATTGATAATAAAACAAGAAATGCTATTCTTAATAGGTACTGCAAATTATTTAATATGATAGGTGTTGAGCATCAGGAGATTAGTTCCTTCTCTCACGGTATGCGACAAAAAGTATTCGTAATTGGGGCATTATTATCAGAACCTAAGTTTTGGATTATGGATGAACCGATGACAGGATTAGATCCACAAGCTGCATTTGACTTGAAAAACTTAATGAAAGAACACGCCACAAAAGGAAACAGTGTTCTATTCTCTACTCATGTCTTGGAGGTCGCTGAACATCTATGTGATAGAATAGGCATCCTCAGCAAAGGAAAACTGGTTTTTATCGGTACACTTAACGAGCTTAAAGAACAATTTGAGGGAGATAATTTAGAGGAAATTTATCTTAATATAGTAAAAAATTCAAATTCAAATATTTTAGGTGGTGATTAAACATGAGATTCAATGTAATGAAGGAATTATTCTTAACGAATCTTCTTTATAGTTTTCCTCCACAAAGAAATAAATATAGAAAAAAATTCAGTGGAAAAAGTGATATAAGACATAAGCTTTTTAAAAACTTATTATTTATTAATATTTTCAACTTTCTAAATATTTTAGTTATATTTTCTGTGTTTTCAGCCGGTTTTACCTTTTCCGGACCAGGATATCGTAATATACTTTTTTATATTTTATTAATATTGTCTTTTCAGATTTTAGGTAATTTTATTAATATGTTTTATGAAAGTGATGATACATTGACAATTATTCACTTACCTATTACAGGATCTGAAATATTTTTTAGTAAATTATTAACTTTATTATCTCAAATCATTAGTAGCTTAATACCTTTAATAGTTATAAACATGGTTATTGGGCTAAATGCAGAGTTTTCAATTCAAAAACTTTTCTTCGTATTAGTATATAGTTTTGCATTTATCATTACTTTAATATGTTTTATGATGACGATACTTTCATTTGTTACTTATATCCCAAATTTCAAAAAAAATAAAGGGAAAGTTAATGCAGCTTCAATGATAATCGCAGTTATAGTTTTTACAGGGTACATATTTGATTTTGCTCATACTTTTAAAAATATTGGTTCTGAATATAAGGGAGATTTATTTTTAAATATACTCGTGTTAGATATTTCAAAGACTTATACTTATTTAATAATAACTATAATCCTAGCAGTTATCACTTTCTTTACTACTTATATATTCGTAGTAAAAAAATATATGAAAGACTTATATAGAATATCAGATAATTCATACACATCTAATTCAAAAACTGTAAAAATTAAAGAAAATACTAATAGTACATCAACTACACTATTTTCTAAACTAATTAAGAGAAATTTAAAACTATTATTAAACAGTACAATTTCGACAACTGTATTTACTAATCTTATAATTACACTTGGTATATTTGTAATTCCGATTATAGAAATTAGAAAGCACGGGGGTATTACACTACCTTTTCTATTTTATCCTCTAGCTATGACCATAGGATTCACGTTAGCATTGTACATTAATTCTAATCCTATGAATTTTACAAGTATAGCAATATCACTAGAAAAACAAGATTACTATTTTTTAAAATCTCTTCCATTAGATTTTAAAAAATACCTAAAAATCAAATTAGCAATCGCCACTTGTTTACAACTTGGCTTTGGATTATTTGCTCTGATTGCGATGTTAATTATAACTAAAACATCAATCTTATTAGCAATTGCAACTATTATATCCTACATTATTTCAAGCCTTGTCTTTTCATTCCATAGTTATACAAGTGACTATAAAAAATTATATCTAAACTGGAACACTATCACAGATTTAGCTAATCGTAGTTCGATAAATCAAGTCCTATTAACTATTTTAGCTTTCGGAGCTATTTTATTATTAGTACTACTTAATGTTGTGACATTCTTCTTAGTTACTATGTTGCCATCATCAGCACATATAGTAGGAATAGTATACTCTTTAATATTAATCATACTGTTAGTTTTTGCAACAATAAAATTAAGAAAAAATGTATTCGATAAAATATATTCATAAAAAGTATAGCGAGAGGGACTCAACAAAATCGATTTTTGAGTCTCTCCCGCTTTTATCTTATTCTATTTTCCTATAATAATCACTATCTATTTCTCTATAAGGAGCTATATCCTGAACGTATTCTAATACTCCTTGAAATTCACTATTTTCATCATATACACCTGCATAAGTGACATGAACAAACTTTCCTCGAGATTCTGATTTAAACCACATTTCATACTTATCTTTTTTTCTATCTCGTAAGTTTTTCATTATAGTTTTAACTTTTTCTAGATACTTAGGTGGATGACATAGTTCTACATTTCTACCTACTTGACCTGGCGTACGTTTAAAAATCATTTCTTCTTCTGAGCAATGATCATTATAATATTGAAAAACTTCATCTTTATTTACGAAGGTAATTTCCATAGGCAGATGATTTAATATTAAATCGATTTGATTTAACGATAAATATCCATTTCCAATTTTCTGAGGTGTTTCCCTATTGAAAGTTTCTTTTTTAACTTCTTTCGGTTTATAGGTAATAGTAAACTCTCCTTCAGGCGTTTGAATAATTTTTGTTAATTCCCCTTCACTTACTTCTATTACTTCACTGTCTTCACTAGTAATTTTAGTTTCAAAATCTTCTCTATGAGGTATCCACTCTTCTTGAGGTCGAATTATTGCATAACCGTATGTATCACTATCTTTAGCGATACTCAACCAATCGTCTTGAGTAAATGTTTCTAATAATATCATCAGAAGAATCGACTCTTCTTTAAAGATCATTTCCTCAAATTCTTTAACAAAAACTTCAAACTTTTCTTTAACGACAGCTATCTCTACATTTGGTAGTTTTTCCGCTTCTTCTTTTGCTAGTTTAAACAAATCTCTTATTTCATCATCAACACCCCACATAACCTTAGGTGGTGCATCATGCCCATATCTCTCCATTATCGGGAACATCAGTTCTTCTTTACGTTTATAGTGAATGTCAAATTGTCCTAATAATTGCAACTGACGAAGCAATCCTTTTAGTACGGCTTCTTTAGTTTCACCTTCATCTAATTTAGCATAATTATCTAAAATTCGTCGAACTCTTATTATTGCAGCTCTTAAAGCTAAATTTTCTTGTTTAAACACTTGAACTGGATGTCCCGGATGCTCACTATCTTCAACTTCTACAGTTTTTATCGCACCTTTAAATAAATTAGCATGCACGTTACATAACTTCATTACATCTTCAAAAGTTACACCAGAATCTGAATTCATAAGCTCATGTTCCATTAAAGATATTTCAATCGCAGATACTCCAGAAAAATGTTCATTGAATTCATCTTGAACAGATTCGGCAGACTCACCTCTATGAAGTCGTAATAATATATCGCGTAAAACTTCGATTCTCTTTGTAGTCATTAATCTAACCCTACTATTTCATAACCATTAGCTTCTAATGTAGCAATAATTGTTTCAAGCTTAATTCCTGCCAATTTCGAACCCATTCTAAGTGAAGTTTTTCTTCCTACAGTATTTCTCATAATCGGATTAGCCAAAGGTTTAAATCCTAAATCTACTAAAATATCCAACACCTCTGGATGCTTATCAACAACTTGCGCAACTGGTATACTCACATCAATAATATTATCCATTTCTCATTACCTCACTACCTTATATTATTAATACAATTATA
>CAURVX010000074.1:0-4354 GCA_963528605.1 uncultured Gemella sp.
ATAATATTATCCATTTCTCATTACCTCACTACCTTATATTATTAATACAATTATATCATAAGCCATTGATAATCTCTATCAAATTAAAATATAAAATAAAAAGGTGCAACTTAGACATCTCTATCTATGTTACACCTTTTATTTTAAAATTAATTTTATTAGGAAAGTTCCTATAAATTATTTCTCCACTCAAGAAGTTTTTCTACATCTTCTTGTTTGATATAATCACTCGCTACCGCTTCTTCGATTAAGTAGTTATAGTTAGTTAAAGTGTGGTACTCTACTTTATCTGCTGCGAAGGCATCTTGTGCTTTCTTAAGTTCATAACTAAATATTGCTACTACTCCTAAGACTACTGCCCCAGCTTCTTCTAAAGCTTTGGCTACTTTTAATGAAGATAATCCAGTTGAGATTAAATCTTCAATAATAACAACTTTTTGTCCTTCTAGTAATCTACCTTCGATTTGATTTGTTTTACCGTGTTTTTTAGCTGAGTCCCTAACGTAGATCATAGGTAAATCTAATACTTCACTTACCCATGCAGCATGAGGAATACCTGCTGTTGCAGTACCAGCTACTACTTCTACTTCTGGAAATTTAGCTTTAATTACTTCACTCATACCAGTTGCTATTTCACGACGAATCGCAGGATATGACATTGTAATTCTGTTATCACAGTAAATTGGTGATTTAATTCCAGATGTCCAAGTGAAATAATTATTTGGTCTTAATGCCACTGCTTCAATATCTAATAAGTGTTTTGCTATTTTTCTTTCTAATGCCATGTTCTTCTCCTTTATGTTAGCTGTATATCTAATATTATTTTACGAATTGACTTTTAATAAATTTATAAACTTCAAGCGGATTTTGCGATTTAGTTATAGAACGACCAACTACAATATGTGTACTTCCTTCTTCGTTAGCAACAGTTGGAGTCGCTACACGTTTTTGATCTCCTACTTCATCTGTTTCTAATCTTATTCCTGGAGTTACTTTTAAGAAGTCATCTCCACAGTTTTCTCTAATTAATCTTGCTTCCCAAACTGATGAAACTACTCCATCAAGTCCTGCTTTTTTAGCTAGTTTAGCATAATTAATTACACTCTCTTCTAGGGATACAGCAATTAGTTGCTCGTCTTTCATCGTTTCTTCTGATGTCGAAGTTAGTTGTGTAATTGCTATTACATTAGTATCTACACTACCGCCTTCAACCATTCCTCGTTTTGCTGCTTTAAGCATTTCATAGCCACCTGCAGCATGTACAGTAAGAATATCAACTTTGAATTTTGCTAAACCTTTTGTCGCACCATAGACTGTATTAGGAATATCATGTAGTTTAAGATCTAAGAATATCTTATGTCCTAATTCTTTAATTTTTTCAATAACAACAGGTCCATTTTGTAGGTATAATTCCATCCCTACTTTTACAAATAATTTTTCTTCACCAAATTTTTCTAAAAAATTTAAAGTATCTTCCAAAGTTGGAAAGTCTAACGCTATTATTACATCTTTATTCATAATATTTCTCCTTTTTATTTATATGCACGACCACGAAGTTCTAGTATATGTTCTACACCTAGTTCATCAAGGGCCTCTTCTAACTTATCGATAATTTTTGGACAAGCATATGGATCTGCAAAATTCGCTGTACCTACTGCTACCGCACTCGCTCCAGCTGAGATAAAGTCAATTACATCCCACTCATCCATAATTCCTCCCATACCTATAATAGGAATGTTTACAACTTGACTCACCTGATAAACCATTCTTATAGCTACAGGTTTTACTGCTGGCCCTGATAAACCACCCGTTACATTAGCTATAATTGGTTTTCCTGTTTTTTTATCTAACCTAACCCCTACTAAAGTGTTTATCATTGTAATACCATCAGCTCCTCCTTCTTCGACAGCTTTTGCCATCGCTACGATGTTGGTAACATTAGGTGAAAGTTTCACATAAACAGGTACACTAGATACCTCTTTTACTTTTCTAGTTAAGTTTTTTGCTGTTTCAGGATCTGTTCCGAACTGAATTCCTCCATGCTTAACATTAGGACAAGATATATTTAACTCTAATGCATGAACATTCGGCGCTTTACTTATGTGCTCCGCTACATAGACATAATCATCTATTTCACTTCCTGCCACATTAGCAATAATAGGAACATCATACTTTTCTAATTCTTTAAGTTTTGTTTCCATTATTTCATGAACTCCTGGATTTTGTAATCCTATGGCATTTAGCATCCCACTAGAAGTTTCAGCAACGCGTGGTGTAGGATTTCCAAAACGTGGTTCTTTTGTTGCTGCCTTAATCATGATTGCGCCAAGTCTACTTAAATCATAAAAGTTAGCATATTCTAAACCAAATGCAAAGCACCCTGATGCAGGCATTACAGGATTCTTTAAATCTAATCCTGGTAATTTTACTCGTAATCTTTCGCTCATAAATTCCTCCTATAATGCTATTTCTTTCGAATCGTATACAGGTCCATCGTAACATACACGTGAGATCGAACCATCGATTTTTTCACAAACACATGCATAGCATGCACCTACTCCACAAGCCATTCTTTCTTCTAAAGAAATATACCCCATCTTTTCTTCATCCATCTTAGTTAATGCTTTTAACATAGCAAATGGACCACAACTATAATACTTATCATAGTCAACTTTATAATTTTTTATAACATCAGTAACAAAACCTTTTTCTCCGTAACTTCCATCAGCAGTAGCAACATAAGTTGTACCAAGCTCTGCAAATTTTTCTTCATAAAACACATCTTTCACATTATTAAAACCTAAAATATGTACTGTGTTTATCCCTTGTTTTCTAAATTGCTTTGCTAATTCATATAACGGTGGAACTCCAATTCCTCCACCTACTAGCAATGCAGTTTGCCCTTTTTCTAGTGTATAAACATCATATCCTTTTCCTAATGGTCCTAATACATCTACTAAATCACCGGCTTCTAATTCAGATATTTTCTTAGTACCTGCTCCATCTGCTCTGTAGACCATGACAAATGTATTTTTTTCTTTATTAATTTCACAAATTGAAATAGGTCTTCTTAATAAAAATTCATAACTATTGCTAACTTTAATATTTACGAATTGTCCAGGTGTATTCATTTCTTCAACTACATCACCCTGCAATTCAATTCTAAATATTTTATCTGCAATTTGTTCATTACTAATTACTGTTGCTAAATAAGTATCCATCCAAATGCTCCTTCTGTAAGAAGAAGGGAAAAAATTTCCCCTTCTTCATCATTTTTTATTTTATAGTGGTAATATATCAAATGATATTGATTCTAATACTTTTAGTAGCGCATCTGCTGTATCTAATGATGTTAAACATACAACCTCTTGCTCACTCGCTACACGGCGAATCTTGAATCCGTCTTTTGTTACATCTTTATCTTTTGAAGTAGTATTTACTACTACATCCACATCTCCATTATATATAGCATCAAGTACACTGTAATCACTTTGATTAATTTTTCCTACTGGAGTAACTCTTAATCCATGTTCATCTAAGTACTTAGCTGTTCCTTCTGTAGCTAATAGGTTATATCCTAAATCGAAGAATCGTTTTGCTATATTTAATGCTTCTTCTTTATCATCATTACTAATAGTGAATAAGATATTTCCTTGATCACTTACTTTGATTCCTGCTGCAAGAAGTCCTTTGTAAAGTGATTTTTCTAGAGTTCTATCACTTCCCATTACTTCCCCAGTTGATTTCATCTCAGGTCCAAGAGTAGTATCAACATCTTTTAGTTTTTGGAAACTAAATACCGGTACTTTAGTGTACACATTCTGTGCTTCTGGTAATAATCCAGTTTCATATCCTTTAGATTTTAGAGTTTCTCCAATGATAGCTCCAGCAGCAAGTTTTGCCATTGGAACTCCTGTGATTTTACTTAAGAATGGTACAGTTCTTGAGCTTCGTGGGTTAACTTCTAGTACGAATACTTCACCTTTACTTATTACATATTGAATATTTAATAATCCAACGATGTTTAATCCTTTTGCTAATTTAATTGTATATTCTATTAACTTAGCTTTTTCACCTTCTGTTAGGGTTTGAGGTGGATATACCGCTATTGAGTCACCTGAGTGAACCCCTGCTCTTTCGATGTGTTCCATAATACCTGGAATAATTACTGTTTCACCATCACTAATAGCATCTACTTCTATCTCACGACCTACTAAATATCTGTCAGTTAGTACTGGGTGTTCTGGTGTAAGTTTTACAGCTGTCTTCATATAACGACGTAATTCAGCTTCTTCATATACTATTTCCATAGCTCGTCCACCTAGTACGTATGATGGTCTTACTAATACAGGGT
>CAURVX010000075.1:0-3834 GCA_963528605.1 uncultured Gemella sp.
AACAGAACGTTAATTAGATTTTATGTTGAGTGGAAAGTTAATCTATAAATTGAATTATTTTATAATATCAAATATTAAGAAAGAAATTGATTAGCTTTTATTAGCAATTGATTTCTTTTTATTGTATTTAGATTTTCAAAGGCTATTTATAAAATGAAAACTGAACTTTTAAATAGAAGGACTCAACTAAGGAGTGGGAAATATGAGAAAATTTTTATTTGCGGTAGTTTTATTTCTTATTACAGTAGTCTCGGGGATTAATATTTATTTTTCTTATCAAATTAAGTATGTTGTTGATGCCCTTACTACTAAAAATGAGCAATTATTCTATGATCAAATTATCTATTTATCTGTAATTATAATACTAATGCTTATATGTGAATATTTACGACAAATTTTAGATACTGTATATCTAAACAAAATTGGATTCAATATTCATAGAACACTTGTGGGAAGTTTACTCATGAATAAACTAGATACAAAGAGTAAAAATTTATTATCTACTGTAAACAATGATATTGAAATGCTAAAAGATCAATATTATAATACGATTTTCTCTTTGTATCAGGGGATAGTTTATTTTATTTTTGCTACAATAGCGTTGTTCAAATTAGATGTAACAACAGCTTTTTGGGTTATAGGATTGTCACTATTTCCAATTGTAATTCCTAACCTATTCAAAGCATATTTGAAAAATGTTCAAAACAGTATTTCTATACAAAAGGCTAGTTATAACGATAAACTTGAAGATTTTTTAGAAGGGTTATTAGTTATTAAAAATAGTGATTCGGTTAATATTTTTTATGAAAAATTAGTTTATGAATATAAAAAAATAAATAAACTTGTTAATAGAAAGAATGCTTTAGTATCACTTGTAAATGTTTTAACAGGATTGGTATTCTACGCTACTATTATTGCTATTCTATACATTGGAGGTCGTCAAGCTCTGTTAGGAAATACGAGTGTAGGGGATATAGTATCAATTTTTACTATTTCTGCAGAATTAGTAATGCCAGTTAATTTGATAACAGCTTCTATAGCTAATATAACATCGGTAAAAGATATAAAAAGGGAATTAGATTCTAAAGAGAAATTTGAATATATAGATAGTCATCAAATTATCGATTTTGAAGACATAGAAGTTCGAAATGAAAGTTATAAATTTAATAATAGAGAGATTTTTAGTAATTTTTCAGCTAGGTTTAAAAAGGGTAAAAAGTATTTAATTCAAGGAGATAGTGGTAGTGGAAAATCGACGTTAGCATTACTATTAACGAAAAATCTTGAAGGACGTAACATCTTTTTAAACGGAAAAAATATTAATAGTTATGAATACAAGACAATTCAGAAACTAATAACTTATGTACCTCAAGATAGTTTTATATTTGTAGGTAAGGTTATCGATAATCTTACTTTTTATAAAAACATAGAAGCGGATAAAATAATGACTTTAATAAAAGAAACTAGATTAGATGATAAAATTAAAGAAGCTTCTGATTTAATCAATACTACGTACGATAAGAGAAAATCAAATTTATCTGGTGGACAAAAACAAAGGTTAGCATTAATTAGGGCTATCTTACAAGAAAAACAGATTATAGTTTTAGATGAAACATTATCAGGATTGGATAAAGATACATATATTTTAGTTGAAAAATTACTATTAAGTATGAAAGATAAGACTTTAATTCATATTTCACACAGATCGTATCCAGAAACTTTGAAACTGTATGATGAGGTATATGTAATGGGGAGTGACTCAAAAATCGCAATTTCGTAGAAATCGATTTTGCCGAGTCATCCTTACAAAGTTTATTAGATATCTAAAAAGATTTTTAAAAGACCACTGCATCTACAAGTTTTTATATGAACTTTGTTAAACTTTAGGACTTTTTAATCACTCTCATAAAAAAACACGTAACATTACATCACAAATATTTTGAATACGTTTTAAAAAATGGTATAATACAATCGAATAGGTATAAGTAATTATATTGTATTAGTTAATAAAATAATTTTAAAAGGGAGGAGGAGAAAAATGAATAAGCTTAAAGATTTAGGTTTGTTGGTATTGCAAGTTGAAGTAGTAGGTTTCTTATTTATAGCGATGAATAAATATTTAACTAAAACTACAAGCTTTTTACCTGAAGCTTTCACTCAAGATAAAACAGATATTAAGGCATATAGTTTAGCTGCATTGGCGTTTATGATATTAGGTATTGCTCAATATTATGCGGTTGACTTATATGATAAAATCAACTGGAAAAAAGCGAGTGTAATAGAATACTTGGTAGAAGTAGCAGGAGTGTTACTAGTATTTATCTATTTACAATTTATAGATAATCTAGTTAAGTTTGCATTTCTATTTGTGTTAGTTTCATTTCTATTTATAATGAGATATTTATACTTTTATAAGAAATTTGCATAAGTTTATGCTTTTGAACAATTGTAGGAGGTAAACACTGTTCAAAGTGTAGAAATTTTTAGTTTAAAATTTTAATTTGGAATGTAGTTATTCAATATAATTATTATACTGCTGTTGCTAGATTATATAGGGGAAAATAAAAAAAACGGGGGTGACTTAAAAATCGTGATTTTGAGTCACTCCCATTTTGTTTAATCTATTTAATAAATCATATTACTGTACTTTTAATTCTACACATTCTGTTAGTTGTTTTTTGATTTCTTCTTGTATATGGTGAGAAATCATTATTAAAGTTAATTTATCGTCAGCTAAGATATTGTTTTCTATGTGTACTGCTGTTTTTTCATCTAATGCTGAGGTTGCTTCATCTAGAATTAAAATTGGATAATTTCTAATTAAAACTCTTGCAAGAACTAATCTTTGTTTTTCTCCGCCTGAAAGTATTTCTCCCATATTAGCTAAGTTGTAATCTAAGCCATCAGGTAAATCTTTAACTCTATCAGCTAAACAAACTTTTTCCAGTATGTTCCATATTTCTTCATCTGAATAACTATCATCTAAAGTGATGTTGTATCGAATTGAACCGCTGAAAATAGATGTTTGTTGACTCACATATCCAATCTCGTTGGAGAAGTTAATATCATCATGTATTTCAAGAGGATTTCCATCGATTAATACTTTATTATCTTGGTTGGATTGTAATTTCCCTAGTAGCAACTTGATTATGGTAGATTTTCCAGAACCACTTTTACCGATTACTGCGTATTTTCCACCTTTATTTATATTAAAGTTGAAGTTTTTAATGACATGGTTATCTCCGAAACTATAATTAAAGTTTTTAAATTCAATATTTTCTTCAACATGTGGATAAATTGTTTCTTTAGCGGTTGATTTAGTTATAACGCTATTTAATATTTCTTTTGTACCGATTACCTTAATATACAGATCAACCAATTGATTGATAGAAGTAAGGTAAATTCCTAGTATAGTAGATACAGAAGCTATTGTTCCGATAGTTAATTCATTTTTTAAAACTAAGTAAATCGCAAAGATAAAAATTAATAATTCAAGTAACTTCTCAATACTTTGTAAAGTTAACTCACCAAATGCCATTAATTTAGAAATACTATACTGTTGATCTTCTTTTTGAATCTGACTAGCTTTAACATTTTTTGAGAATAAATTTATCTTACCGATATTTTTTAAATCTTCATAACCTGTTAAATATTCCTTTAAAACTCCAGAGAATTTCCCTGATAAAATTGATAAATTTGTATATCCTACACTAATTTTATTACCAAACTTACCGCTTATTAAAAACATAGCTATTGATGATAATAGGGCGAATACAACAAATTTCCAATTAATAAGCCATAAAAATACTACTGATGAGATAAATAATACAATAG
>CAURVX010000076.1:0-3711 GCA_963528605.1 uncultured Gemella sp.
CGTTCAATATCTGTCGCACTTAGTCTTGGATGCTCTAATTTAACTACAACGCTATCTAAGTAACTTGCTGGATAGCTTCCTCCACCTACTTCTGCTTTATCTTCAGCTATTGTAATCTTGAAGTCTAAGTCGCTAAGTCTAGTTTTAAATACATCAGCTTTACTTAATAGGCGTTCTTTTGATAATGAAATCATGTGTAATGTAGGAATGTGTTCTAGCGCTTCTTTTTCATCTAGATATAATTTCAATGTAGCTTCTAAAGCTGCTAAAGTCATCTTATCTACACGTAATGCACGAGTAAGTTGGTTCTTCTTCATTTGTTCTATATATTCTTTTTTACCAACGATAATACCTGCCTGTGGCCCTCCAAGAAGTTTATCTCCACTAAATGTTACTATATCAATACCACTATCTAGAACCTCTTTCACAGTTGGTTCATAAGGTAAGCCAAATCTAGAGAAATCGACAAACTGACCGCTTCCTAAGTCGTTTATTGATACTAATTCATTTTCACGAGCAAGGTAAGATATCTCTTCATTAGATACTTCTTTAGTAAATCCTACAATCTTATAGTTACTAGTATGAACTTTTAGTAACGCCCCTGTGTTGTCAGTAATTACATTCTCGTAGTCTTTTAAGTGCGTTTTATTAGTAGTCCCTACTTCGACAGGCGTACCACCACTTAATTTAATAATCTCAGGAATTCTAAATGCTCCACCGATTTCTACTAATTCTCCACGAGAAACTACTATCTCTTTATCTTTAACTAACGTATTTAATGTTAGTAGTACTGCCGCAGCATTGTTATTAACAACAAGTACGTCTTCTGCACCTGTTAATTTTTTGATAATATCAATAAGATGAACATAACGGCTACCTCGTTTTTTATTATCAATATCAAACTCAAGATTAGAATAATTAAACGCTACACTCTCGATATTTTCTTTTATTTTTTGACTTAGTAAACTACGCCCTAAATTTGTATGTAAAATTGTTCCCGTTGCATTGATAACTCGTCGTAAAGAATTTTTATCTTCATTTTTTACTATTTGTGCAACTACTTCTACAATATTCTCTAAACTTGGAACTTCATGTAATTCTTCGTTTAGTATTTCTTGTTTGATTTCATCAATATAGTTTTTTATCGCTGATTTTACAGCAACTTCACTATACTCTTGAATTAGTGATTTCACTTCATCTAATAATAAGATCTTATTTATTGCAGGAATTTGTGATAATAATTGTTTTGACATAATGTTTCTCCTAAATCTCTTTTGCTAATGTTTTTATAGCGTTAATAGCGTAGTCTACTTCCTCGTCTGTATTCATACTTGAGAATGAGAACCTTACTATCCCTTGTTCTTTTGTACCCAATACTTCATGCATTAAAGGTGCACAATGTGCTCCAGGTCTAACTGCAATATCATATTCCTCAGCAAGAACATCTGCAACGTCTGAGGCTGATATTCCTTTAAAGTTTAATGCTACTACTGCAGTACGATCTTTTGTGAAATCTCCATAAAACTCTAAACACTCTAAGTCTTTTAATTCATTATAGAATCTATTCGCAAAGTCGATTTGTTTTTTATAAAGATTTTCAATTCCATGATTATTTATATATTTTATTCCCTCATGTAAACCTAAGATTCCAGAAGTATTCAAAGTACCTGCTTCTAAACGTAGTGGATATTCCCCAGGATGTTTCTCATCGAATGTTCTAACACCACTTCCCCCGACTTTAAATCTCTTAATCTCTGGTTCTTTAAGTCTTACACATAGACCACCTATTCCTTGTGGTCCATATAAACTTTTGTGACCTGTAAAACATAATACGTCTATTCCCAATTCATCCATATTAATAGGTACTACCCCTGCTGTTTGCGATGCATCTACAACTGAAATAATATTATATTTTTTACAAATATCCGCAACTTTTTCTAAATCCACTATACTTCCTGTTACGTTAGAACTATGTGTAATAGCAATCATCTTAGTATTAGGTTTAATAGCTTTTTCTAGTTCATTATAATCGATTAATCCTGTTTTACCAGCTTTAACAATAGTATATTCACAACCTATTGTCTCATGTGCTAAATATATCGGTCTTAAAACTGAATTATGCTCCATAGAAGTTGTGATAACGTGATCTTCTTTTTCTAATAATCCTAAGATCGCAATATTTAAACTTTCTGTAGAATTACTAGTAAAGACAACCCTATCTTCTTCCTTCATACCGAAGAATTTTGCAACGTCACTTCTCGCTTCAAAAACTTCACGGAATGCATTATTAGCTTCATAATAACTACCTCTTGAAGCATTAGCATACTTTGCCGACGCCAATACCTCATAGACTTTATCAGCTACTTCTTTTGGTTTTTTTAGTGATGTCGCACCGTAATCAAAATAATAACTCATATTACTTACCCCGTCTAAGTTAAAACAACCTAGCTTCCTTCAATATTTATTTCTTAACTAAAACTCTATAATTTTCTATACGTCTAGTTATGCCAATTTTATCCATATACTCTAAAATAGCCATAGAGTACTTTCTACTAGAACCTGTTATATCTCTAAATTCTGCAAGTCCTATTTGATCATTAGTTTTAAAATGATCTTCTACTTTTTGGACAGCATCTTTAAATACTTTTTCGTGTAAAACTAAATCAGCATCTAGTCTTACTACCGTATTATCTATAAGAGATTCTAACAACTCAACTTTTGGTTTTTCTCCATTTGTTAGTTCTTTAACACTTGGAGGCGTGAATCCTCCATCTAATAATGCTTTTTCTATTCTTTCTTTTTCTGCCAGTTGTTTCTTATCGTAATTAACTACGAAATCTTTTTCCGCAACTAAATTACCCTCTAATCGAATTTCGTTATTTAGTATGAATAAATCTAACAACTCTAACATTTCTTTTTGAGAAATTTTAAACTTAGAAAGTACTTCAATCTTAGGAATACCCACTTTTAATTTAAATCTATTGTGATAATCACTTAATAGTTTCTTCAGTTCTTCTAAAACTTCATCATATTTTTTCTTATGAATATAACCTAACTTTGTTTCATAGATTGCAGTGCTTTCTACTAATTGTATTAATGATTCCTCAACCTCTTCTTTAGGAAGTTGAAGTTCTTTTAAAATATTCTCTTTAGAATTTAAGTAATCAGTATGCGATAATAAATAGTTAGCAATTAAATCAGTTGTATTACCTTCAAGCTGAACTTTCAGTTTTTCTAAGATTTCTTCGTTAAATCTACTGTGTTTTTTAGGATTAGCATCTAATATTACTCCTCCACCTATTGTGATCATAGGTGAGTATGTACGGATAATAAATTTATCATAATTCTTAACAGCAATTTCTTCTTCAAGTCGAAGTTGCGCAAAACTACTTTCTCCAGCTTTTAATAAGTCTGTTCCAAGCGGTACAACACGTGCCATCACTTCCTCAGTACCGATATAAACACGTACTCTATCCCATAATTCAAGATTTGCTCTCTCGTCATTTATTAGTTTGATTTCAGTATCAAGCATATATGTTTTTGTTAATGAACCTGCAGTGGCTAATGTATCACCACGTTTTACATCATCAAACTTAATATTCGCTAAGTTTATAGCTGTTCTTTGACCTGCATAGGCAGTCTCTACATCTTTTGAATGAACTTGAATATTTCTAACTTTTGCTTTTACTTCTTTTGGATAAATTACTAATT
>CAURVX010000077.1:0-3635 GCA_963528605.1 uncultured Gemella sp.
AACCCAACATCTCCACAAAGGAGTCTATCCATTGGACGTTCTTTTTCCATATCTCGCTTAATCTCTTCAGTAGCCTTCACCTGATCTTCAGTTGGAGTAAATGCAAAATCTGCTTCAAATTCAGCTTGCATGCTACCATCAATACTATACGCATAACCTGAACTCAATTCACGTTTAATATATAACTTAATAAGATCTTCAGATATATCCTCGATTTCTTTACGAACTCTACTCTTAGTCTTCTGCCAATTTTTAGTACCCAGTTTATTTAATGCGGGTTTTCTGTTATCTGTAGAAGCGGTATATTTTTGAATATAATTCATATTATTTATATCTACATAAATAATATCACCACCGTCATAAACAATTTTTAAGAAGTCTTTAAATACTCCCCCTACTTCTACATTCTCAATACCTTCATATAAGCCAATACCGTGACTAACATGAACAATATAATCCCCAACATTTAGTTCTTGGTAATTTCTTATTTTTTCTGAATTTGTATATTTGAATTTTACACGGCGTTTTTTTCTTTCTTCTTCAGTAAATAGTTCACGTGGTGTTAATAGGAATATTTTATTTTTTCTATCCTCTAATCCCTTAAGGTGATATTTATTTACATCAATAAAAATTTTCCCTTCTTTAACACCATAATAAATGTCATCATAAAAATAATTATCAAATAACACTTTTTCAACATAATCTTTTTGCTTTTGCGTGTTTAATGAGATAATTACTTTATAATTATCTGTAATCTTCTCTCTAATTTCTTTAGCTAAATACTCTTCACTAGAATAATAAGCTAAATCGATTATATCTAAGTTATAGTTTTTCTCTATAATCTTATCATTTAGTTTTAAAGTAGATAAATAGTATTTTTTTGTGTCTAAATTTTTAATCTTTTCAAATGCTATATTATCAATTACATCTTGATAAATATAACTTCTATTCATTTCCTGTAAACTTGTTAAAAAATATTCTCTTAATCCTTCTATTTTTTCTAAAATTTTATGATAATTATCATAGAAGACTATAGTATCATCGTTTAAATAATCAGCAACACTATATGTATTTTCATAAATCAAATTCGAGAAACTCTCTAAATCGCTGAAATCTCCTGTTGCTCTATAAATTTCTATTTTTTCTTTAAGGTAAGTGCTAATCTCTTGATAATTTTCATCTTCTTGTATCTTTTTATCATCCAACTTAGCATGTATTTTTTCTACAACTATATCTTTTTCTTCAGAAGTAAGGAAAAAATCACTTGTTGGATAAATAACTGTACTATAAATTCTATCTAGAGATCTTTGAGTAATTTCATCAAAAATCCTCATACTATCAAGCTCATCATCAAAGAAATCTAATCGTATCGGTTTATCACTTAGAGGACTAAAAATATCAACTATACTACCTCTTTTTGAAAATTCTCCAACTACATCAACACTTTCAACTCGTCGGTACCCCATATTGACAAGTTTTTTTTGTAATTCATCAAAACTTATAACAGTATCCTCATTTATTTTAAAGCTATTATTTTTGAAATCACTAGGATTTTTTACCGTTCTATATATAGCTTCTATCGGAATAATAATTATGCTTTGTAAATTGTGAACTAAGTTTTCAAGTACTTTTATTGAATTTTGGACTAGATCATTACTCTTAGATGTATGTCGTTTTAAAATATCGATTTCTGGATAGATATATGCTTCTCCTTCAAAATCACTTAAAATTGCAAATAACTCTTCAGCCTCTGCTTTACTTTGAGATAACACAACAACAGTCTTATTACTTTGTTTATACTCATTATATATCTCCAAAGCACGTGTCGTTAAATTTTGTCCATAAATGCCAATATTTTTATGTTTTTTTTCAAATTGTAAATCAACTATTTCTAACAGACTATCTTTTATCATATACGCTCCTTTCCACGATAAATAACAGCAAAAGAAACTATCTTTCTCTAATGCTGCATTTATTCTTCTAATTATATTTATTCATCAAATCTACAAAATTCATTTTAGAAAAATCTTCAATACAGTTTATACTTTTCGAATAAATCTTTTCAATTTCAATCATTTCATCTTTTGAAAATCTTCCTAATACATAATCAACTACCTTCATTGGTGGAGTTGGTCTATCAATACCAATTTTTAATCGATTAAATTTTTCTGTTCCAAGATGACTTATTATACTCTTAATACCATTATGACCACCGCTACTTCCTTTAGCTTTAAGTTTAAAGTTCGCAGTTTTTGTATCTAAGTCATCATAGATTATCAAAATATCTTCTATATCAATTTCAAAATAATCATAAAACTTCCCTACTGCTTCTCCAGATAAATTCATATATGTTGTAGGTTTAATTAATAAATATTTAATTCCATTGTGATACGTCATAGCATATTCTGCATTGAACTTTGTTTTATCAAAACTTACATTCCAAGATTTTGCTAGTTCATCTAGAACCATAAAACCAATATTATGCCTTGTATTTTCATATTGTTTTCCTGGATTTCCTAATCCAACTATTAATTTCATAGATTATCCTCTCTTTATTTTATTTACTATCGAAAATATGACTTAAAGAAGGCAACGGACTCCGCTGCCTTCTCTAAGTTTAATTTAATTAATTATTATTCAAAAAGAACACTTACAGGCTCGTTATTGTGGATTTTGTAAATAGCTTTAGCTATTAAATCACCTACACATAACGGTACCATTTTATCTAATTTTTTCTCTTCTGGTATATCTATTGTGTTAGCATATACTAATTCTTTAATTGGAGAATTTTCAATTCTATCTAATGCTTGTCCACTTAACACAGCATGTGAGCAACTTGCATAAACTTCTTTTGCTCCTCTATCTTTAAGTGCTTGCGCTCCTAAAGTAATAGTTCCTGCTGTATCGATAATATCATCTATAAGGATACATGTTTTTCCTTCAATGTTACCTACAATATTCATAACTTCAGCAACATTTGGTTTTGGTCTTCTCTTATCGATAATTGCGATTGGTGTATTTAATGCGTCTGCTAGTTTTCTAGCACGTGTTACACCACCGTGGTCTGGTGATACAACAACCACTTCTTCCATATCTGGAAGTTTTTCTTTGAAATATTTCGCAATAATTGGTACACACATAAGGTGATCTACTGGAATATCAAAGAAACCTTGAATTTGAAGTGCATGAAGATCTAATGCGATTATACGGTCCGCTCCTGCTACTTCTAATAAGTTAGCTACTAATTTAGCAGTAATTGGTTCACGACTTCTTGCTTTTCTATCTTGACGCGCATATCCATAATATGGAATTACAACGTTAATAGTGTCCACTGAAGCACGTTTTAGTGCATCTATCATAATTAATAAAGTCATTAAGTTGTCATTTACAGGTCCACTAGTTGATTGTAATACGAATACTTCACTACCACGTACACTTTCCTCTATATTGATTGAAACCTCTCCGTCACTGAATTTTTTTACACTACATTTACTTAACTCTACTCCTAGTGACTTCGCTACTTGTTGTGCTAATGGAATATTAGCATTTAATGAAAACAGCTTTAATGGTTTATCTACAAGCATATTAAATTTTTCTCCTTAAAATTTGGTTCGATAGTAATACAGATGTATTCC
>CAURVX010000078.1:0-3421 GCA_963528605.1 uncultured Gemella sp.
AGCTCTAGCAGCTTCAGCTTTTTCTCTTTCAAGTCTTTCTTTTTCAGCTTGAGCTCTAGCAGCTTCAGCTTTTTCTCTTTCAAGTCTTTCTTTTTCAGCTTGAGCTTTTGTAGTTTCTTCTTGGTGTAAAGTAGTAACTTGTTCTGCCGTTAATGGAGTCACAGTATTCCAGTCAAATTTTACTAATGCTGGAGTATTTGAATGTCCTTTTAGTGGTTCTCCATTAGCGTATACAGAGAAATTAACAGTTTTTTCAGCTAATTTTTCAGCACTTGTGAAGTGGAATAGTTTTTCATTACCTTCACCACCAAGATCTGTTCGTTCAGCAGTTTTACCATCAACGCTTAATGAATCAACAGTACCTACAAGAGGTCCGAATTGTAAGTTTTTAAATGTTAAGTAGTAGTGATAAGTATCATTTACTTTTTCAACACGAGTTTTTTCATGAACTAGTGCACCATCAGCCATTGATAACTTATCAGCAACACTAGCATCATAAATTTTAGCAGGTACTGAATTATTAGAAGCTTCTTCTTTAACTTTTTCTACAGTAGGGAAGTCTAGTTTTAGATATAACGCAGCTTCACCAGTCGCATTTAATGAATTTTTAAATGTTGTGTTTATCGGTATTATATCTAGTAAATTATCAGACATAAGAGTTACTTTTTTAGTCTTTTTGTTAATCTCCTCTAAAGAAGCATCTGTACCATTGTGTGCAATTTTTGTGAATTGGTATTTAAAGACTTTAGTGGAGAGTGTTGTCCCTTTGTTTTCCTTCACATTAAACGTGTATTTATATTTGTTACCTACTTTTTCTATAGTAATGTCTTTTTCAAGTAATGGAGCGTAACCAGAAATACTATTATCTTGTTGAGTATATAATTCTCCTTTTACAGTAGTAGGGAAAGTAGTAGGTACTTTATCAGCAGTTACTGCATGATCAGGAACTGTAGGGGCAGCAGGTTTAGGATCTTCTTCTTTAGGTTTCACCGGTGCTGGTGCAGAAGTAACTGGTTTTGGTTTAGCAGGCACAACTACTTCTTCGATTTTAGCAGGTCTTTCTGTATATGGAGCTGCAGTTATATAGTATAGTTGCAATGTAACAAAGTGAGACATTAAAGCACCATTAGGATAAGGTGCAGTACCATCTAACTGAATTTTTTCTAAAAGTTTATCGGTTGTTATAGAAGCTTCTTTAATAGATGAATCACCATTTGTAGCTAGTATAGTAAAAGGTACATCTTTACCTTCATATGCCAATTTTTTCAATTCAAATGGATAGAATTCGCCACCTACATCAGCAAGCCCTTTTTTGAATCTAAGAGTATATTTATATTTGTCTCCAACTTTTTCAATTTTAACATAGCTATCTAATGCTGAACCGTATAATGATTCTTCATCATTGTTATTAGCATTTCTAAAGTGTCCTTGGACGTGAATAGGGAAATCTTTATTTATAGTTCCTTTATATTCAACATCTTTATTAGGATTCTTATATGTAGCTGCTTCGTAGTTATCTGCAGTTACTCTCTTTCTAGAAAGTGGAGTTAAGTCGAATTTTAAAATCATTTTTTGAGTACCTGCACCTTGGGATATAGATTCCATAACTGGAACAAACACTTCAGTATAAGTCTCTAATTTATTGTTTGAATCGATTTTATTTTTATCTACATTGTAAGTAATAGTTTTTGGATAAACAGTACGATTAGGAAATTTTTCTTTGTAAACACCTACAAAGTTATCAGTTTCACTGGCATTATAATTCTCGACTATAGTTGAGTTTTTAAACTCGCTATCTTGAATTTCTTTACGATTTTCATGAGTTTTATCACCATCATAGTATTTTAAGTCTCCTAAGTAACCTGTAAGTCCACCAAATGTGATAGGTTTAAATGAAACGTTTACAGAGTACTGTCCATTTTTTACTATTAACTTTGTTTTTTCGTTATCTACTCCAGCTGCAGCCATAGAAGGGCGACCTTCTTCATAGAATTTTAAGGCTTCAGCAGTAATTTTATATTCTCCATCAGGTAAAGCTTTAACATCTTGTGGTACAGTAGCAGGTTCCTCAGCTTTAGGCGTAGTAGTTGCCGGCGTTGTAGCTGCAGGAGTAGCTGCTGCAGGAGTAGCTGTTGTTGGCGTAGTTGGAGCAACTGTTGTAGGAGTAGTTGCTGTTGTCGAATTGTTTGCAACAACAGGTGTTTCTGCTGCAAAAGCAAAGCTATCTTGATCATATGCTTCAATAGCTGCAATTGCTGAGAATATAGCAGTCGCAGACAAAACTTTTAATAATGTTGTATTTTTCATATAAGTAAGGTTCTCCTTTATTATAAATAGATTGATTATTTTTTTAATCTTCAACACTATTATATTACAAAAAAAAACAAAAATAAAGAAAAAAACGATAATTAGTATCATTTAATTTCTAAAATAGGTATTTTTTTCTTGAAAGATTCAAAGATAAGTCACAATTTAGACACAAAATAAAAAGTAAATGAGTTTAGAAAATTTCTAAACTCATTTGATAATGATTATTATTTATTAGTTTTTCTACGTAAAATTACAGCAGAAAGTAATGAAATTAATCCTAAGAAACCTGTAGTTGTAGCTGTAGTTCCTGTTTTTGCTAATGTTTTATTGTTTGTAGCTACGTGTTCTATTTCTTGAACATTTGATTTTGTTGCTTCTGAATCTGTGTTGTTAGTTAAAGATTTTTTATTGAATTCAGGAAGTACAGATTGAACCGTTGCATTATTTTTGTAAGATGTAGGTGTATCAGTTGGTATTGTATTAATGTTAGAAGCAGTATGGTTCGTTGTTACATTTTTAATAATAGTATATAAGCTGAAGTGATTTGTAAAGAATGTTAATTTTCCATCTTTATAGATACTTGGAATTTTTTCAAGGTTATTATCATTTACATAATATACCTCTAATTTTTCATTCTCATTAGCCAATAGTGCTACAGTAACGGTACGAGTTTCACCTTTTTTATCGATTATATTTCCTTTTTCATCTTTAAAATAAAGATCAATCGTTTTTATTACTTGCATTTTTTCATCAGTATTTTTAACTAAAGATTCTACTTTAGTTGTATTCTTTTCGTCAGCTTTTACGGCTATAAATTGAGTTGCTTTAATATTAGAGTTGTTAAATGAAACACTAATATCACTAATTTTACTCTCGTTTTCCACAGTAGCTACCAAGGTATCTTTAAGAGTAGCAGCTTCTATAATTGCTTTAAGTTTTTCTTTTTCATTTTCTGAAATATTGCTATCTTTCATAATCGCATTTACTGTTTCAGATTTTAGTCTTTCTAGTTTTTCAATTTTCTCTTTTTCTTTGGCAAGTTCTTTTTTTTCAGCCTGAGCTTTAGCGGCAGCTTCTTTTTCTAATCTTTCTTTTTCAAGACGAGCAGCTT
>CAURVX010000079.1:0-3398 GCA_963528605.1 uncultured Gemella sp.
CTTTTAATTATAATATTCTCTTTCATTCTCACCATCTAAGAAGTGAGAAGCACTTAAAGAATGTATTCTTTCTACTATTCTTAAGGCCTTTGTTTTATCCACTGTTGTTCTTCCATTAGATAACAATTCCGCTAAATCATCTATACTCAAATTAGATGAGAAAAATGTTGGTAATTTTTCTGCTTCTCTATGGTTAATGATTGGTCCAAGCACCTCATCACGAATAAACTCTGTAATATTTTCTGCTCCTATATCATCAATAATAAGAATTTCTTGATCCCTTATAAGATCAATATATAAATCATAACTGTTATTACTAATCTTTGATTTTATTTTTCTAATAAATTCAGGATAGTATAAAATTGCTGGTTCTTTACCATTCTGTATAAAATAATTGTAAATACATCCCATTAAGTATGTCTTTCCAGTTCCTGTAGGTCCATACACATATGCACCTCTTGTACTTTTCTTATTAAGAATACTCATACAAGTGTTGATAATTTCTATTGCTAATTTAGCTTTCTTACTATTCTTGGATAAGTTATCAAAAGTATATGTTAATACTCTCTTTGGAATAAATTCCGTCTTAATTTTATTCGATGTTTTTTGGTTTTCAACTTTTTGTTTATATTCATCAGTCTCTTGATAAACTATATTAACCTCTTTATCACTACAAACTAATTTTGGTCTATGCTCAATATTTAATAGTGTATCTTTTGAAATATAATATTGATAAAATTTTTCAAGATTATTTTCAACGTCAATTTTAGAAAAGTTATTATCACGAATAAACTTAATTATCTCTACATCACCTAGAACTTTTTCTGTGATAAACTTCTTAAATGATTTTTCTGTATTACTTGATACTATGTTAGATAATTTTTTCATTATACATCCCCTTTATTATATAATACTTTCATCAAATCTTTAAAAGTATCCTCATCTTCTTTTGTAACTACTCTGTCTTCTTCCTTCTTCATTTCATTAAAGTTATTTTTCCTGTTTTGTAAATATTCAGGAAACGGAGCATGATTTGATTTTCGATTATTTGAATAAGTTCTTTGCGGACTTTTATTAGTACTGACAGCTTTCGTTTTCTGATTTCTATTAGCTCTAACAAAATCTATAGCATCTTTAGCTCCAAATAATTTTTGTGCACTCCATGTACTTGCAATTTTATCTATATAGTTTATATGTGGAATTGTATTATTACCACTTTGCTTAATTGAATATTCTAATAATATATTTAGTACGCCTGTGGGAAAATTATACTTACTTTGTAATTCTTCAATATTTTTAGCATCTACTTTAGAGAGTACTATTCCTACCTGCTTATTTAAATATTCTACAAAATTAGTGTTATCAACTTCTCTAGCAAATTTTTCATCTTCAGTTAACTGATTTTCTTTTTTACCAACAAGATTTTTATTTACCATACGATCAAGAGTCGGAACTTCTTGTTTTCTAACATTAACATTCAGTTGAGCGATATAATCACTAAGAACATTAATATTAATCTCACTAGCTCCATTAGAAATTTCTGCTGATTTTTCTATAGCACCAGACATATCTTCTGGAGACATTTTATAAATATGAGCCAATCCTAAAATTTTGTTTTTCACTTCTGGATTTGATATTACATCTGTTAGGTAACTATTAGCTAAATAGAAATTTAATTTATCAAAATCAAAAAAATATTCATCAAAGTTTGGACCATTAACACTTTTACTTCCTATGTAATCAAAGCTGAATTCATTTAAGTTTTCTAGACGGAAAACATCAGAAAATTTCGCTGAAATATCTTCAAAACTCTTAAAGCTTACTTTATCTAAAGAATAATAATTTACCAATTCAGAATAATTATTAGACCCCAAAGTGTTCTCTAATAACTTAGCAAGAACTGGTGTATTAAAAAACTCATCAAAACTTAATGCTTCTTTTATTTTGTATATAAATTGTCCAACGCCATTATTATCAAAATACAGTGACTGAATTAGACCCAAAGCTTCTAATTTTTTTCTTGCAATTAGGAACTTATTGTCTGATAAACCTAGATTATCAAGTATATCATAATGCAGATAACTTTTAGATAGGTTTTTATCACTGAGCATCTTACTTCCAAAAAAAGTATAAAGGCTTATAGCATCGTTACCAAGTAATGGTAAATATAAATTATATAACTCTTTACTTCGTTTAGATGCATCAAAATCATTATAAACACAATAATAATCTTTAGGAGAAAATTTATTATTCATGATTATCATCCATTACTTCTATAATTATTTGAGTATACTCTAGTGCATAGATAAAATTCTGATTATAATCATATTTGATTTTGTCATTATTTCGTAGTGGTGCAAAGAAAGATTTCACTAAAATTGGATAAATATTATCTAACAATAGTTTTGCATTATCATTCTCATAAAGTGCTTTTAGGAAATTAAACACTTTATATACACAGTCAAGAAATTCATCTTTATTAGGTGTGCTAATATTAGTATGACTGTCTATAATAGTTGAAAAGCTAAGAATATTCTTCTTATCATTTTTCGTTACAAAGGTTCTTAAATCATCAATAAGCTTATACATATAATCAAAGAATATCTCATGGTTTTCTAAATAGTCATTATTAATTATTTTAGATTCATTTTTTAATAATAACTTATTAATATTATAGTCGGTAACGAATAAATAAATCTTATAAAGATCCGAAAATTCAACATCACTTAATTTTAGGTAATCATGAACAATACTATTTAAACTCTTGCCCTCTTTATAAATATTATAGATAGTATTTAACCAAATAAATTCATCAAGATTTTCTTTTTCAATAAGTGTAATTAAATAATTGTTAAAATTATACTGTTGTTCTTCTTCAAAGATTATTGAAATTCTACTTTCAATTCTAGTAAGAATTAAATTAAATTCTTTTTCCAATTCTTCAGAAAAATTATTGTCATCAAAATCTGGTTTTAATGACGCTTTTATACGCTTAAACTCATCACTACTATTATCAAAATTATCAATTCTTTCTTGATAACCCTCATTATATCCTGGTTTTTGTGAATAATAATAATTTTCTATAGCTTTATTAAATTCTAATACTTTTCCTAAGATTTTAATATATGCAACTTTTATATTTTTATTATTAGATATATTATTAATTAATTTTAACGCACTTAAAATGTCTTTTTTATTTTCACTAGTTAACACTAATGTTTTCTCATCTTCTAAATAAAACATTCCCAAACCTCCAAAAAAATATTACTACTTTATGATACTCTATTTTGAAAATAAAATCAAAATATATGTAAGAATTGTATAAAAAAAGAACCCTCCAAATGGAAGGCTCTCACTGTTGCCTGGCAACGTTCTAGTCTCACAGGGCGTAAGCCCAA
>CAURVX010000080.1:0-2722 GCA_963528605.1 uncultured Gemella sp.
CCAAGAATATTCTCATCGACATCAGTATTGAAATCATAGTCTGCAAGTGTTATTAGTTCTGTGAATATGACATCATCTAACACTAAATCATCTAATATCTCATCATATTTGAACAATCCACCGTTGAATTTATTAATTCCTTTTTGCTTATTCCCTTTATCAATATTCCTACACAACATAGTAAATAACTCATGTTTAGTTACATTCTCATTAGAGCTAAGTACCATAGTTTTATAACTATTCGCTGGTATTATATTCTTATCCTCACAAAAAGCTATAAATAAGAATCTATCTAGTAGTTTCTGTGATTTTTCAATTAGAACATCAGCATTATATGTTCTATTATCTTCTATAACCTGTGAAACTATCTTACTTCGTATTGTTTTATACTTAGTATAGAATTCACGTTCAATTTTCTCTTCTTCTTTAATTTTTAAATCTATTAAATTGTCTAGTTTTCTATCAAGAATATTTTCTTTTGATAATAGGTATAAAAATCTTTTTAACTCAAAATCATCTTCAAGGTCTTCTATATAAAATCTCTCGTATTGATTTTCATCATTCTTATCATATAAACGAATCTCATTGAAATTACTTATTAAAACCCAACGACAATTCCCTCCAAATTTGGGAGCATATCCAAATCCTTGTTCAACTGGTGTTCTCTTATCACCTATACGGTTTTGTTTTTTATCTAAATCATAGTATTTAAAATCTTTTAACTCTACTACAGCCATAACTTTTGATTCTTCAGAAGTGAATTCTCCTAAAACTATGTCAGGCTTTTGTCCATCCACATCGGTTTTTCTTTCTAATTCATATTCCCAAGTTTCATTGAAGCTGTTTTTGTATCCTAGAGTCTTTTCGAAGACCTCAGTAGCAAACATAGCTTGTAGTTGCTCTTCATTATAATCTTTTATTTTTCCTGATTTAATGAAATTAATAAAATCTTGTATCTTCGCTTTTTTCTCTGACAGTTCCTCTTTACTAATTTCAAAACTTTCTAACTTGTACTCAATAAAACTTTCTTTAAATATTCTATTATACTTTTTTCTTATTCTATTCATCTCTTATCTCTAAATAATCTTTCAACTGACTATCCAATTCTAGCTAGTTTATTTTAATTATTCTCCTTCCTTCACTACTTTTACAATAACTATTACGCTTACTATTATATCATATTTTCTGTACATAAAAAAAGACACGTAATAGTAAGTTATTCTTTTTTACTTATTTACTCAGTATCAAAAAAGAAGATTATAAGATAGCCTCATCGCCTTTGATGAATTTCATTCTTATAATCTTCTTTTAATTTTCTTATCCCAATAACTCTTCGTATAATTTTTTATCTAAATCTTTAAACACATTAAATACTACTTTTAAGTTAGCAGCAGGGTTTTCTTTAAGAAATTTTCTAACTTCAGCTACCGCTATTTCAGCAGCAAGATCATTTGGAAATCTAAATTCCCCCGTGCTTATACAGCAAAAAGCAATACTCTTAAGATTATTCTCTAAAGCAATTTTTAAAGAATTTCTATAACATGATGCAAGAAGTTCCTTATCATCATCTTCAACAACACGATATATTATTGGCCCAACTGTATGAATAACATGTCTAGCCGGTAAATTATAACCAGCTGTTATCTTAGCTTGCCCTGTTTTTTCAAAACTTCCTTGTGCTTTCATAATATCATCGCATTCTTTTCTAAGTTGCAGTCCTGCTTGCGTGTGAATGGCATTATCGATGCATCTGTGTAGAGGAATTAAACATCCTAATAGAGCCTTGTTCGCCGCATTAACTATAGCATCTACTTCCAATGTAGTAATATCTCCTTGCCATAGGTAAATATTCTCATCGATTTCAGTTAAATCTTCTAATCTTGTTATTCCTTTTGCATTTAGAATCTCTTGTAGGTACTCATCTTGAACTTCATAGAATTCACTCGGTAACTCCGATACTTTCCATGTGTTCATCAATGATCTAAACAAATCTTTCTTTTCTTGTTCCGTTTCTGGTATTTCTATTTCTGAATTTAGTGTTTTTATTAAATAATCTAGTTTTTCCATGTTGTCCTCACTTATATTATTATCTAGTCAATAATATAATACTACTTTATAAATAAACTAGCAATTAAAAGTTTTGAAATCCTCCCCTCCATCCTTTAATTTTCCAAACTATACTAAAGTGTGATAAAATAGAAACTAATTAAAAAATATAGTTATGGCGGAGGTAGAATGAAATATTTAACTAGTGAAGAAGTAACTAAAGCGAAAAAAAATATTAGTGAAATAAAACCTTATAAAACCACAAAAGAGATTATCTTTTCTAATATTTTTACTTTTTTCAATGCTATGAACTTAGTCTTAGCTGCATTTATAGCCACAACACTTAGATTTGAAAATATGTTGTTTCTAGGTGTAATTACTATAAATACTGCAATTGGTATTTTTCAAGAAGTTCGTTCGAAAAATGCCCTTGAGAAGTTGAGTTTGCTAGGTAGAAGTAAATACCGAGTAAACCGTGATAATAAAATAGAAAATATAGATTCTGAAGAAATCGTCCTTGGAGAATATCTACACTTAAATCTTGGTGATCAGATTCCTGTTGATGCTGAAATCATTGAAGGTAGTATCGAGGTCGATGAATCACTGTTAACTGGTGAAAGCGACAATATCTTTAAGACTACTAACGATAAAGTAATGAGTGGTAGTAACGTAGTTA